>NC_009380.1:2744116-3049018 GCF_000016425.1 Salinispora tropica CNB-440 | reverse complement strand
CGTCACGCAGCGTCGGCACGGCGGCCTACGCCCGCTGAATGTGGCAGTTCTACCCGGACCACGTGGGACACCGACCGCGCGTAGCCAGCGCCCGGGGCCACGGGAAGTGGTGGCTGACGGCCGTTCCGACGGGGTGACCCGGTTACGGGCCACCCCGCCCCGATCGGTTAGCTCCGGACCGCCTCAGCGAACTGGCCCGGTTCTCGGCCTGGGCCGGCCGGCCCCCGGTACGCCTGGGCGATGTCCAGCCACTGGTCGGCCACCGTGCCGGATGCCCGCAGCGCTAGGTCGTTGCGGTGGCGGCGTCGGCAGACGAGCAGGCAGAAGTCCCATGCGCTGCCGGTCACCAGCTCCGTCGAGTCCTCTGGACCGAAGGTCCACACCTGGCCAGACGGGGCGGTCAGCTCGAAGCGCAGCGTGGTCTCCGGCGGGGTGAGCCCTCGGGCCAGGTAGCCGAAGTCCCAGGTACGGACGGCGAAGCCGACCAGGTGCCCGACCCGGTCAGTGGGCGTCCGGCGGACCTGGAGCGTGTCAGCAATGTCCTGCCCGTGCCCGAACAGCTCCATCATTCCTGCGGCGGCGAGGACTCCCGGCGGCAGCGGCCGTACCAGCCACGGCACCAGCTGGGTGGGCGGCACGGCGGCGAGAGCCTTCTCGGCGGTGGTGCGCTCGGCCCGCCACCGCCTCAACAGCACCTCTGGCGGATCGCTGAGGTACTCCGAGAGAGCGGCCTCCACATTGTTGTTGAAGTCCCCGCTGAGCCGGGACACCATCGTGGTGAAGGCGTCCGGCTGGGCCGCCGCCATCCCGGCGAGGCGGAACGTGGCCGCCAGGTGGGCGATCTGGTGTGCGATCGTCCAGCCCGGAGCTGGGGTCGGCAGCGACCACTGCTCGGGCGTCAGTCCGGCCACCAGCCCGTCGAGCTCCTTTCCCTCCGCCATCAGGGCGGCGATCACATCCTGCTGCTGATCGGTCACGTCGTACCCCTTCGGTTGTCCGGTTGTCGAGACGGCGGGGCCGGGGTCGCCCGGCTCCGCTTCTAGCCCGCCGAACTCGGCCGGCAGGCGCCAGGAAGGGCCGACCAGCATGACCAACCCGTAGCCGTCGCGGCCACTCGGAGGAGAGCGCCCTGGGGCGGGATGCCGCGGACGATCGTGCGGAACCTGTCCCTCCTGGCCACTGCTTTGTCAGTCAGGCTATCGATGTTTCCGATTCGGTCCTTCTTCAAATTTGCGGAGCTCTCAGTAGTCATCAGATCCGCAATTCCTGTCGCAATCCACATCGGTTTGTGCGACGTGGTGTCCGCGTTCGGAGTAAACCCTGGATGCGCACATCCGAAGATGCGTACCGTTGGCGGCTGGGTGCAAGCTTTAGCGGCGGAGACCGAAGCCCGTGGACACCGAATCGGGTGCGCTTGCCCTGGCCGCAGTAACGTTTCGCCCTGACGCTGTCCGGCCGGCCAGCCCGTCTCCCATCGTCTGATCCCTGACATTTGTCAAAGGAGGGATGGCCCGTGCACGGCAGCGTCCAGGACGATGCGACAGAAATGACGCTTGAAGCATTTGCCGATACTATTTTGCCAGGGGAGAAGCGCTTCCCCGGTGATGTCACGGTGGCCGGCGCGGCCACGGGTGGTGGGGCGGTTGCCTCCGGGGCCGTCGCCGTGCTCCGTACCGACGAGGGCGGCATGGCTCCCGCGCTCGACAACCTCGCCGAGGCGCTCAACGAGCACGCCGGCGGCTACGCGGCCGAGCGTGAACTGAGCCTCGCCCCCGCGATACCGCCATTCGTTGCCCTTACGTTCGCCGATCGCACCGCGCTGGTGGCGCGGTTGACCGACCCCACCCATTCCGAGCGGGACATCTGGGTCAGTCTGGCGATGTTCAGCACGATCGCCTTCGACGCCGCGGCGCATCTGCACACCGTTGACGCGCTTGCTGCCGGGCATCCCGGAATGAGCACGATGGGGTTCAAGCCGCCGCAGGCTGATGGGCTGTGGCGCTTCCCTGAGTTCTCGTACGGCCGGCAGCTCGCCCGCCCTCACCCCGACACGACACCCTCAGGGAGCCCGGCATGACGGCCATCGAGAGTACCGACGTTGTGGTGGTCGGCAGCGGGTTCGGCGGCGCGATCACCGCATACCATCTAGCCGCGGGCGGTGCTCGGGTGGTGGTGTTGGAGCGTGGTCCGTGGCTGACGGGCCAGGACTTTGACCAGGATTTCAAATTCGGGGCTTCCTCGACCCGGGCCTTCGACTTCACCGTCGGGGACGGCATGAGCGTGCTGGCCGGCAACTGCGTCGGTGGCGGCAGTGTTGTCTACTTCGCCGCGATGCCGCGTGCTCCACGCTTCGTCTTCGAGCGGCACGGCAGCATCGGTCGGCGGATGTGGCCGGCCGCGGTCAGCCGCGACACCCTTGAACCGTGGTACGACCGGGTCGCTGAGGCGTTGCCGGTTACCGGCCAGAGCTGGTCCGATGTGCCGTACTCAGGTGGTCTGTGGGCGGCGGCCTGCGACCACGCCGGGCGCACGGCGAACCCGGTGCCGGTGGCGATCGACAACCAGCGGTGTGTCAACTGCAACTGGATGATGTCCGGCTGCCGCTTCGATGCCAAGCGCTCCCTGCTGCTCAACTACCTACCGGCCGCGATAGCTCACGGCGCCCACATCCGACCCCTGCACGAGGTGCAGCGGCTTGAGCGGACTGATGGTGGCTATCGCCTGCATTACACAGTAGTCGATGACGTTGACTACCGGGTGGAAACGGGCGGCGGTGCGATCGATGCGAAAATCGTGGTGCTGGCATCGGGAGCCGGGGCCACCCCGGTAATTCTGCAACGTTCCGCCGAGCTGCTCGGCCCGATGCCCGCGGCCGTGGGTCGCTACTTCTCCGGAAACGGGGAGCGGCTGAACACCGCGGTCGTCAATGAGGACCGGGTGCGCGACGTGCTGGGACTCAGCCGTTCGGACGGGGTGCCGTACGAGGCATACCAGATTGGCAAGGGGCCGTGCGTGGCCAGCTGGGACCGGCTCGACGGATCGTTGCCGGAGTACCTCCGCTACTCGCTGGAACAGCTCTACTTCCCGCCCGGGTTCGGCACCATCCTCGCCCAGGTTCCCGACGCCACCGGGCCGACGTGGTTTGGGGCGGAGAAGAAGGAACTTCTGCGCCACTGGAAGTCCTGGCTGACCATCTTCACGATGAGCGAGGACGACAACGAGGGTGTGTTTGGCCCGCCGCCGCCTACCGGCAACGCCGTTCGGGTCTCCCAGCAGATGTTGGGACGGGGGGCGCTACGTTACCGGCCCACCGAGAATACGCTGCGCGGATGGGCCGCCTCTGACGCGGAGGTGCGGGATATTCTCGAACGCGACGGCCTCGCCCGGGTAATGCCGTGGACCAACGACGTGGTCGGGGCGTATACCGTGCACCCACTGGCCTCGTGTCGCATCGGCGACGACCCGGCCACCTCGGCACTGGACGACCGGCACGAACTGCGAGGTCACCCCGGCATCTTCGTCACCGACGGCTCGGCGGTCCCCGGGGCGTTGACGGTGAATCCCGCCATGACCATCGCCGCGCTGGCCGAGCGGGCAATCCCCGCCATCGTCGAAGCCGCGCGGCAGCGCGGCGTCGCAGTGCGGTACGGCGCGCCGTCCCCGGATGGCGCCACCGCTGGCCGGAATGCCGTGTTGCCACTGGTGAGCGGCGGTACCGGCCGCTGAACCAGCGCTACCCGGGCGGCAGGTTGGTGTGCCGCCCGGGCCCCCGACGGTCCGTTAGCGGCGACCAGAACGAGGAGGACACGTGGTCAACAGGTTCGCCCGGGCTGCCGTCCGCCGCTCACTGGGGCGAGTGCGGTACGTCCGCCCGGTTCCCCGGGGGTCGGCGCCACCGGCCGTGCGGCGGGTATACGACCCACTGGAGCGGGAGTTCGGCGTGTTGGCGCCCCCGGTGGCACTGCACGCCCCGCAGCCGCAGGTGCTGGCCGTGGCCTGGGTGCTCCTTCGGGAGACACTGGTGGCCCGCGGTCATGCCACGCGGGCCACCCGGGAGGCGGTCGCGGCGGCGGTCTCCCTCGGCAACGCTTGCCCGTACTGCGTCGACGTGCACACGTCCACACTGTATGGGCTGGTCCAGGGGCCGGATGCCGCTGCGGTCGCCGCCGGTCGGGTCGACGTCGTCACCGACCCCGACATCCGCACGCTCGTGCGGTGGGCGCGGGGACCGGTGGTGGTAGGTCCGCCGCCATTCCCGGCTGCGGTGGCCCCCGAGCTGCTGGGCGTGGCGGTGACCTTCCACTATCTGAACCGGATGGTGAACGTCTTCCTCGACGATTCGCCGGTGCCGCCGGCTGTGCCGGGTCGGTTGCGCGGCGGGACCCGTCGACTACTTGGCGCGATGCTGCGCCCGGCTGCCTCCCGTTCGGTCCAGCCCGGTGCTGCCCTGGCCCTGCTCCCGGCCGCGCCGCTTCCGTCGGATCTCGATTGGGCGCTTGGCCGCCCGACCATCGCCGCGGCGTTCGCACGGGCCTCGGCGGTGGTGGACGAGCTGGCCGATGCCGCTGTGCCGGCGGTCGTTCGGGAGCTGGTGGGGGAGCGGATCGCGGCCTGGGACGGAACCCCTCCGGGAATCAGCCGTGCCTGGGCCGCAGATGCCGTCGCCGGGCTGGCGCCGGCCCACCGACCCACGGCCCGGCTGGCACTACTTACCGCGATGGCGTCGCACCAGGTTGACGACGCCGTGGTCCACGACCACGGCCATCGGGCTCCGGGCGATGCCGACCTCCTTACGGTGACCGCCTGGGCCAGCCTCACCGCGGCCCGTCGACTGGGTGCTCGAATGGCGCGGGACGTGGGGCGGCCAGTCGACCAGCCTGGCGCGGGGTGATGTGATCGGTCGCGGCAAGCCAGGCCACCGTGTCGGCGACAGTCCGCTCGAACGGTACCGTCGGGCCGTCCAGCAGTTGGTCGGTGAGGGTGGTATCCACCGGGCGGGCTACCGCGCAGGTGTAGATCGCCCCGTATTCGGCGGGCAGGTGGACGGGGGTGACCCGCTGCACCAGCCCGGTTAGCGCGCCGACCGGGAGCATCGCGGTTGCTGGCAGGCGAATCGCTGGCAGCGCCCGTCCGGTCACCCGGCGGAGCACCCTCAGGTACTCCTGCGTGTCCACGTAGCGACCCGGGCCCAGGTAACGGCGCGGCCCCCGCCCCGGCTCCAGTACCGCCGCGTGCAGCCTGGCCACGTCGCGCACGTCGCCGACCGGGAATCCGCCTCGTGGCCAGATTGGCATCAGCCCGCGCAGGGCGTTGCGTAGGCGGGTGGTCTGGTCGCCTAGGTACGCATCGTGCGGCCCGAGCGCCGCCAGTGGGTACGTCACGACGACCGGCGCGCCCTCGGCCTGGTATCGGCGGGCCACCCGGTCGGCCTGCGCCTTACTGTCCAGGTACGTCTCCCGCGGCGTTCCCACCTCGGCGTCGGGGGTGACCGGCGTCTGGCGGGCCGGCAGCAGGGCGCCGAAGCTCGACACCTGTACCACCGGGTCGAGTCCGGCGGTGACGGCTGCCCCGAGCACGACTTCGGTGCCGCGGACGTTGACCGCCCGCATCCGCGGGTGGTCGCGGGTGTCGAAGCTATATACCGAGGCGGCATGCAGGACCGAGGTGCATCCGTGGACGGCGGCGGCGACCGTGTCCGGATCGGTCACGTCTCCCGCCACCACATCGATGGATGCCGACTCGATCCCGAGTGGCCGCAACGTCGCCGGGACTCGCGCCGGGTCGCGGACCAGGAGGCGTACCCGGTGTCCGGCGGTGAGCAGCGCCACTACCGAGTGTGCTCCAACGAAACCCGTGCCACCGGTCACCAACACCGTCATCGGGACCTCCTCCTCCGGTGTGTGGTCTGTTTCGGCGATTATCGACTGCTGGATGGCACGGGTGTTCTCGCAACGTGCGGCCTCGGGCAATCCTCCATAAGTGAGGATCGGCTGCTGGGTGCTGCGCAATCTGAAATATCCACACCGGCGACAGGAGCCCGCATCCTTGGGTGAGTAGATCACTACATACCGTCGCCGATGGTGGTCGGTGCTTCACGCCCGTATCCCACCCGGTGACCCTCCAATGAGGCGGCCCGAGCCGCCCACCATCGAATCTGGGGAGGATCCATGGCATCCGTGGTGGGCTCGGTGCGTCGGTTGCTGCTGGCACCGGAACTGGCTGACGTCTCCTTCCGTCGGCGGGGCTTTCCGGCGACGCCATCGGCCACCACCGAGCGGTTGGAAGCGGTGCCGCGGGCAGTGATCTGCGGCTTTGAGTGGGGCCTCGACACCCGGGACCAGTGGGAGCTTGAGCGTCGCGTGGAGCTGGTGGAGGAGGAGCTGCGGGGCTTCGCGTACGAAGGGGCCACGATGGCCTGCACGGTGTTGGACGCCCTGCCCGGCCGCTCGGGCCGCACCCGCGCACTCCTGCTCGGGCCCGGACAGCCGCATCTCTTCCTCGCGTACATCGGCATCGGCTTCGCGATGGCCCGGCTCCCACGACCGCTGTGGCGCGGCGTCCTGCCGGACCTGGATGGCATTGTGTACCACCCGACGATGAGCTGGCTCGCCGTCGATGGATACGGATTCGACCGGGCCTACTTCGACACCGTCCGCGTCGTAGACCGGCAGGAGCGACTCGCGGCGTACCCCTGGCAGGGGGCGGCGGAGTACTTTCCTCGTGCGGTGGATCAGGGGATCGGCCGCGCACTGTGGTTCATCCACGGTGGTCGTGTCCCGAACGTGGCGGCGGCGGTCGGTCGATTCGCCGCCGAACGGCAACCGGACCTCTGGAGTGGCGTCGGGCTAGCGGCCACGTTTGCCGGTGGCTGCGACGCGGGGCCGTTGCATCGTGCTGCCGGAGGGCACGCGTCGGACCTCGCTCAGGGTGCGGTGTTCGCGGCGAAAGCTCGATCCTGGTCCGGCTGTGTCCCGGAGCACACCCGGACGGCGCTGGTCGGGCTGACCGGGCTGACTGTGGAGGCGGCCGTAGGGCTCGCCGACGAGGTCGCCGTGACGGGCCCCATCGATGGGCAGGTGCCGCCGTACGAGATGTGGCGCAACCGGGTGCGCGCGCGATTCCTCGCGACGTCGGCGCGCAGTTGAGTCCGCGGCCAGTCCGCCGCAATCGCGGCCACCGCAATCGCATGCCGTCCTACCGCTGACGGATATCGATGCTGCCCGCTGTCGTCGCGCTTGCTGAGCTTCTTTTGGCAATTCGCACAGTCGAAGAAGACACGATGCTCCGACCGCTGGCAACATTTTAGTCACAGTCGTTAGAGGGCGAAATGCGTCCTCAGTTGGGGGAGGTCGTGACCAGTGCATGGCGTATCCTGAGACGTCGAATTCTCACACCCGACGTGTCCACCACGAAGATCGAGGTGCGCGGGTTTGCTGCCAAGGACGCGGCGGCGCAGGAATTGCTCGAGACGATCGGAAGTACATTTCTCGTTGGCTATTCCTACGCTGCTGAGACGCCTGAGTCAGACAAACTTTCGCAGCGTCTTGACCAGATTCCGACGCGATTTTGTGGGTTCGCGTACGAGGGCGCGGCGATGGCGCTGGCGGTGCTCGACGCCTTACCCGGCCCGGGCCGCCACGTCGGGCGGTTTCTCGCCGGCCCTGGCGATCCACACGCCTACATGGCGTATGTAGGAATCGGGTGGGCAATGGCCCGGCTACCGCGGTTTCGGTGGCGGACGCTGACGGTCCCAGACCCACTGCTGCGCTGGCTTGTGCTCGACGGCTACGGCTTCCATCAGGCGTACTTCGCCACTAACCGGTATGTGCACGGTCAGTATCGGGAGGCCGCACTCGGATGGCCGCCCGGTGACACGCACCGGGGGTACGCCGGCCGGGCCATCGACCAGGGCATCGGTCGGGCGCTCTGGTTCGTCTGCGGAACCGACGCGGAGCGGGTCGCCGAGACCATTGAGAGCTTCGCGCCCGGCCGTAGGGCAGATCTCTACAGCGGTGCCAGCCTGGCGGCCACCTACGCCGGCGGGGCGGACGGAGAGGAGCTGCGGGCGTTCTGGGTGCGTGCTGATGAACACCGCGCGCACGTCTTCCAGGGCAGCGTCTTCGCCGCGTCGGCCCGGGTCCGGGCGGGACTCGTGGTCCCGCACAACGAAGTGGCCACCCGAGCGCTGTGCGGTATGAGCGTGGCCGAGGCCGCCGACCTGGCCTACCTGCGCCGGCCATCCGGCGAGGTGCAGGGCGGACCACCCGCATACGAGGTGTGGCGGCAGGCCGTGGCGAACGAGTTCGTCGCAATCGGAAGGAATTAACGGATGTCTAGATCTGTGGGATGGTTGCGCCGTCAGCTGGCCGGGGTGCTGGCTCTTGTACTAATGGCGGGCCTGTTCCTCGCGTCTCAGCTGCCGTCGGCCTCGGCCAGCGAGCGGGAAGAACTGGCGGACCGATATCGGTTCACCCCAACGACGATCTCGCTGCCGGGCGGGTTTCCGCAGCAGGCCATCCGTCGGGTCAACCAGGACTACAGCAAGATCGACGCTTGGATCTCCTCGGTCGGTTCCGCGATCGCCATGAACGATCTCGACGGTGACGGCCTCGCCAACGACCTCTGCGTCACTGACCCCCGTACCGACCAGGTGAGCATTACTCCGGTGCCCGGCCAGGGCGGGGACCGGTACGCCCCGTTCGCACTGCGCCCCGACCCGCTGCCGATGACGAAACCAATGGCACCGATGGGCTGCGCTCCCGGGGACTTCAACGAGGACGGCCGGATGGACCTGCTGGTCTACCTGTGGGGCCGCACACCGATTCTCTACCTGGCCAAGGACGGACTCACCGGGCTCTCCGCCGCCTCGTACCAGCCGACCGAGCTGGTGCCCGGAAACTCCGCCCGGTACGAGGGGCCGCTGTGGAACACCAACGCGGTCGCGGTGGACGACTTCGACGGCGACGGCCACGTGGACATCTTCGTCGGCAACTACTTCCCGCACAGTGCCGTCCTCGACGACACGGTGAGCGGCGGGGTGGAGATGAACGACTCGATGTCCCACGGCGTCAACGGTGGTGAGGACTACTTCTTCCGGTTTACCGGCGGCACCGCCGGCCCGACCCCAACCGCCACCTTCGAGCAGGTGGGCGACGTCCTGCCGGCCGAGGTATCCAAAGGCTGGGCCTTGGCGGCCGGCGCCAACGACCTTGACGGCGACCACCTACCGGAGCTGTACGTCGCGCACGACTTCGGCCCAGATCGGCTGCTGCACAACCGTTCCACCCCGGGTGAGATCAAGTTTGGGCTGGTGGAGAGCGCGGTAGGTCGTGCCCTGGTGCCCAAGTCCAAGCGAATCGGTCTGGACTCGTTCAAGGGCATGGGCGTCGACTTCGGCGATCTTGACCGGGACGGCCGGTACGACTTGTTCGTCAGTAACATCACGACCTCTTTCGGCATTGAGGAAAGCCACTTCGCCTTCATCGACGGCGCCAAGGACAACGCCGATCTACGCCGGCAGTTCACCGAGGGCCGTGCGCCGTACGAAGACCGCAGTGCGCCGCTCGGCCTCGCCTGGTCGGGCTGGGGCTGGGACGCCAAGCTGGCCGACTTCGACAACGGCGGTGAGCTGGTCGTTGCTCAGGCCACCGGCTTCGTCAAGGGCGACGTGAACCGTTGGCCCCAACTGCAGGAGCTGGCCACCGCCAACGACGAGTTGCTGCGTCACCCGCTGTGGTGGCCAAACGTCAACGCTGGAGACGACATCGGTGGCAGTCAGCGCCTGCACTTCTTCGTCAAGGGTGACGATGGGCGCTACGTCAACGTCGCCGGTGAGTTGGGCCTCGACATCCCGGTACCTACCCGGGGCATCGCCACCGGTGACGCTGACGGCGACGGCCGGCTGGACTTCGCGGTGGCCCGGCAGTGGGACGAGCCGGTCTTCTACCACAACCAGAGCCCGTCACCCGGTCAGTTCCTGGGACTCCGGCTGGTCCACGACGGACAGACCGAAGCGTCGGGTGCCGGGACGGCGGCACCGGGATCTCCGGTGGTGGGTGCTCAGGTGCGGGTGACCACCGCGGAGGGGCAGACCTTTGTCACCCGCGTTGACGGCGGCAGTGGTCACTCGGGCAAGCGCAGCCATGAGGCGCACATCGGGCTTGGCCGGGATGTCACCGGACCGGTTCGGGTGGACCTGAGGTGGCGCGACCGCACCGGGCAGGTCCGGCAGCAGGAACTTGAGTTGACCCCGGGCTGGCACACGCTCCGGCTCGGCACCCAGGCCCAGGAGAGGTGAGCGACATGACCGCGACCCCGACCGCTGCGCCTCGCCATGATCCAAAGGTGATCAAGGCGCTGCGAAACTTCGCGATCTCGATCACGGTGTTCAATATCTTTGGCTACACCGTGTTGGGCTTCGAGCAGCCCTGGCTGTGGCCATTCGCTGCCCTCGCCACCGGCTACACACTGGAGATCGTCCTCGAGACGGTGGGCGCCCGGGTGGAGGGCCGCGCACCGCGCTATCGCGGCAACGGGCTGCGCGGGCTGATCCAGTTTCTCTACCCGGCGCACATCACCAGCCTCGCGGTGAACATGCTGATCTACGTCAACGATCAGATTCTGGTGCTGATGTTTGGGGTAGCCGTCGCGATCGGTGCCAAATGGGTTCTACGGGCCCCCTTCAAGGGTCGGCTGCGGCACTACATGAATCCATCGAACCTTGGCATTGCCGTGATCCTGTTGTTCTTTCCATGGGCCAGCATCGCTCCGCCATACCACTTCACCGAGCACATCACCGGCGTCTGGGACTGGTTCGTGCCGGCGATCATCGTCGTTGGCGGCACCATGATCAACGGAAAGCTGACCGGCCGCATGTGGCTCATCCTGGGCTGGTTGTCCTTCTTCGTTCTCCAGGCCGTCGTCCGCGGCATCCTGCTGGATGTCTCGATCCCCGGTGCGCTCGCCATGATGACCGGCACCGCCTTCGTCCTGTTCACCAACTACATGGTCACCGACCCGGGGACCAGCCCGTCCCCGCCCGCAGCGCAGTTTGCCTTCGGCGCCGGTGTCGCCATCGTGTACGGCTTCCTGACTGGCGCTGGCCTCGCATACGGGATCTTCTTCGCCACCGCCCTTGTTTGCCTTGCCCGCGGCGGCTTCCACTGGGCGCTGCACTTCGTCAACCAGGCCCGTGAGCGTCGTGAGTCCCTGGCCGCCTCGTCCCGCGCCCACGCGTCGACCGTCCCCGCCCCCGTCCCCGACTCAGGCAAGGAGGTTGTGCCGGCATGAGCAGGATCGCCATCGTCGGGATGGCCAACCGCTACCCTGACGCCACCTCCCCCGGCGAGCTGTGGGAGAACGCCGTTTCCGGTCGTCGTGCCTTCCGTCGTCTCCCGGACGTCCGAATGCGGCTGGAGGACTACTGGGATCCAGACCCATCCACACCCGACAGTTTCTATGCGCGTAACGCCGCCGTCATCGAGGGGTACGAGTTCGACCGGATCGCCTACAAGATCGCTGGCAGCACCTACCGGTCCACGGACCTCACCCACTGGCTGGCTCTTGACGTCGCGGCCATGGCCCTGGCCGACGCCGGCTTCCCCATGGCCGAGGGGCTGCCCCGCGAACGCACGTGCGTGGTGGTCGGCAACAGCCTCACCGGCGAGTTCTCCCGGGCCAACCAGATGCGGTTGCGATGGCCGTACGTGCGGCGGATGGTCACCGCCGCACTCAAGGATCAGAACTGGGACGATGACCAACTGGCCACCTTTCTCGCCGACTTTGAGCTCCGATACAAGGCACCGTTCCCGGGCATCGACGAGGACACCCTGGCCGGCGGTCTCTCCAACACCATCGCCGGCCGGATCTGCAACCACTTCGACCTCAAGGGTGGCGGCTACACCGTGGACGGCGCCTGCTCGTCGTCGCTGCTTTCGGTGGCTACCGCAGGCAAGACGCTGCTCGACGGCGAGGTCGACGTGGCGGTGGCTGGCGGGGTCGATCTCTCGATCGACCCCTTCGAGATCATCGGCTTTGCGAAGACCGGCGCCCTCGCCCGCACCGAGATGCGCGTCTACGACCGCAATTCCAACGGCTTCTGGCCCGGTGAGGGCTGCGGAATGGTCGTGCTGATGCGGGAGCGGGATGCCCTGGCGGCCGGACACCGTGTCTACGCCACGATCGCGGGCTGGGGGATCTCCTCCGACGGTAAGGGCGGCATCACCCGTCCGGAGGTCAACGGCTATCAGCTCGCGCTCCGCCGCGCGTACGATCGGGCCGGGTTCGGGATTGACAGCGTCAGCCTCTTCGAAGGGCACGGCACCGGCACCGCGGTCGGCGACGCCACTGAGCTCAAGGCCCTCTCGACGGCTCGCCGGGCAGCCGACCCCCGTGCTCCGAAGGCCGCGATCAGCTCCGTGAAGGGCATGATCGGGCACACCAAGGCGGCGGCCGGCGTCGCTGGTCTCATCAAAGCCGCGATGGCGGTGCACCACGAGTTGCTCCCACCGGCGATCGGCTGCGTCGACCCGCACGAACTGCTCACCGCCGACGACGCGGCGCTGCGGGCGCTGCGACGGGCCGAGCCGTGGCCGGAGGACACTCCGGTGCGCGCCGGCATCACCGCGATGGGATTCGGTGGCATCAACACCCACGTGGTCCTGGACAAGCGAGAGCCGAAACGGCGCACCAGGATGGACAGCCGTACCCGGAACCTGAGCCGTTCGGTGCAGGACGTGGAGCTGCTCGCCGTCGACGCCGACTCGGCCGGGCTGCTGCGTGACCGGGTACAGCAGGTGCTGGACTTCGTCCCCGAGGTCGCGTACGCCCAACTCGGCGATCTGGCCGCCACCCTGCATCGCGAGTTGCAGGACCGGCCGTACCGGGCGGCGGTCGTGGCCACCTCGCCGGAGGACGCTGAGCGTCAGCTGCGACGCGTTCTGGGTGCCCTGGAGGCGGGGGAGAGCCGCCTGCTGACCGCTGACGGACGGGCCTTCTGCGGCCATGTGGTTGAGGAAGGCCGCATCGGCTTTCTCTTCCCCGGCCAGGGCTCCGGCCGTGGCACCAGCGGCGGTGCCCTACGCCGAAGGTTCGGCCGGGCTGAGGACGTGTATGAGCGGGCTGCCCTGCCGACCAACGGCGACATGGTGGCCACCGCGGTCGCCCAGCCCCGCATCGTCACCGGCTCCATGGCCGGCCTGCGGGTCCTGTCCGACCTGGGGATCGAGGCGCACGTTGCTGTCGGGCACAGCCTGGGTGAACTGTCTGCCCTGCACTGGGCGGGTGCGATGGACGGCGACACACTGCTTCGTGTTGCTGGCGTACGTGGTCGCACCATGGCCGAGCACAGCGCCTCCGGCACCATGGCCAGCCTTGCTGCCTCCCCGGACACGGTGGCGGGTGTGCTGGCTAGCCATGATGTGGTTGTCGCCGGGTTTAACGGCCCACAGCAGACGGTGATCGCCGGGACGGTGGACGCGGTCGAGGCGGTGAGTCGGGCGGCGAAGGACGCCGGCATTGCCGCCACCCGGCTCTCCGTGTCGCACGCGTTTCATTCACCGCTGGTGGCACCCGCCGCCGCGGCGTTCGGTGCGCGATTGAGTGATGAGCACTTCGGACCGGTACGTGAGCCGGTGGTCTCCACCGTGACCGGCGAGGTGCTCGGCCCGGACACCGACATACCGGCGTTGCTGCACCGACAGATCACCGACCCGGTACTCTTCGCGCAGGCCGTCGCCCTGGCCGCGAAGGACATCGATGTCTTCGTCGAGGTCGGCCCAGGTCAGGTGCTCAGTGGACTGGCTGCGGCGGTGACCGACGTGCCGGCGGTGGCGCTGGACACCGATGACGAGTCGCTGACTGGCCTCCTGCGGGTGGTGGCAGCCGCGTACGTCACCGGTGCGGCTGAGGTCCATCCAGGCCTGTTCTACGGCCGACTGATTCGACCGGTACAGCTTGGGCAGTCGTTCAACTTCTTCGCCAGCCCCTGTGAGGCCGCCCCCACCGATGACATCCGCGTTGTCCCGGCCGCGGCGGGCGTCGCCACCGAGACCACCGCCCCGACCAGGGGCCGTGGTGAGTCCGGCCTGACGCTGCTGCGCCGGCTGGCGGCTGAGCGTGCAGAGCTGCCCCTGGACATGGTTCGGGACGACAGCCGGCTCCTCGATGACCTGCACCTCAGCTCGATCACTGTCGGTCAGGTGGTCAACCAGGCCGCCCAGCAGCTCGGCATCGGCGCTGCCGAGACCCCGACCAACTTCGCCACCGCCACGCTTCGGGAACTCGCGGACGCCTTCGACGAGCTGCATCGTACGGCCCATCCAGCCGACGCCGAGCAGACACCAGCGGTCACCGGTGCCGCGCCCTGGTCTCGGCCGTTCCGGCTGGACCTCGACCCGGTTCCGAAGCCGTCGCGCGGGCCGGCCGAGGACAACGGTCACTGGCGGGTGTACGCGCAAGCCGGCGACCCGCTGGCCGAGGAACTACGGCGGGCCCTGGAACACGGTGGGGTCGGCTCCGGCGTGTTGGTCTGCCTGCCTACCGACTGCCGTGAGGAGCACCTGGACCTCGCGCTCCAAGGCGCCCAGGCTGTTCTGAGCGGCCAGCTTGGCGACCGCTTCGTCGTTGTTGACCGCGGGCATGGCGCGGCCGGCCTGGCGAAGACGCTCCGGTTGGAGGCCGCACAGCTTCGGGTGACCATCGTTCACACACCGGACCAGCAGACGGCCGCCGAGCGGGTACTGGCCGAGGTCGCCGCCACCGAGGACTTCGCCGAGGTTCACCATGACGGGCGGGGAGGTCGGTTCGTGCCAACCCTGCGGGCCCTGCCGGTGCAGGCGACACGGCCCGTGTCGCCGCTGAACGCCGGCGATGTGCTGCTGGTCACTGGTGGTGGCAAGGGCATCACCGCGGAGTGTGCCATCGTCGTGGCCCGCGACACCGGGGCGCGGCTGGCCGTGCTGGGCCGTTCAGATCCGGCCGTCGACGAGGAGCTGGCGGCAAACCTGCGCCGGATGACCGAGCAGGGCCTGACCGTGTACTACGTCCGTGCCGACGTCACCGACGCCGGGCAGGTTCGGGCGGCGGTGGCCGAGGCTACCGCCGCTCTCGGCCCGGTCGTCGGCGTGCTGCACGGCGCCGGCCGCAACGAGCCAGTCGCGCTCCCCAACCTCGACCGGGAGGCGATCCGGCGGACGTTCGCGCCGAAGATCGACGGCCTACGGGCGGTGCTGGACGCGGTCGATCCGGACCGGCTGAAGGCACTCGTCACGTTCGGCAGCATCATCGGCCGCAGCGGCCTGCGCGGCGAGGCGCACTACGCGATGGCCAACGACTGGCTGGCAGATCTCACCACTGAGTTCGCCCGCCGTCACCCGGCGTGCCGCACCCTCTGCCTGGAGTGGTCCGTCTGGTCCGGGGCCGGGATGGGGGAGCGACTGTCGGTGGTCGAGGCCCTCCAACGCGACGGTGTCACACCGATCACCCTCGATCAGGGCGTGGAGATCATGCGCCGACTGCTGGTGGACGCGGAGGCACCCCCGGTCGTGGTCGTCAGCGGCCGCACCCAGGGCATCGACACGATCCGGCACCACCTGCCCGAGCTGCCGCTGCTGCGCTTCGTTGACCGACTGCTGGTTCACTACGCGGGTGTGGAGCTGGTCTCCGAGACCACCCTTAGTCCCGATACGGACCGCTACCTTCCCGATCACCTGCTCGACGGCAACCTGCTCTTCCCGGCTGTGTTTGGCATGGAAGCGATGGCCCAGGTCGCGGTGGCGCTGACCGGCCACCAGTCGGCCCCGTCGATCGAGCAAGCGGAGTTCGTCCGGCCGATCGTGGTACCACCTGAGGGCAGCACCACCATCCGGGTGGCCGCAGTGGTGACCGACGACGACACGGTGCAGGTGAGTATCCGTAGCGCGGAGACCTCTTTCGCCGCCGATCACTTCCGGGCCTGCCTGCGCTTCACCGGTAAGCCGGCGCCGGACGGTCCACCCGAACCGGTCGGGCGAGGGCTACCGGATGTCCCGCTGGCGCCAGACAAGGACCTGTATGGCGATGTCCTGTTCCAGGGACGACGGTTCCAGCGGCTGCGCCGCTATCACCGGGCGGCTGCCCGGGAGGTTGACGCGGACCTGGCGGTGCTTCCTGACACCGACTGGTTCGCCGACTTCCTGCCGGCGGAGCTGATCCTCGGCGACCCCGGGACGCGGGACGCGTTGATGCACGGCAACCAGGTGTGTGTTCCGCACGCCACCCTGCTACCCGCCGGCATCGAACGGGTTCATCCCGGTCCGGCGGTGGCCCGGATGGCTGCGGGGGAGGTGCGCTACTGCGCCCGGGAACGCAGCCGCGACGGTGACACGTATGTCTATGACATCGCTGTCCGGGACGCCGACGGCCGGCTTCTGGAGCGATGGGACGGGTTGCGGTTGCAGGCCGTCCGTAAGCGCAGTGACCGACGCTGGGCCGCGCCGCTGCTCGGCCCGTACCTGGAGCGGGAGTTCGGTGATCTCCTGGGCGTTGCGGTCGCGATGGCGGTCGAGCCCGACGCTCCTGGTGATGGGGGCGCTGGGGTAGCCGGACGGGGCCGCACCGCCCGTGCCGCCGGTCGGGCTCTCGGCCGAGCAGTTGATGTGCGGTACCGGCCCGACGGGCGTCCCGAGGTCGACGAGGACCGGCAGGTGTCCGCGGCACACGGTTCCGGACTCACGTTCTGTGTGGCCGGCCCGGGTCCACTCGGCTGCGACGTGGAGGCGGTGGCGGTCCGACCGGGCTCCGAGTGGGATGGGCTGCTCGGCCCGAACCGAAGCCTGGCCGACGTGATCGCTGAGGAAGCCGGTGAGGAGTTGGCGGTCGCGGCGACTCGGGTCTGGACGGCGGCCGAGTGCCTCCAGAAGGCGGGGCTGCCGCAGCGTTCGCCGCTGGCGCTGCTCTCCGCTGGCGACGGACTGGTGCTGCTCGCCTCCGGAGACCTGCGCATCGCCACCACGCCGGCGATCTTGCGTGATCAGGCCGCACCGGTGGTCTTCGCGGTGCTGACTGGGAAGGACGGGTAACGCAGATGGAGGACTACTTCGAGTACCGGCATACGGTCGGGTTCGAGGAGACCAACCTTGTGGGCAATGTTTACTACGTCAACTACCTCCGTTGGCAGGGCCGGTGCCGGGAGATGTTCCTCCACGAGCGTGCCCCGGAGGTACTCGTCGAGGTTCGCGACGACCTGAAGCTGTTCACCCTGAAGGTCGACTGTGAGTTCTTCGCTGAGATCACGGCCTTTGACGAGTTGTCCATCCGGATGCAGCTGGTCGACCTCGCCCAGACACAGCTGGAGTTCAGCTTCAACTACGTCCGGCTAGCCGCGGGTGGCGAGAGCACGCTGGTCGCGCGGGGTCGGCAGCGGGTGGCCTGCATGCGGGGACCGAACAATCGGACCCAGCCGGCCCGCGTGCCGGAGGCGTTGGTGCGAGCGCTGAGCCCCTTTCGTGCAAGGAACGGGGCGCAACTCGTTGGGACCAGGAGGGCCTGATGGGCATCGACCAGATGACGCCTGTCGCGGCCACCGATCTGAACGGCCTGCGTGGGGCGTTCGGGACCTTCGCGACTGGGGTGACGGTGGTGTCGGTCGGTGACCCGCTACCGCACGGGATGACCGCCAACTCCTTCACGTCAGTATCCCTTGAGCCGCCGTTGGTACTGGTCTGTGTGGACCGTACGGCCGTGATGCATGAGCGGCTCCTCGCCACCGGGGTCTTCGGTGTCTCCGTGCTCGCCGAAGAGCAGGAGAAGGTAGCCCGGCACTTCTCCGACCGTCGGCGTCCCCTGGGCGCGGCCCAGTTCGAATCGGTGGGGTGGACGCCAGGACAGCTGACCGGGGCACCGCTGATCGACGGAGCGTTGGCGCGCTTCGAGTGTGCCGTCTGGCAGGTGTATGACGGCGGTGACCACAGCATCTTCACTGGGCGGCTGCTCTCAGCCGAACGGCGGGGCGAGGACGAGCCCGTGCTGTTCCTGCGCGGTCGCTTCCGGCGTGTCGTGGCTGAACCGAGCGGGGTGGCACCGTGACGGTGGCGGCGGCCGGTCGGACCTTCTCCGGTCCGACCGGCGCCGCCCTCCTGCGATCGCTGTGGCAGCTTGGCCAGGACCGGCTGGGACTGATGACCTCCGCTGCCCGTTACGGCGACGCCGTACGACTTGGTGTCGGCTCCCGGTCGTTGTACTTCTTCAACCACCCCGACCACGCCAAGCACGTCCTGGCGGACAACAGCGGGAACTACACCAAGGGGCTCGGGCTCGTGCATGCCCGTCGGGCGCTCGGTGACGGCCTCCTGACCAGCGAGGGCGAGCTGTGGCGCGAGCAGCGGCGGGTGATCCAACCGGTGTTCCAGGCGAAGCGGGTCGCCGGCCAGGCCCATGCGGTGGCCGAGGAGGCCGATCGGTTGATCGCCCGGCTGCGGGCTCGTCGGGGTCGTGGCCCGGTGAACCTGACCGACGAGTTCACCGCACTCACCCTCGGTGTCCTCGGGCGGACGCTGCTCGACGCCAATCTCGACGCGTTCACCACCGTCGGGGCGGCGTTCGAGGAGATGCAGAACCAGGCCATGTTCGAGATGGCGTCGATGAGCATGGTGCCGATGTGGGTGCCGCTGCCGCAGCAACTGCGGTTCCGCCGAGCTCGCCGGGAACTCGAGCGGATCGTCGGCCGACTGGTCGCGGACCGCACCGCCCGGGGCGAGGGGACGGGTGCGGACGACGCGCTGTCTCGGCTGATCGCCTCCACCCGGGACGAGCCGGATCCGGGGGTCGCCCGGCGGCGAATGCGCGACGAGCTGGTGACGTTGCTGCTGGCCGGACATGAAACCACCGCGAGTACGCTCGGCTGGACCTTCCACCTCATCAACCAGGATCCGCGGGTACGGGTGCGGCTACGCGAGGAGGCGATCGACGTCCTCGGTGGCCGGCTGCCTGAGTACGCCGATCTAGCTCGACTGACGTACACGAAGATGGTGGTCAGCGAGGCGATGCGCCTCTACCCGCCGGTGTGGATGCTCTCCCGCCTCGCTCGCGACGCGGATGTGGTGGACGGGTATCCGGTACCGGCCCGCGCGGATGTACTGATCTGTCCCTACACCTTGCATCGGCACCCGGCGTTCTGGCCGGAGCCGGAGCGGTTCGACCCGGAGCGGTTCGACCCGGAGGTGACGACGGACCGGCCCCGGTACGCCTACGTGCCCTTCGGTGCCGGCCCCCGATTTTGCGTCGGCAACCATCTGGGGCTGATGGAGGCGGTATTCGTGGTGGCGATGGTGTCGCGGGAGTTCGATCTCGTGGCACCGGTGGGACAGCCGGTGGTCGCTGAGCCGATGCTCTCGCTGCGGGTACGGGGCGGATTGTCGATGACGGTCGAGCCGGTGTCCTGAGTCGCCAACTGGTGGGCGGGGGCCGATGCCTCCGCCCACCAGCGTGCCGGCCAGCTGCCGGCAACGCTGTCGGGGGGTACCCCGCGTCGTCATGGTCATATGGGGCGTCAAGCGGTAGGACACCGGCGGGGTTCAGTGCGGGACCCGCCGGTGTCCTACCCGCATTGGGACTCAGGCGGCAAGTCCGGCTAGTTCCGGCCCGTGCTGCCCGTGCATCGCGGCGCGCCGAATGTCGAGCAGGGCCAGCAGCACCGGGGGGTCGATCGAGCGGGTCGGCGACAGTCGGAGATCGCGGGAGTGGGTGACAACACCACGTCTCACGACCAGCGGGCCCACGCTGCCGACACAGGCCGGTTCTGGCTTGGCTAGGGCGTCTTCCGGGTCGTCGCCGGCGACGGAGTGGGCGAGTAGGTACCACTCACCCTCCGGTACCCGGTCCAGTCGCAGCCGGCCGGGACCCCGCAGGATCGTGCACCGGACCGGGCGTCCTTCCGGGATCCGGTCCGGGAACAGCCCCGCGAAGATGAGCGTGGACCCGTGGGAGGCCGAGGACCGGATGGCACCACTCACCGACCCGGTGGCCGATCCCGGCCCGGCATGGTCCATCACGGGTACCTGTGGGGTGAAGCCTCCCAGCCGTCGATAGGTGGTGGGGGAGAGGCCAACACTGCGGCTGAACCGATAGCTGAAGGTCCCCACGCTGGTGTAGCCGACTTGGATGCTGATGTCCGCGACCGTCATGGACGTGGATACCAGCAGGTGCTTCGCACGCTGCAAGCGCAGCGCGGCCAGGAATCGCGCCGGAGTGACCCCGGTCGCTTTCTGGAAGATGCGAGAGAAGTGGAATTTGCTGAACATGGCGGTACGCGCCATATCATCAATAGTGAGTTGCCTACTCAGGTCGTCATGCATTAACGCGATGACACGTTCGGCAACTTTCTCGACCGTGTGTGACACTTGTCTCCCCCAGGAGTGGTTTACCAGTTCCTTTGAACGCGTCGTTTCGATTCGCTACGTATCGCCGGTCGGGCGGTTCGTCAGGAGTCGTGGTGTGCCCTTGTGGGCGGCTTTTGGAGCAGTCGCATTAGCTGTGGGTCTGCACATTCAATCAATGCTCCATTGGCCGTCGGCGTCCATTCGATAAACTCTCCCAGATATGGATGGGCAGGTCGAACGGAATAAAGTTGATATTAGCTGAAGTGATTCTGTGCTGCAACGCCCTGCCGTGCGTCGAGCGGCCTTTGGTGACGCTTGGTAACCGGCGATAAGGGGAATCCCAGGGATCTGTGGGCGAAGTTGTCGACAGTAGCAATCACTAGTGTCCACGCTGCACTTTTGGGGGGGCGTGCATGCATGTAGGGTTGGCTCGGATCGGTGCTTCAGCTGCCGGCCAGTCGCTGTGGGCAAGTGTGGTATACGAGGTCGGCATGCGAGTGTGATGGAATTTGATGCGCATTTCGGAGCTCAGCAAGCAGAGCGGTCTGTCCGTCCCGACAATCAAGTTCTACCTGCGTGAAGGGCTGCTTCAGCCTGGCGTGCGAACTGGCCGCAACCAGGCAGAGTACGCCGAGGAGCACCTCGCCCGACTGTGGTTCGTCAAGGTCCTCACCGGCCCGGGACGACTCGGGATCTCGGATGTGCGCGAGGTGCTGACCGCGATCGACTCGCGGGGCCGTCCACTACGTGGGCTCTGTAGCGTGATAAGTCCCACGGTGGCGGCGATGCCGATGGTGGACGGCGAGGATGACGTTCGCCTTGAGGTTGACAGGTACGTCAACCGGCTGGGTTGGCAGGTGGACGATGACGCGGCGGAGCGGCGGACCCTGGCCCAGGTGCTGGTCATGCTGCGTCGTTTGGGTTGGCCCGATGGGGCTGAGGTGTTCGATGCGTATGCCACGGCGGCGTGTGAGCTCGGTGCGTCGGAGGCCGCGGACCTGTCAGCCGACCCGTCAGACGCGGAGGTGTGTATGCGTCTGACGGCCCGTCTCGTGCTGCTGGACGTGGCGCTGACCGCGCTGCGGCGGATGGCGTTGACCCACCATGCCGGCAGCGGTCCTCAACCGAACCCGCAAGTTCCATAGCGGAGAGTGTTCGTCTGCGTACTACTCGCGCAATCTCAGATAAGATCGACTTGGCGAAGCCGAGGGCCCGTTCCGGCGTGCCGGCACGGCCACCACCACCTCGGTGGACGTTCCCCGCCGGCAGCGGGTTCGTCACAACCCCAACGGCGCCTGCGCCACCGTAGAGACGGCCGCCGCCCACCCACGGGCGCGTCACACGGCAGCGTCACCCGCCGGCCCCTTCGACCGTCCTGCGCTTCGGCTGTCGCCGTACCCGCTCATCCACAGTGACCAGGTCCGCCACCGGACCGTCCAACGTAATGACAACCCCGACGACTGCCGGACCAGCAAGGCCTGGCAGCCGGGTATCCTCGTGACTCTTCTGTTGAAGCTGCTTCGACAACAAGATGATCGCCAAGAACAACGGGCATCCGGACACCAGGATCCACCCTGACGGACAGGTTGATCAGTCGACCCTATCAACGTCGTTGAGCCGCGATGCCTGCTGCTGTCCGGGCAGTGGTTCTCCATCGTGTGGGCCACATATCCGGGCGGCTTGTGCTAAATGCGAGTCGCCATTCATCCATTCGGTCGAATTTGGGTAGTCCGCCTAGCTGAATCGGGGCTCCGCCAGTCGATGCGGTGGATCGGAGCCTCCGGGACCGAGCCTTCTCCGCCCAGACAGCATGACCTCGATCGCGTCGGCCCTACGCCGAAAAGGCCGATACCCATACTAATCCCTAACAGCTTCTGGGACTCCCCTAAAGTGGGCATATCTCGACCTTGCGAACGACCTGGAGTTAAAGCGATGGTAGTTGAGTTGCTTCTCGGTAACTGTCCGATTCCCACTTTGTGTCCGAGTGAAGGCAATAAGCCGGTTTTGATCTGTTCGCCGTCGTGCCGTGCAGACAATGTCTCGCCCGAACGGATTGCTAGCTGACCCAGCCGCGGGTCTCCTCGTACACGGTTGCACCATTGAGGTCCGACAGCGACCAGCCCACAAAGTCCCGCGCCCAGTTCGAGGTCTGGGTCCGGAAGGGCATCTCCGGTGCGGTCAAAGTTTCCATGACCACGGCGGCGACCTCATCGGATGTCTGAGATGTGCCGGTATCCGCCTCGTACATGGCCTGGACCCGCTGCGCGTACGCGGTCAGCGCCGGTGCGTACGGCCCGGCCTGCGCCACCATGGCAGCGACGTCAACGTTGGCGTTGGCCACGAATTCGCTGGTCACTGCGGCGGGCTCGATGACGCCGACCTGCACGCCAACTGTGCGGGCGACCGGCGCCAGCGACTGCATGAAGCCCTCGACGGCGAACTTGGCAGCGCAGTACGCCTCGTTGAAGGGTTGCCCGACGCTGCCGCCGACGCTGCTGATTGTCAGTAGGCGGCCGCCGTTGGCCCGTAGGTGCGGCATCGCCGCATGAGATACCTGGACCACGCCGAAGAAGTTCACCTCGACGCAGGCGCGGATGTCGGCGAGGCTGTCGTTTTCGAGCGTCCCGAGGTGCGCGGCACCGGCGTTGTTGACCACTGCATCGAGCCGGCCGTGCTCGGCTGCTACTGAGTCGATACCTTCCCGGACCGACTCGTCGTCGGTGACGTCGAGGACGCGGATGTCCAGCGACACCCCGGCGGTCTCCGCCGCGGTGTTCAACGCCACCGCCCTCGTGGTGTCCCGCATCGTGGCGACTGTCGTCCATCCGGCTCGGGCGCAGGCGATGGCGGTGGCCAACCCGATGCCGGAGGACGTCCCGGTGATCAGGACGCAGCGATTCGTACCCGTACTCAAGGTCGCACTCCCAGTCGGATCGGGGTCTCCGGTCGCCCGAGGGAAGCGCTGTGCGTCTGCCGTGGGCGTTTGCCATGAAGACAGTACGCGGTGAGCGTGGCCGAGGTCCCGAAGTCGCGGGATCCGACGGCCGCCGACACAAGGGCAGGTGTGGATTGCTTCGGCAGCCGCCGGGTCGGCGGACAACGCCGTTGCGGTACGCCCAGATCACGATGCTCCGTCATGATCAGGTGGAGAATGCCCCGCTCCCGGCGATGATGACCGGGGTGCTGGCAGCATCGCACCGGCGCGGCGGGCGACGCGGATCTCCCCTGCGCACAGCTGGACGTGTCAGGCCGGACCAGCTTGCTACCGTCGAGGCATCGCCTTCGTGCTATGGCTTCTGTGGTGCCTCCCTGGGCGACACATCAGCGAGAGGAGTTCGCGTGCCGGATGTGCCGCGGTCGGAGCTGGTTGCGTTACTCGACCTTGCGCCCCACCCCGAGGGCGGTTGGTTCCGGGAGACGTGGCGCGCGACGCCGACACTGCATCCCACCGGGTACGACGGAAGCCGCAGCGCGGCAACAGCCATCTATTTCCTGTTGCATCCCGATGAGCACTCCCGTTGGCATGTGGTGCGCTCGGACGAGCTGTGGTTGTGGCACTCGGGCGGTCCGCTGACGCTGCGGTTCGGCGGTTCTGGCCAGAGGCCGACGGACGAATTCAGGGAGGTCGCTCTCGGTGCGGATGTGTCCGCCGGTCAGCGTCCGCAGGTCCTGATTCCGGGCGGTACGTGGCAGGCGGCGGTCCCAGCGGGTGACCAACCGGTCCTGGTCAGCTGTGTGGTGTCGCCCGGGTTCGACTTCGCTGACTTCCAGCTGGAGTAGGCTTCGTCGGGGAAGCGGATCCCGCCACGTCGTGTCATACCTGCGGGTGAGGATCGCGGGCATGTACGAGGAACGGGCAGCGCCGCTGCCGTACGTCGTCGCATGGCGTAGCGTCACGTCGCATGGCAGCGCTCCGACGCGGGTTCTGCCCGACGGTTGCCTTGACCTGATCTGGCGGGACGGTACTGTCTTCGTCGCCGGGCCGGACACGACCGCTCGGATCGCGTCGTCGTCGCCCGGCAGTCGCTACGCCGCGCTGCGGTTCGGCGCCGGGACCGGGCCCGCTGTGCTGGGCATAGCCGCCTGCGAGGTGGTCGATCGGCAGGTGTCGTTGGAGGCGGTGTGGCCGGCGGCGGCCGTCCGCGCCATTGCCGAGGCAGAAGACCCGCTCGCCGCGTTGACTGCCGCCGCGCGCCGTCGCTGGCGCGGCACCGACCGTGCGATGGTCGCCTTGGGCGGTGCCGCGCGCGCCGGACTGCCCGTCGGCGTGGTAGCTGAGCGCTGCGGCCTCAGTTCCCGGCAGTTGCAGCGACGCAGCAATGCCGCGTTTGGCTATGGGCCGAAGACTCTGCACCGGATCCTGCGAATGCAGCGGGCAGTCGCGCTGGCACGGACCGGCGAGTCCTTCGCGGCGGTGTCAGCCGAGGCGGGCTACGCCGACCAGGCCCACCTCGCCCGCGAGGTGCGGGCGTTGGCCGGGGTGCCGCTTACCGCGCTACTTCGGTGACGTGATCTGGGCGAAGAGGTCCACGATGGTGCCGTCCGGGTCGCGCACCTGCGCATAGCGTTGTCCCCATGGTGCGTCCCAGGGCTCCTTGACCGACGGGTACCCGGCGGCTACGAGGTCGGTGTGGAGCTTGTCCACCTCGCCCGTGTCCGCGCAGTGAAAGGCCCAGCCGCCGGAGGACGGCTCCGGTTGGTAGTCCGGGTCAAAGGACCGGAGCGAGGCGTGGGTGTCCCACATGAGACGGATACCGCCGGAAACGGTCACCTCGACGTGCGGCTCATCCTCCGCCCCGGCCGGAAACGTCAGACCGAGCTGGCGGTAGAAGGAGAGAGATGCTGCCATGTCGGCCACTGCGAGGCCGATCGCGCTGAAGGTGGGTGCCATGACCCCGACGGTACGAGTGGTTCGTGCCCCCGTCTTGAACGAATCGGACGGGCGGGGTCCCTACTGCGCCCCGGTCCTCAACGCGCGAGCACACACCGTCGCCGCGGTCGTCCAGTGAGCAGTGGAAGCGTGGCTCTTCGTTCCATGCCCCCAACGTCTCGACCGGGGGCACCTCGACACCGGGCACCGTCGAGATCGACCTGGTCCAGGACCAGAGTGGCGTCGCCCAGGCCGGTCAGGCCCGGTGGGTATTGCCGTGGCACGGAGGGAAGAGCTTTCAGCGGTCCGCTCGTTCAACCTCCTGCCTCAGATTGATCATGGTTGGGTGGTCGCCCTAACGTCCGAGGCCAGCTGAAAGCGGGGATGCTGTGGAGTCGGCTACGACGACGTCGTCGCCCTGTCGCACCACTATGCCCACTTGTGTCATGGGTCCACCATAGCGGCGCCCTGGCCATCACCCCGGTGTGCGGTGGCCGGGCGGCGACGGGAGCTGTGCGTACGGGCTCGACGTGGCCTGGTTCTGGCCACCGGCTGCCCGACAGGGAGGGGTCCCGCGCGGCGGGTATCCAGCCCCGGCCGCGTGGCAACGAACGGTGAAGTTTCGAGAATGTTTCCGAAAACTCTTGCAGAGTCTTTCATGGATGCCGCATCGTGTTCGCTACCTGGACGGCCGTCCGCCTTGCCGAGCGCCCCTTCGCACGAGAGGTACCCGTCATGGAAACCGCGAGACCCCATCCGATTGGCCGCACCGGCCGCCTGGTGCTCGCCGCCGCGCTGGTCGCGGTGGGCGGCACGGCGGTCGTCACCGCCGCGACCACCGCCACGTCAGCCCGCGCCGCTGTCGTCCTCAACGACAGCGAGGTGACCGCCAACCTGTGGCAGTGGAACTGGGACTCGGTCGCCGCTGCCTGCACCGACCACCTTGGCCCCGCCGGCTACGGCGCGGTGCAGGTGGCCCCGCCGCAGGAGTCGGTCTACCTACCCAACAGCGCGGACGGGGTGCACCCCTGGTACGAGGTCTACCAGCCGGTCTCGTACCAGCTGGAGAGCCGGTTCGGTAACCGGGAGCAGTTCGCCAGCATGGTCAGCACCTGCCACGACGCGGGTGTGCGGGTCTATGTGGACGCGATCGTCAACCACATGGCCGGCACCAACAACCCGCCCGGCACCCGTGGCTACGCCGGCACCGAGTTCTCCGGCTACGACTACCCGGCGGTTCCCTATAGCGGATGGGACTTCCATCGCCCGGGCGACAACTGCCCGACCGACGGGTCCATCAATGACTGGGACAACGTCGCCCAGGTGACCAGCTGTGAGCTGCTCTCCCTGGCCGATCTCTACACCGAGAAGGAGTACGTGCGAGACACGATCGCGGGGTACCTGAACGACCTGATCGGCCTCGGCGTCGACGGCTTCCGGGTGGACGCGGTCAAGCACATCCGAAAGGACGACTTCGCGGCGATCCTGAGCAGGCTGGACGACACCGTCGCGGAGGGGCGACGCCCCTACGTCGCCCAGGAGATCTTCGACGGCGCCAACAACCCTGACCTCCAGGCCCGAGCGTTCATCGGCAACGGCGACGTGCTCGACTTCGCGTACGCCAAGGGCATTCGCTCCGCCTTCCAGGGCTCCGTCGCGGCACTGCAGAACATCCCGAACTGGAACCTCGACGCGCCGAGTGCCAACGTCTTCTCGATGGTCACCAACCACGACCTGGAGCGCGACGGCGTGGTGCTGTCGTACAAGGACGGCACCGACTACGTGCTCGCCAACTACTTCGCCCTGGCCTACCCGCACGGCAAGCCGTCGGTCTTCGACAGCTTCACCTGGTCGGATCGGAACCAGTCCCCGCCGCACGACGGCGGTGGGTATGTCACCGACGCGGTCTGCGGCGGCACCTGGAACTGTCTGACCCAGAGCACCGGCATCAAGGGCATGGTGGGCTGGGCGAACGCGGCGCGTTCGGTCCAGAGCACCGCCGACTTCACCGTGGTCAACGACAACGTGATCGGCTTCCACCGCGGGGACCGGGCCTGGATCGGCATCAACGACTCCGGCGCCACGGCCACCGCCACCTTCACCACCGGCCTCGCCGACGGTGACTACTGCGACGTCATCTCCGGCGCCGCCGGAGGTGCCGGCTGCACCGGCGCTACGGTGAGTGTCACCGGCGGCCAGGCCACCGTGAGTATCCCGGCGAACGACGCCGTCGCCATCCACGTCAACGCCCGCCCCGGCGCCACCCCGTCACCGACGGTCAGCCCCACCGGCGACCCCACCGACCAGATCGCCACAACCTTCACGGTCAGCGCCACGCCCGGCGCCGATCAGGACGTCTACGCCGTCGGCAGCATCTCCGAGCTGGGCTCCTGGGCTCCGGCCGCCGCGGTGCGGCTGACCCCGCAGGGTGGGAACACCTACCGCGGCACGATCGACCTGCCCCCGTCCACCGCGGTCGAGTACAAGTTCATCAAGGTGACCAGCGGGGGAGAGGTAACCTGGGAGTCCGGCGAGAACCGGAGCTTCACCACCCCCGCCTCCGGCACATTCGCGGTGACGGAGACCTTCCGGGGTGATGTGGTTTCCGGCCCGGCGATCGCCAGCTCGTTCCACGCCACCGTTTACACCTACTTCGGGCAGAACGCCTTTGTCATCGGTAACGTCGCGGAGCTGGGCAGTTGGAACCCGGACAACGCCGTCGCGCTCTCCGCGGCTGACTACCCGGTATGGCGGGCAACTGTCGACCTGCCGCCGAACACCAACATCGAGTACAAGTACCTGAAGAAGAATCCGGACGGGTCAGTGACCTGGGAGTCCGGAGCGAACCGGAGCTTCACCACTCCGGCCACCGGTACCAACACCAACACCGACACCTGGCGATAGCCCCAACAGGGCCCACCCTCGGGATCGACTCCGAGGGTGGGCCCTGATCCTGGTCGCAGCCGCCGTCAGGTGTGTCTCGTAGCGCTGTCTCGACCCGGCCCACCCGCGGTGGGCGCCTTACCTTCGTGCGAGTTCCGCCTCGATTCGGCGGACCAGCGTTTTGCGGCTCTTACCGGCGCGTTCGCGGCGTAGCGCCGACCGGAGTTGGCGGGTGTCGAGACTGTTCAGTCGTTTCGCCGCGTCGGGGACCCGCAGGTCGAGCAGCCGGTCGACGGACGTGGTGTCGCGGCGGCTACGTCTGGCCGGCCCGGTGTTGGCGACGTACTGCCGGCCGCTTCGCGACGCTTTTCGCTTCTTGGTGTCGGTGGCACGGCGTTCCTCCTCGGGGAGTTGCTCCCACGCGCGTTTGGGTAGATAGCGCTTCGTCTCGCCGTCCTGACGTGCCCGGGTGCCGCCCTCTCGGGTTTGCCACTTCTCCCGGCCCCACCGTCGCAGGGACTGCTGCCGCTCGTCTCGTGGCCCCTGGTAGCCCCCACCCTGATTCTCGTACTCCTTGACCAGTAGTTGAGACTTCCGGGCTGACCACTGTCCGGGTCGGGCTCCCTTGTCGGATGCCTTGATTTCATCCTTGAGTCGTTTTCGTAGCTTGGGGTCGGTGTACCGCGCCATGCCCTCGGCTACCCGGTGCCGGCGCACTCTACGCCCCCGCATCGTGGTCGAGCGACTGCCGGACACGCATCCTAATCCATTAAGTAGCGATTACAGAAAGTTTGCTCTTCCGTTACGGCGTCAGTCAGCTTAATCTATGTTTGGAAGCGCTCCCAGTCCACCGCCACCCCACCACCGCCGCTAGGAGCTTCCCGTGTCTGTGAAACCACGATTGCATGCTGCCGCGGTGGCGGCCTGCGTAGCTCTGGGGCTGACAGCCGCCGCCCCGGCCGCGTTCGCCACCACGTCACCCGAGCCGGAGGCGCAGGTCGTCTCGGCCGTACCGGCGGCGGACTGGCTACACACCGATGGCAACAAGATTGTGGATGAGGCTGGTAACCAGGTGTGGTTGACCGGCGCGAACTGGTTCGGCTACAACGCCACCGAGCGAGTCTTCCACGGACTCTGGGCGGGCAACATCGAGACCATCACCCGGCAGATGGCCGAGCGTGGAATCAACATCGTTCGGGTGCCGATCTCCACTGAGTTGCTGCTGGAGTGGAAGGCCGGCCAGACGGTGCTGCCGAACGTGAACCTGTCGGTCAACCCGGAGTTGGCTGGCATGGACAACCTGCAGATCTTCGACTACTGGTTGGCCCTCTGCGAGGAGTACGGCCTGAAGGTCATGCTCGATGTGCACAGTGCCGAGGCTGACAACTCTGGCCATTTCTATCCGATGTGGCACAAGGGGGCAATCACGCCGGAGCTGTTCTACCAGGGCTGGGAGTGGGTAGCCGCTCGGTACCAGAACAACGACACGATTGTCGCGATGGATATCCAGAACGAGCCGCACGGCACTCCGAACAACCCGCCCCGGGCCAAGTGGGACGGCACCAGCGACATCGACAACTTCAAACACGCCTGTGAGACGGCCGGCAACCGAATTCTGGCGATCAACCCGAACGTGCTGATTCTCTGCGAGGGCGTCGAGGTCTACCCGCGGCCGGGGGAGAGCTGGGACTCACCCAACACCGACCCGGACCAGAGCCCCAACTACCACTACAACTGGTGGGGCGGCAACCTGCGTGGGGTGAAGGACCACCCGATCAACCTGGGAGCCCACCAGGACCAGCTGGTCTATTCGCCGCACGACTACGGGCCGCTGGTGCATGAGCAGCCGTGGTTCCAGAAGGACTTTGACAAGACCACGTTGACCAACGACGTGTGGCGGCCAAACTGGCTCTACCTCCACGAGGAAGACACCGCGCCGCTGCTGGTCGGCGAGTGGGGTGGCCGGTTCGGGCAGGACGATCGGCAGGACAGGTGGCTGAAGGCCCTGCGGGACCTGATGGCGGAGATGGTGATTCACCATACCTTCTGGTGTCTCAACCCGAACTCCGGCGACACCGGCGGCCTGCTGCAACACGATTGGCAGACCTGGGACGAGGTCAAGTACGACCAGGTGCTCAAGCCGGCGCTCTGGCAGCACAACGGCAAGTTCGTCAGCCTTGACCACCAGGTACGCCTCGGTGGCGAAGCCTCGACCACCGGCATCAGCCTCACCGAGCGCTATGCCGGCGGCGGGAACGACACCGTCGTGCCGACCGCCCCGGGTCGTCCCGTGGCCAGTGACCTGACTTCCTCGGCAGTCACCCTGACCTGGGAAGCGTCCACTGACAACGTCGGAGTTGTCGCGTACGAGGTGCGGAACGCGACAGACGGTGGCCCGCCGAACACGGTCGCCACCGTCGCCGGTACCACCTACCAGGTGACCAACCTCGCGGCCGAGACCGAATACACCTTCACGGTACGGGCCCGGGACGCGGCCGGAAACTTCTCCGCCGCCTCCCCGGCCCGTACCGTCACCACCCCACCCGGTGGTGGTGGAGGCAGCGGCTGTAGCGCCACGTACCTGCTGATGAACACGTGGTCGGGGGGCTTCCAGGGTGAGATCACCGTGGAAAACACCGGTCCCGCAGCCATCGCCGGCTGGCGGGTCAGCTGGAACGACCCGGGCGGGACTGCGATCACCTCGCTGTGGAATGGCAGGTGGACGGTCACCGATGGCGCGAATGTGGTGATCAACGAGTCGTACAACGGTCAGCTGGCGGCCGGGAGTAGCACCACGTTCGGCTTCACCGGGACCGGTCCGGGCACCGCGCCGGGCGGGCTGACCTGCTCCGCCCCGTGACCCGGGTAGATCGCGTCGCGACGAGGGAGGAGCTGCGCGGCTATCGTGGATGCACGGTGTAGGTCAGCTGGGTCACCCGTGACGACGACTCCGACTGGACTTGCTTCAGCGCGATCCGGGACGCGTCCACCCCCTCGAAGAGGCGGGTGCCGGCGCCGAAGAGCACCGGTGCGAGCGCGATCGAGAATTCGTCGACCAGGCCCGCGTTGAGGTACGCCAGGATCGTCTCGCTGCCACCGGAGATGCGGACATCCCGCTCGCCGGCGGCCTTGCGGGCCTGATCCAGCGCGTGGTGAATGCCGTCGTTGACGAAGTGGAACGTGGTCCCGCCCAGCCGTTCCCAGGGGGCGCGCCGCTGGTGGGTGAGGACGTACACGGGCGTGTGGAAGGGGGGCTCCTCCGGCCACGCCTGCTCACCGAGGTCGAACATGCGCTTGCCCATGATGTTCGCGCCGGTACGCTCAAACGTCTGTCGGACGATGTCGTTGTCACGCCCCTCCTCGCCGCCTTCGCCCAGGTGAAGCCGTTCCCGGAAGAAGCGCTGTGGGAATATCCACCCCTGTAGCTCCATCCACTGGGCCATCCAGTGCTCCAGCCGTGGGTCCTGTTCTCGCTGTTCGGGTGTGGCGTGGAGACCCTCCATCGACTCGGGCGCGCTGAAGCCGTCGAGCGACATGGAGACGCTGAAGAACACCTTGCCCGCCGTCATCGATCTTCCTTCTGGGCAGCCTCGACGACGTACGCGGCCAGGTTGCCCAGCGTCTGCTCGCCGCCCTCGATCGCGTGGTACTCCAACACGGCCTGGTCTCGTAGTTGTGGGGTGGGGAAGACGCTGCGCATGACGATTCGGGTCGCAGCGCCGTGTGACGTGAAGTCCAGGGTCGACTCAAAGGCCTTCGGATCGTCGCGGGAGGTGCCGTGCAGCAGCGTGATCCGCTTCGGTGGGACAAGCTCGATCCAGGTGATCCATTCGGGGTAGTCGGTTCCGTCCGGTCCGTGCATCACGAAGTCCCAGACTCCGCCCTCGCGGAACTCGAAGGAGCGCGTGGTGGTGGTGAACCCCTTCGGGCCCCACCATCGGGACAGATGCTCAACCTCGGTGAATGCCTCGAAGACCAGCTCCTGCCGGGCGTCAATGAGCCGGGAGACGACGATCTCCCGGTCGCTCGTCGTCGGCTGTGTAGCCTGCCTTGTCTCTGTCATTGCTATTCCTCCTGTCGCTTCTGCTTGAGGTCCTGGACGTAGCTGTTCAGTCGGTCGAAGCTTTCGTTCCAGAACTGTTCGAATCCGCCGACCCACTCGTGGACCGGCTGTAGCCCGCCCGCGTCCAGGCTGTAGCGGCGCTGCTTGCCCACCTCGCGGACCCGAACCAGCCCCACCTCCCGGAGTACCCGCAGGTGCTTGGAGGCCTGCGGCTGGCTCATCCCCAGCTCCTGGGCCAGATCGGTCACGGGCCATTCGCCGGCCCGCAGCAGTCCGAGGATGTCTCGACGTTGCGGCTCCGCGATCGCGTTGAACGCATCCGATGTTGTCGCTGCTCGCGCCATGACGGCATCGTATTCCTATAACGGCATGCGTCAAGTCGGCGGAGGGTGTGTCCGGGCTGGGTGGCTTCCGGCGGCGGCGGTGGGCGTTGGCTGTGGTGGCGGAGCTCGGTGCCGTCGGGTGGGGTCCTGCGATGATCAAAGCTGGTGGAATCAATTCCCCTGTTATAACCTGTTCTAGATTCATCTCGAAGAGGAGGTCACGATGGCTGCAGTGACGGTCGAGGCCGACGCGAAGGCGGATCCGACGCAGGTCTGGAAGCTCGTGGTGGCCCTGCCGAGGGTTGGCGAGTGGAACACGATGCACGAGGGCTTCACTGGCGAGGTGCCGGAAACCCTCGGCGAGGGGACGACATATCAGCAGCGGGTGAAGCTGATGGGCATGCCGGCCGAGATGGCCTGGCGGGTGACGAAGGCGGAGGCGCCGGGACGCCTCGAGCAGGCGGGCGACGGCCCCATGGGTGTCAAGGCGAAGATGGTGATCGCGGTCGAGTCGAGCGGTGGGGGCTCGCACATCACCTACGGGATGGAGTTCGCTGGCCCTGCACTGAAAGGCGCGATGGACGGCATGCTGCAGAAGCAGGCTACTGCGGCGTGTCAGCAGGCGTTGGCGAAGCTCGTCGCGCTACTGGACTGAGGTCATTCCGGGTCGGCCATACCGTCGTTCCGCGGGTCCTGCGGTACCGGATCGCGGTATGGCTGGGTCGTCGTGTTCGGTGCCCGCCCTGGTGATCAAAAGGGTAGGTGTCGACCTGAAATGAAACGTGTTCTAATAGCAGAATGGGACCGAACTTTGAGCTCGACGATGCCCAGCAGTCGATCGTTCGGCTCGCCGATGAGGTGCTGAGCGACAGCGACGGGACGCCGGAGCGCTTGTGGAAGGCCCTCGGCCAGTCCGGTCTGCTCGGTCTCGCCGTGCCGGAGAGGTGGGGCGGCGCCGGGCTGGGCGCGATGGCAGTTGGGGTGCTGCTCACCGAGATCGGGCGGCGCGCCGCCCGGGTTCCCGCCTGGTCCACGCTGTCGCTCGGTGTTCTTCCGGTGGCCCGAGTAGGCAGTCCTGCGCAGCAACGCGAGCTGCTGTCGGGTGTGCTCGAGGGGCGGGTTCTGACGGCTGCCCTGGGGGCGCCGCTGCCGGTCACCGACGGCTGGCGGATCACCGGATCCTGCGGCCCGGTTCCGGACGCTGACGCGGCCTACCGGGTTCTGGTCCCGGTGCGAGTGCGCGGGGGTGGGCCGACGGTCGTCCTGATCGACCCGGCCGCGCCGGGTGTGACGCTGCTGCGTACCCCGACCTCAGCCGGGACCGACGAGTTCACGGTGCGGCTTGAGGGCGCCGCGGCGGAACCGCTGGGTGACGCCGAGGTCGACCTGCGCCGGTTCGCAGTCGCCGGGGCTTGTGCGTTGGGCGACGGCGCACTGGCCGGTGCCTTACGGATGACCGCCGAGCACGTGCGAGACCGGCAGCAGTTCGCCCGTCCGCTGGCCACGTTCCAGGCGGTCGCCCAACAGATCGCCAACGTGTACGTCGCCGCTCGCACAATGCATGTCGCTGCCCTCGCCGCCAGCTGGAGTGCCGAGATGGGGCAGGACGCCGACCTGTGGACCGCAGCGTACTGGTTGAGCAGTACGGCCCTGCCGGCGCTGCGCACCTGCCACCACCTGCACGGCGGGCTGGGGCTGGCCGCCGACTACCCGCTACACCGACACACCGCCCTGGTCCGTGACCTGGTCCGGCACCTTGGTGGCACCGAGTACTGCCTGCATCAGCTGGGAGCCCATGGTGTTCATCGACTTGACTGAGGAGCAGCACGCGCTGCGGGCGCGGTTGCGTGCGTACCTCGCCGGGGTGTTGTCGCCGGGGGAGCGCGCCATCCTGCTGCGCGAGCGGCACGGCGTGGTCTACCGCGAACTGATTCGTCGACTTGGCCGTGACGGCTGGCTGGGCCTGGGCTTCCCGGCCCGGTTCGGCGGTGGTGGGCTTGGTCCCGTCGAGCAGCAGATCTTCGTCAACGAAGCAGCCCGCGCCGACGTTCCGTTGCCCGCGGTCACCCTGCAGACCGTGGCGCCGACCTTGCTCGCCCACGGCTCGCCCGAACAGCAGGACTTCTTCCTACCCCGCATTCTGTCCGGGGAGCTCCACTTCGCGATCGGCTACACCGAGCCCGAGGCCGGCACTGACCTCGCCGCGCTACGTACCCGGGCGGTGCGCGACGGGGACGCGTACGTCGTGAACGGTCAGAAGACCTTCACCACCGGGGCGCACGACGCCGACTACCTCTGGCTCGCCTGCCGTACCAATCCGGACGCGCCCCGGCACCACGGCCTCTCCATCCTCATCGTGGACACCAAACACCCCGGCTACTCGTGGACGCCGATCATCACGTGCGATGGGGCGCACCACGTCAATGCGGTCTACCTGACCGATGTGCGAGTGCCAACAGCCCGGCGGGTGGGCGCCGAGAACGACGGCTGGCGACTACTGACCACACAGCTCAATCACGAGCGGGTGATGCTGGGCCCGGCGGGGCGGTTCGCCGCCCTTGCCGAGCGGGTACACGACTGGGCGTATTCGAGGAGCCTCCTCGACGCCCCGGATGTGCGACGCGTCCTCGCCCGCGTCGCCGCCTGCCAACGCGTCAACGAACTGCTCAACTGGTCGGCGACCGGGGACGAACCCAACCCGGCGGACGCGTCGGTCACCAAGGTCTTCTCGTCGGAGTGGCTGCTGTGGCTCGGCCAGGAACTCGAAGAGGTCGTCTGGCGGCGTGGTGATCCCTCCGACCCGGCGACCGCCGAGCTGCTGACCTGGCTTGACGTCCAGGCCAAACGGAACCTTGTGCTGACCTTCGGCGGAGGGGTCAACGAGATCCAGCGGGAACTGATCGCCTCGGTGGGGCTCGGGTTGCCCCGAGTGCCACGGTAGGGCGGCCGTTTGAGACGATCGCGTCGCCCTACCGAGATGACCGGGAGCCCGCCAGTCACGGTAGTCCTCAGCGGAGTGTGATGCTCACGTCCGAGAGGGCCAGAGCGTCGTCCCGGTCGGCGACCGAGGCGCGCAGCACCAGCCGACCGTCTTCACGCCACATCTCGGTGCGCAGCGTTTCACCAGGAAAGACGACACCCGCGAAGCGGGCCTGGTAGCCGGCCATCCGATCTGGATCGCCGTCGAGCAGGGTGTCGACCGCCGCCTTCGCCACGATCCCGTACGTGCAGAGCCCGTGCAGGATCGGACGGGGAAACCCGGCGTGGGCGGCGAAGGCCGGGTCGACGTGCAGCGGGTTGCGATCGCCGCAGAGCCGATACCAGAGGGCCTGCCGCGCATCGGTGGGGGAGAGTGCCACCGCGTCCGGCGCCCGGTCGGGCACCGGCACCCGGGCGGTCGGCCCACGTTCGCCGCCAAACCCGCCCTCACCCTTGACGAAGATGCTGATCCGACTGGTGAACAGCTCGGTGCTGGTCTCGGTGACGATCACCGCCGCACTGCCCTTGTCATACACGGCGGCGATCCGCGAGCGGGCCGCACAGCGGCCCTTCGTCGGGATCGGCTGGTGCAGTTCGAGCTCCTGCCGGCCATGGACAACCCGGGCCAGGTCGATGTCGATGCCGGGCATCGTCAGCGTGGGCGGCTCGGTGTCCCGCAGGGTGGTGGCGACCGTGGCGAAGGTGGGCAGGACGCCACGCAGCGCGCCCTCATACACGTAGGACAGCTCGTTCGGACCAGCTCCGAGGGCCAGGTGATACAGCAGCACGTCGGTGCTGTCCCAGCTCAGGTCCCGGCCGGGTAGTTCGGCGCCGACGGCGACGGCGGGGTTGATGGGCATCAGTCCTCCTGGATAGGTGCGGGGGTGGCGGCCGCCGTGGCCAGGTCGAGTGCCGCCAGGTAGCCGAAGACGAGGGCCGGGCCGAGGGTCGCACCGGCGCCGGCATAGCTGCGCCCCATCACCGAGGCGCTGACGTTGCCCGCCGCGTACAGCGCGGGAACGACCGTGCCGTCCGGGCGCAGCACCCGGGCTCGATCGTCGGTACGCAGGCCGCCCTTGGTGCCCAGGTCGCCGGGGACCATGCGGAATGCGTAGAACGGGGGTCTGGCCACGATGCCCAGGCACGGGTTGGGCCGATGCCGCGGGTCGCCGTAGTAGCGGTCGTAGACCGAGTCGCCGCGGTGGAAGTCATCGTCCCGACCGCGCTGCGCGAACTCGTTGAACCGGCGGATGGTGTCTTCCAACGCGGCCGCGGGCACGCCGATCTGCGTGGCCAGGTTGTCCAGCGTGTCGGCGCGGTGCGCTGCCCCCGAGGTGAACCAGTGCCGCGGTAGCGGGGAGCGTGGGGCCCGCCCGGCGAACAGGTAGCGGTCCCGGTAGGTCTGGTCGGCCACCAACCACGCCGGTTGGCGTACACCCGGGCTGCGCATGGCGTGCACCGCGTCCACGTAGGGTGCCGCTTCGTTGACGAAGCGCTGGCCGTTGGCATCAACCATGAGACAGCCGGGCTGGTTGCGTTCGGCGAGGCAGAAGTAAGGCCCGCCGGGGAGCGGAATCGACGGCCCCCACCAGGCCTCGTCCATCAGGTCGAGGGCGGCGCCGAGCCGTTCGCCCGCCTCGATGCCATCGCCCGTGTTGCCGGCCGCGCCGGCGGTCCACTCCGTGCCGATCCCCTCCTGGTGCTTCTGGCGCATCGGCTGGTTGTGCTCAAATCCGCCGCTGGCCAGCAGTACACCTCGCCGGGCGCGGAGCAGCACCGGGGCGCCGACATGCGTGGCGTGAACCCCGGTGACCCGCCCCCGTTCGACGAGGAGGTCGGTCATCGGTGTGTTGAGCCGGACCGGGACGCCGGCGTGACGCAGGCCGGCGCGGAGCCCGGCGGCGAGCGCCTGGCCCATGGTGAGTAGCTGCCGGCGCCGGATCCGGGCGCCCAGGCCGCGGGCGGCGAGCCGGGCCACGGTGCGGATCGCCCGCGGATGTCGGAGACCCAGCGACAGCCACCGGTAGTCGACCTGGGTGACCGCCACCCCCTCCGGCGTTGCCCTGTACGGCGCGGCCAAGGTCGCGAGGTCAGCTCGGACCAACCGGGTGTCGAGCAGGAGCGGCTCGATGCTGCGCCCGCCCGGAAGCCCGCCGGGTGCCTCGGGGTAGTAGTCCGGATAGCCGGGCACCCAGGCGAAGTCGAGTGGGGTGTGGGCACGGACGAAGGCGACAACCTCCGGCGCGGCGGAGAGGAACGCGTTCTGCCGGGCCAGGGTGGCGTCGGCGCCGGCGACGTACGCCAGGTAGGTGCGTGCGCTTTCAGCGCGGTCGGCGACCCCAGCCCGGGCCAGCACCTCGTTACCGGGAAGCCAGAGCCCACCGCCGGAGCGAGCGGTGGAACCGCCGTATGTCCCGGCCTTCTCCAGCACGACCGTACTCAGCCCTCGGTACGCCGCGGCGAGTGCCGCGACCATGCCGGCACCGCCGCTGCCGACGACGACAACATCGAATTCGTCCTCCGATATCGACACGAGAACAGGTTATAGTTTTATCCGGCTCGCCACCACCGATCGACTACGGAGGCGCAGTGACCGAGGAGTGGGACCAGACGGCTGACGTCGTGGTGGTCGGCTTCGGCGCGGCCGGAGCCTGTGCCGCCGTCGAGGCCGCCGACGCGGGTGCGCACGTCCTGGCGCTTGACCGGTTCTCCGGCGGCGGTACCACCGCGATGTCCGGCGGGGTGATCTACGCCGGCGGCGGCACTCGGCAGCAGCGCGCGGCCGGGGTCACCGACACACCCCAGGCGATGCTGGACTACCTGCACGCGGAGGTCGGCGACACCGTCTCTCCTGCGACCCTGCGCCGGTTCTGCGAGCAAAGCGCCGACGCGATCGACTGGTTGGCCGGGCTCGGCGTGCCGTTCGAGTCGAGCCTCTGTCCCTACAAGACCTCATACCCGACCAATCGGCACTACCTGTACTACTCCGGCAGCGAGCATTCCTTCGCCCATCTCGCGCCACCGGCGCCACGCGGCCACCGGGTGCACGCCCGCGGCACCTCCGGTCGGTTGCTCGCGGCCCGGCTCGCCGCTGCCACCCGCGACCGTGGCGTCGGGCTACTCCCGCAGACCCGTGTCGAGCGGCTCGTCACCGGTCCCGACGGCCGGGTCACCGGAGTCGAGTGCCGGACCCTGCGCGGTGCCACGAGATGGGTCCGCCTTGCCCACCGTCTCCTGCACCGTTGCTCGGTCCGGCCCGGTGTCTACCTACCGGCCCTGGGTCGCGCGCTGCACCGGCCAGTCGCCTGGCTGGAGCGGCGGTACGGTCGTCGGCTGCGGGTCCGGGCGGCCGGTGGTGTCGTGCTCTGCGCCGGCGGGTTCGTTTTCGACCGCGAAATGCTTCGTACCCACGCGCCGGAGTACCGCGGTGGCCTGCGGCTGGGCACGCCCGGCGACGACGGTTCCGGTATCCGGCTCGGCGTGGCGGCCGGCGCGGACACCGCTCACCTCGACCGGGTGAGCATCTGGCGATTCATCGCCCCGCCCGCGGAGATGCTCGGCGGCCTACTCGTCGACCGGGACGGCCGACGGATCTGCGATGAGTCGCGCTATGGCGCGGCCGTCGGTGAGGCGATCCTGCGCTCGCCGGATGCGCGGGCCTGGCTGCTGCTCGACGCAGCGTTGCGGTCCGAGTGCCGCCGGCAGCTTCGGGCCCAGACCCTGTGGTTCCAACGATGGCAGGCGCGGTGGTTGCTGACGTTCGGTCGGGTCACCGCGGCGACACCAGAGGCGGTCGCGCGTCGCGCCGGAGTGAGTCCCGAGCAACTGGCCGACACTCTAGCGGCCTATCAGGCGGGTGGGCCCGACCCGGCCGGCAAGCCCGCCGACCAGGTTCGGCCCCTGGCCGTCCCGCCGTACTCGCTGGTCGATGTCTCGGTGCGGTCCCGGCTCGTTGCGCCCGCACCCATGCTCACCCTCGGTGGCCTCCGGGTGGACGAGGAGACCGGGCAGACCCTGGGGGCCGACGGCAGTGGTGTACCCGGCCTGTATGCCGCCGGTCGTACCGCGGTCGGCGTCTGCTCGCGTAGCTATGTCAGTGGGCTGTCGTTGGCCGACTGTGTCTTCTCGGGCCGACGGGCAGGCCGGAGCGCCGCGATCCGGGGCCGGGAGGGGTGAGTGAGGCGCCCTGCCGCGTCGCGCCAACCTCGACTCTCTCGTCACCGTGGACGCGGTTGCCGCCGGTCAGTAGTAGGTGACCGACACCTGTTCGCTGCGGGCGACGGCCTGGCAGGCGAGGGTATAGCCCTCGGCGAAGTCCTCCTCCTCCAGGATCTCGTTGTGCACGAGATCGACCTGACCGTCCAGCAATCGGCAGGCGCAGGCACCGCAGTGGCCCTGGCGGCAGGAGAACGGTGCATTCAGCCCGGCCGCGATCAGCACGTCCAACAGGCGGGCACCGGCGGGCCACGGCAGCCGGTGGGTCTGGCCGTCGAGCTCAACCTCCAGGGTGGCGTCGCGGTCGTCAGCCGAGCGCCGTTCCTCGACCTCGAAGCGTTCGACCCGGATCCGATTCGCCGGGACACCAGCCCGCTGTAGCGTGTCGTGGGCTACCGCGACGAAGGGTGCCGGACCGCAGACGTACGCCTCCCGCCCGGCCCAAGGGGTGATCAGGGTCGCCAGCGTGGCCGGTTCTGGGGTGCCGCGCTCACTGTCCAGCCAGTGGATCACGCTCAGCCGGTCGCGGTGCTGCTCGCTGAGCGCGGCCAACTCGGCGGCGAAGATGACCGAGCCCTGGTCACGGTTCGCGTACACCAGGGCAAGCCGGCCACGACCGCCGGCGAGTACGGCTTTGATGATGGACATCACCGGGGTGATGCCGCTGCCTCCAGCGAGGAGTAGGAGGTCGTCGTCGAGCGAGGCGGGGGTGAACGTGCCGGCCGGCGGCATGAGCTCCAGGGCGGCTCCGACGCGGATGTGGTCGCAGATCCAGTTCGACGCCGGCCCATCAGGTACGCGTTTGACCGTGATCTTCAGGTCGGTCTCCGTGTACGGAGAACTGGACAGCGAGTAGCAGCGGGCCGCGATTCCGTGGCTGTGCGGCACCCGGAGGGTGAGGTACTGGCCGGGGCGGTAGGCGAACGTCGGGGCCAGATCCGGTGGCACGCTCAGGACCAGAGAGTGCGCATCGGGCGTCTCTTCGATCACCCTGGTGACGCGCAGCCGGTGGTACATCACGTCACTTCCAGTCTGCCGGTACGCACCGCGTGCTGAATGCTCGTGCGCAGGTCGGGGCAGGTGGGCACGGGCGTGTGCGGCTGTTCGTTGCCGGTCAGCACGGGGCATTGGCGGACGGCCCGGGTGCTCCACTGCACGCTGGTCTGCTGTGGGCTCGACTTGCGTACCCGGACCAGGGCGGCGCAGCGGGCACAGGACAGCTCCGCGAAGCCGCCGATCAGATACGTCTGCCGCTCGGTCAGCGGGTCGATGCGGTTCATGACGCGGAATCGGCTTGTCGGTCGAGGTTGGCCGCCACCTCGGCGGTCCAGGTCTCGACGGCTCTGCTGGTGTCGACCTCGAACTCGTAGCGGGCCACCATGTCTTCGGTAACCTCGTCAACGTCCACATAGAACTGTTCGTACCAGCGGCGGAGCTGGTAGACCGGGCCGTCTTCGGCGCAGAGGAGCGGATTGTCGATCCGGCTCTTGTGTTTCCAGATCTCCACGTCCTGCCGGAAGCCGACCCCGATGCCGGCCGCGAACTTCGCTGCGGCCTTGTCGGCCTGTTCGGCGGTGAGGCCGGGTAGCTGCTTGACGATGATGCCCCACTGCAGCACGAACGAGTTGGCCGATACAGGGTAGTGGCAGTTGACCAGTACGGACTCCACCCTGATGCCGCGGTAGTTGTTGAAGAGATAGTCGATCATGTATGCGGGTCCGTAGTAGGCGGCCTCCGAGCGGAGCGTCGCATCGCCGGACTGTCTCGCGGAGACCGGTACGTCCGGCCGGGGCCGGGTTTCCAGGAACTGCGCGGCTACCTGGCCCTCGAACACGTTCTTGAAGAACGTCGGAAAAGCAAAGTGGATGTAGAAGAAGTGCGCCATGTCGACGACATTGTCGATGACCTCGCGGCAGTTGGCGCCGTCGATTCGAATCGAGTCCCAGGTCCAGGCGCTCCACTCGTCGGAGTGGGCGCCCTCGATGCGCGGGATCGTGAGCTCCGGCGGCGGTGGGGCGCCCTGCGGGTCGTTCCAGACGAACAGTTGACGATTCTCCTCGCAGGTGGGCCAGGAGCGGGTGCGGGCGCGGGGCGGAACTCGATGGGCGTACGGCACTGCGGTGCAGCGACCGTCGCCGCGCCAGCGCCAGTCGTGGAACGGGCAGGCGATCTCGTCGCCCTTGATGGTGCCCATCGTCAGATCGCCGCCCATGTGCCGGCAGTACCCGTCGAGTACGTGCAGTGCGCCCGTCGAGTCGGCGAAGACCACGAGCCTGGTGTCGAACGCCTCGACGGCGTGGGGTTGACCGTCGCGGAAGGAGTCGGCCAGTCCCAGGCAGTGCCAGCCGCGGGCAAACCTGGTGGGCAGAACCCCGCTGTCGATCGTGCGTACTGCCTCGACGTTGGTCATGTCGCTCCTCGGTTGTGATGGAACGTGTTACAGGTCCTGCTGTTCGTATGGTAGCCGCCAGGTAGAACGTGTTCTATTATAGGGATCGTCACGTTCGTCAGCCAAGCCACCGGAGGGATGTCATGGAGGGCGCCGAACTGGTCGTACGGGGGGTGCGCGAGCTGTTACCCGTCCTGCGGGAGGGAGCCCAGGAGACAGAGGATCGCCGGACGCTCTCCTCCGAGCACCTCAAGTCACTGGCCTCCACCGGTTTCTTCCGGCTGCTTCAGCCGGCCTGGTGTGGCGGCCTCGAGGCCGACCCGACGGCCTTCTTCAGCTGTGTCCGCGACATCGCCGGTGCCTGTGGCTCAACCGGCTGGGTCGCATCGGTGATCGGGGTGCACAACTGGCAGCTGGCCCTCTTCCCCGAACGGGCACAGCAGGATGTGTGGGGCGCTGACCCCAGCACCCTGATGTCGTCCTCCTACGCCCCCACCGGCCAGATCCAAGACGTCGATGGGGGATACCGGGTGAGTGGGCGGTGGAGCTTCTCCTCCGGGTGCGACCACGCCAGCTGGGTTCTACTCGGCGGAATCGTGCCCGGCGAGGGCGACGCACCCGCCGACTTCCGGACCTTCCTACTCCCCGCGGCCGACTACACGATCGAGGATGTCTGGCACACGATCGGCCTGCGGGGCACCGGTAGTAACGACATCGTGGTGTCCGACGCGTTCGTTCCGGCCTACCGAACGCTCAGCTTCGGCGACACGGCCCGGTGCGTCTGCCCCGGCCAGGAGCAGAACCCAGGGCCGCTCTACCGCATCCCGTACGGCTCGATCTTCCCGTACACGATCACCGCCCCGATCATCGGGATGGCGACCGGGATGTACGACGCGCACGTGACCCACATGCGTGATCGGGTCCGCGCCGCCTACGCCGGGGTGCGGGCTGCCGAGGACCCCTACTCACAGGTGCGGGTCGCGCGGGCAGCCGCCGACGTGGACGCGGCCTGGCTCGCGCTGACCGCCGATATGAACGAGCTGATGGAGCTGGTCACGGCGGGGGAGAAGCTACCGATGCGACTGCGCCTGCGGGTCCGTCGCAACCAGGTTCGCGGCACGGAACTGGCGATCCAGGCCGTGGATCGTCTCTTCGAGAACTCCGGTGGTCGGGCGATCTACACGAGCCAGCCGATCCAGCGCTTCTGGCGTGACGCACACGCCGGCCGGGTGCACGCCATCAACGACCCCGAACGGGCACTGTCCATGTACGGCAGCGGTGAGTTCGGGCTGTCCATCGCGGACGCGATGGTGTGAGGACGCCATGACGACCAGCACAGTCATCGAAGCCACCGCCGCCGGGCTGCACTACCACCGGGCCGGGCCGGCGGGCGTGCGTCCGGTCGTGCTGCTGCACGGCGGTGGGCCGGGTGCCTCGGCATGGAGCAACTTCGGGCGGACGGTCCCGGTCTTCGCTGAGCGATTCGACACCCTCGCCGTTGACCAGCCGGGATACGGCGGGTCCGAGAATTGCCCGAGTGGCCGGCAGTACTTCACGCATGCGGCCGACCGGCTCGCGGCCTTGCTTGACGAGGTGGGCCTGGACCGGGTCGACTTCATCGGCAACTCGCTCGGCGGTGGCACCGCGGTCCGGTTCGCCGTGCGCTACCCGGAGCGGGTCGGCCGGTTGCTGCTGATGGGCCCCGGCGGGCTCAGCCTCAACGTCTTCGCCTCCGACCCGACCGAGGGGGTCAAACGGCTGGCCGCGTTCGGCGCACCGCCCGGCCCCAGCCGGGAGAAGCTGGCGGAGTTCCTGCGCACGCTCGTGTTCGATCAATCGCTCGTCACCGACGAGCTGATCGATGAGCGAATGCGGGCCGCGACCGACCCGGACGCCCTGCGCGGCATGCGTGCGCTGGGCGCCTCGTTCGCCGACCCGGACCTCTATGAGGAGGGCCTGCTGTGGCGCGACGCCCACCGGCTGCGCAACGAGGTCCTCCTGGTGTGGGGTCGGGAGGACCGGGTCAACCCCCTCGACGGGGCACTGGTCGCGCTCAAGCTGATCCGCCGCTGCCGGCTGCACGTCTTCGGTGGCTGCGGACACTGGGCACATCTGGAGAAGTTCGACGAGTTCAACCGCCTCGCCTTCGATTTCCTGGAAGGAAACCACCCGTGAGTCTCATCCGATCCCTCGGCTACCTCCGGGTCGACGCCACCGATGTTCCCGCATGGCGGGAGTTCGGCGTCAAGGTTCTCGGCATGGCCGAGGGCCGTGGCCCCGACCCGGAGGCCGCCTATCTGCGTATGGACGACCTGCCCGCTCGGATCGTGGTGGTGCCCGGCGATCGGGACCGGTTGGCCGCCAGCGGTTGGGAGCTGGCTGATCCCGCCGCGCTCGACCAGCTGACCGGCGTCCTTGAGGGGGCGGGTGCCGTGGTCAAGACGGCCGAGGCCGACGAGTTGGCCAACCGTCGGGTGGCACAGATGATCAGTGTCGACGACCCCTCCGGCAACCGCCTGGAGTTCTACTGCGGCGCCGAGCTCGACAGCCGCCCGGCGCACAGCCCCTACGGCACCCGCTTCGTGACCGGTGAGCAGGGCATGGGGCATGTGGTGCTGCCGGCCTTCGACGATGCCGCCGGGCTACGCTTCTGGACCGAGGTGCTCGGATTCCGACTGCGCGACTCGATGCGGCTGATTCCCGAGACTGTCGGTCTACCGCCCAGCGACAAGCCCCTGTGGATGCGTTTCCTCGGCTGCAACCCGCGGCACCACAGTGTCGCACTGGCCCCGATTCCAGCACCCAGTGGTCTTGTCCACCTGATGCTGGAGACCGAGACGATCGATGACGTTGGCCGTGCCCTGGACCGTGGCACCAGAAACAAGACGCCGCTGGTCGCGACCCTGGGTCGGCACGCCAACGACGGCATGATCTCGTTCTACCTGCGTACGCCGAGCGGCTTCGACATCGAGTACGGAACCGACGGCGACACGGTGGACGACCGTACCTGGATAGCTCGGCAGACGACCGCCCACAGCGTGTGGGGTCACCAGTTCCGGAGGGTTGGGTGACCACCGCAGCCGTGGTGGACACCAAACAGTTTCGTCGGGTGTTCGGCCACTTCTGCACCGGTGTAACGGTCATCACGACGATCGACGATGAAGGCCCGGCAGGGTTCGCCTGCCAGGCCTTCGCCCCACTGTCGCTGGATCCACCGCTCCTGCTGTTCTGCCCACAGGCCGGATCCGCCACCTGGCGTCGGATCCGCAACGTCGGAGTGTTCTGTGTCAACGTGTTGGCGGAGGCGCATCGGCCACTGTCCCGCGTCTTCGGCGCACCGGGCGCGGACAAGTTCGCCGACGTCGCCTGGACTCCCTCCCCGGCCGGTACGCCGATCCTTGTTGGCGCGTTGACCTGGGCCGACTGCCGGGTTGAGGCCGTGCATCCGGGTGGCGACCACGCGATCGTGGTGGGCCGGGTGACCGCGCTCGGCGAGTGCCACGACGACGGTCCGCTGCTGTTTTTCAAGGGCCGCTACTGCGCTGTTGCGCCGATGCCATCGACTGGACCGCCCGAGGTGGTCGACACCCTGTTGGCTTGGCCCCGCCACACCGACTGGATCTAGGCCGTGTCTCCCGGATCATGGCTTGGTGCGACCGCGTGATCCTTTCCGGGCGCGGGTCTTCTGGTCGTCTTTTTGGGGATGTCGTGGGGATGCGCCGGGCGCGCAGCGAACGGCGGTTGCCGCGCGAGCTACGCCTTGTCCGCCGAGAGGGAATCGAGGCGTTGGCGTGGGTGGCCGATCCCGCCGGGGCGGGCCACGGCCACGTCGTCGAGCAGTCGCACCAGCTGGCGGGTGTCGTGGTCCTGGCCCGGGGTCAGGCGGCTGGTCAGGTTCCGGCCCCGCCCGTCCCCGATCGTCTGATTCACCTACTTCGTCGGATGTGGGCCTGGCCGTAGAGGCGCCGCGTGCGGTGGGGTCATCCGGCTAGACCGGGCAACGCACTCGGAAGCGGTCAGCGGTGACTGCTCACTGCCGATGCGCTGTGAAGCCTGCCCCAGACGCCGCTGGGCACTCGCACTGTCACTTCCCGCGCAGGTGAAGCCTCCGTGCGACCGATCTATCCCGAAAGGCTACTTTTCTTCGTGTTTGTGGTCATGTGTCTGGCTACTGCGACACCCTAATCACACAGCAGCCGCCGGACCGATGCCAGCAAGGGCGAGCGAAAGCCTTGCATGGTCGTGCCCGACGGAGCTGCCATGCGGCCTGGACAACTCTTGCTGCCGCGACGACAACCAATTCCGAATCTGGAGGTTGCATGCCATGCACACCCGAACAACTATATGGGGAAGATCAGCTCTGGTGGGCGTAGCCGCTCTCGCCGCGCTCGGCCTGTCTGCTCCAGCCGCCCTGTCGGCCACCGGGCTATCGGCCACGCAGCCGAATTCGGCCGCGTCGGAACTGTGCCCACTTGGTTGGGCCCAATGTGCGTCGTATCCAGCCCTGTTCGACACAAGCCCACAAGGGGCGTACAACGCCTCGTCAGTAGACGAGCTACTGAACGCCGCGGCGGTTACCCAGGCCAACGCCCACCAGCAGTACAACCTCTATGCCGAGGCGGCAGACCGCAAGGACCTCACCGACTTGGCCAACGTCTGGGAGTCGGTCGCCGATGTCGAGTACTGGGACCACTACAAGTCCGAGATCGGAATGTCGGAGATCTACAGCATCCAGGACAACACGTATAACGTGCGGGTAGCGATCCGCCAGGCCCTGCAGGCCGAGCAGGCGCTCATGGCCTGGGCGGAGGAAGCACCTGACCGTAAGGCGTATGAAACCCTGCGCTCTCTCGCCCGGTGGCAGGCCGAAGCGGCGGACCTGCTCACCGAGGCACGTCGTGCTCTGGAGGGAGGCAAGGCTACCGTGCCGCAGGCCCCGCCCGTCAAGGACGTTCCCCTCAATGTTACGCCTGGACCGAACTACTCCGAGCCGTTCTACCTCACGCTGACTGGCGGCTCCGACTCGGCACTCGCAGTGGCGTCCTGGCAGTGGGGACAGTACGAGACCATGGCCGAGGTCGCCGTATCCACTGGCGAGGCAGCCCTAGGCGCGCTGCTTGCCGGACTCGGAAAGAGGGAAGTTCAGAACTATCGAAAGGTGTCCAACCTCGCCGGTTTCGTCAACGGTCCCGCCATGAACCTCCGGTTCTCAATCGAGTCGGAGCAGAACGCGATCGACTACTACACCGCCGCGATCACAAGGTCAAACCAGCTGGGTGACCCGGACGCTGCCGCACTCTTCCTCGACATCAAGACGGACGAGCAGGGACACAAAATAACCTTCGAAACCGAACTCGCCCGCCTCACGAGCGAGGCGCGCAAGCGAGACAAGCATGAGGGCCGGAAGCACGGGGACTACCGGCACGAGGGCCGGAAGCACGGGGACTACCGGCACGAGGACCGCAAGCACGGGGACTACCGGCACGAGGACCGCAAGGGAAAGGAGATTCTGGTCGACTGACATGGCAGCGGAAGCGCATAACTGAGGTGGCGAGGAGACAACGGAACTGGTCTCCTCGTTCACCGGCTGTCGATCTTCACTGGCAGGCCGACCTACTCCGCCCTCGTCCGGGCAATGACGTAACCTCACTCACCTCGCACCCGAGCGCCTTCTGGGTGGTAAAGGCGGTGAAGAATCTCGTCATGCACCTCGAGGATGCCAGTTGCCGGATCGGGTTCGTGATCCGCGACCGGCGGTAGGTGTTCCTCGCCCTGGTCGGCGCCGCGCTGCGGTGTCATCGCCGGCAGCAACGGCGCGATCCGTGCGTACTCGACCTCGGTCAGCTCGAACCGCCCACTCACGACAGACGTAGACAGCTGATCCGGGGTCGAAGATCCAGGAGACACGGCCTAGGTCGTGTCCTGTCGATCATGGAATTGCAGTCCTGGTCGTGAGATTCGCCGGGCTCGCCGTCACCGTCAAGGCCGCCGACCACACCTTCCGCAACCAGCACGGCGACGAGCTGATGCCGAGGTCGCCCGCGTCACCATCAACCGATCGCCCGGTTCAAGGCCCGAAAACCGGAGCGGCCCCGGGCGGCTGGTTCTGCTTGTGCTGCCACAACACCCGCCGCGCCTCCTTCGTGTCTAGAAGCCGCAGACCTCGGCCTGCCCAATCGCGCAATAATTCGTCCTCGCCCTGCAGCTGCGCGACCAGCAAGTCGAACGATCGCGGAGAACGGGTCTCCCCGATGAGTTCCAGCAACCAGCACCGCAGCGCGTGATCGGTCTCCCGGCCGAACTCGACGATCAGATCGTCAACATGCGCCCCGGCCATCTCACGCAGCCAGCCGAAGCCGCCCTCCGCCAACTGCGGGTCATGCCGCCGCATCAGCCGCAACGCCCGCTCGAACTCACTACCCACCACAACAGGCTAACCGCACGATTGGCGCCCGCCGTTACGCTTAGCCCAGCATCAAACCCAAGATCGTCTAGCCGGACGTGTCACGGATCATCTGACCCCGATCCGTCACGCATCAAGTGGAGCCCGACAACGCTCCAGTCACGATGTCCGGTCTCGGGACCTGCGTGACAGATCGGTACCAGGACCCGCGTGACACTATGGCGAGTGTAGTTGAAACTGGCCTAGACGCCCAAACCCGATGCAGTGGCCTTCTCGAAAGATGTCGTCAGCGGACCGCAATCGAGATTCAGCGCATGCAGGATCGCGTGATGCTGCTCCTCTGCCCTGAGTTCCGGCCGGCTGAGCGCGACGTCCAACTGTGCCTCATCAATCGGCTCGACGCCGAGCGCGGCGAACATTGCCGGGTCGGCACCGTAGGCACCTGAGGGCGCACTCAAGCCCGGCGGGTAGGGTCGGCCGAGTAGATCGACCAGGATCTCATTGTCGTCATCGTCCCATAACTCTACGAGGTAGGCCTGATCAGACAGGTACTCGTGATAGCTACGACCATCGCGGAACAGCTTGACCACCATGACATCGGAGTCGAACACGTCGAACGAGGCGGCCACGCTACCCTGAGCCAGGCTCAGCAGCTCCGCCAGGTTCTCGGTCTCGGCGTAGATGCCGGCCTTCTGCATCGGCACCACCGCCCACCGGCCCTCGGCGACCGGAATGATCACAACCTCCTGCTGCGACACGGCAACTGCCGCACGGACATGGGCGAGATCGCCCGTGGCGAGGATGGTCTGATAGCTGCTGCCCATGAGCGGAGATCGTACGGCCCCAAGCAAGAGAGGCAAGATCGCCTAGGGCGCGTCCCGTCGATCTTGGTCGGGCGGGACGGTTACCTCAGAGGGTTAGGGTGTCGATGTGACGACTGCCCGGCCGCTCGACAGCGAGGAACTCGCGAGCACTGCCCCGGAGCGCGCGCTTCTGGAAGCCTTCATCGATGTGTACCGCGATGTCATCATCGCCAAGCTCCGAGGGCTGTCGGAGGATGACGCCCGCCGGAGCCTGGTGCCCTCGCTCACCACGCTCATCGGTCTCGTCAAACACGCCGCCGCTGTTGAGCGGCACTGGTTCCAGCATTGCCTGGAACAGCAGCGGCGTGAACAGATCACTGGTAACTCGTTCGGTGACGACGCCAGTTGGCAGGTCAGCTCGGACGAGACGGTCGCAGACGTCATCCTGGAGTACACCGTGGTCTGTGATCGATCGAGGCAGATCGCAGCCGGGTTTGCCCTCGACGACACTGTGCCTCATCCCCGTCTGGGCAGGGTGTCGCTGCGCTACATCTACGTGCACATGATCCGTGAGTTGGCACGGCACTGCGGCCAAGCCGACATCCTCCGGGAGCAGATCGACGGCATGATCGTCGATTAACGTGGATCCTGAGTGATCATCGAAGCCAGATGAGCAGGATCGACAGCGGCCGGCCGCGTCCGTCGACGGCGAGGTGGATCTTCGTGCTCAGCCCGCCGTGGGATCGTCCGATGGCCTCGCCATCTTGCGCACCAGGCGTCGCCGGACTTGATGCGGAGCCCCCTCTTTGCGGGCGCCAGCGGCATGCTGGTGCGCCCGCACGATCGACGAGTCGATGCTGATCGTCCACTGCACCGGAATGCCGTCGTCATGCACCTGCGCCGCCGCCAGGATCCGGTCCACGTGCCGTCAGCCGTCCAGCGGCGCAGCCGTTCGTGGCAGGTCTTCCACGGCCCGAAGCGTTCCGGCAGGTCACGCCACGGCGCGCCCGTGCGCAGCTTCCACAAGATCCCGTTGATGACCTGACGGTGATCCCGCCACCGCTCCCGCGCTCCACCAGGCTGGGGACGCAGCGGCGCGATCACCGCCCACGCCTCATCGGTCAGTTCACCACGACGCACCACCGGCACATCGTCAACGACCCACCGCTACAAGATCGGCCGGACACGCCCTAGTACGCCTCGTCACCCCTCAGCTCTCCGCGGAGCAGATACTTGAGAATTTTGCCCGAGGCGTTGTGCGGCAGTTCAGACCGGACCTCGACTGACCGCGGCACCTTGTAGTTGGCGAGTCGGCTCCGGCAGAATTCGGTCACCTCCGCCGTGCTGAGTGCGTGACCCGGGTGGCAGACCAGGTAGGCCTTGCCGACTTCACCGAGCCGTGGGTCGGGCACGCCGATCACCGCGGACTCGGCCACGCCTGGAAGCTGGGCAAGCGTGCGCTCGACCTCGGCCGGGTACACATTGAAGCCACCGCAGACGTACATGTCCTTGAGTCGGTCGGTGATGGTCAGGTAGCCCCGCTCGTCGAGGCGCCCGATATCGCCGGTGTGCAGCCACCCCTCGGCGTCGATCGCCGCCGCGGTGGCGGTCGGGTCGTCGAGGTAGCCGAGCATGGTGTTCGGCCCGCGCAGCAACACCTCACCGCCCGGGTCAGCGATGCGGATCTCACATCCGGCTGCTGCTCGTCCGCAGGTCTGCGCCACGGTCTGCGCGTCATCGCCCGGTCGGCACATCGTGGCGACCACCGCCTCGGTCAGTCCGTACGCGGTAAGTACGTCCGCGCCAAGCTCCTTGCGGATCTGATCGACGAGGGCCGGTGGCACGGTGGCCGCTCCGGTCACGGCCAAGCGCAGGCTCGACAAGTCGAATCGCCGGGCGTCGGGATGACCGAGCAGGCTGGTGTAGAGGGTGGGTGGCCCGGGTAGGACGGTGATCCGTTGGTCCGCGATCAGAGCCATCGCCTGGGGTACGTCGAAGACCGCCTGCGGCACGATGGCGGTGCCGCTGACCACACAGGCGAGGATGCCGGCCTTCAGGCCGAAGCTGTGAAAGAAGGGGTTGATCACGAGGTAGCGGTCGTCGGGGGTCAGCCGGGCGATGTCGGCCCAGGCGGTAGCCACGTCTATCGACTGCCGGTGCGCGCTCATCACGCCCTTGCTGCGCCCGGTGGTACCCGAGGTGAACAGGATGTCGCTCAGGTCGTTGGGGTTGACCGCGGCGGCGCGGGCGTTGGCCACCGGTTCGGGTACCGAGGCCCCGCCGGCTACGAACTCGTCCCAGCCGGAGGGCACTCGCACGACCAGGCGGGGGAGCTGCTTGCCTTCCGCCGTGGCGGCGGCCTGTAGCGTGGCGAGCCGATCGGTGCCGAGGAACGGGTCCACCACGACAAGGCCACTGGCGCGGCTTCGATGGGTCACGTCGAGTGCCTCGATCCCGGTGAAGCGGGTGTTGACCGGTACCAGGGTGAGGCCCGCGTAGCTCGCGCCGAGTGCGGCCAGCACCCACTGTGCCGAGTTCGGTGCCCAGAGCGCGAGCCGGTCGCCCGGGCGAAGCCCGCCGGCGATCAGTGCCTGTGCCACGCGCCGCACCTCGGCGAGGAGCTCCGCGTAGCTCAGCTGCGTGACGCCGGGCTCCACCAGGGCCGGTGCCGAGCTGAACTCCTGCGCCGCGCGGTGGAGGGCCGCTGGGATGGACGGCATCATCGGGACCTCCCGGCATGATTGGTTGGCCAAGCAAGTGCTTGGTAAGCGTACGTGGGGGTGGGGGGCGGCGCTAGTGGACGGTGATGCGGCAGACGGCATGCCCCCGGGGTCTTTCCCTGCGGGAAAAGGAGCAGTAGATTAGAACAAGTTTCACCTAATGGAAGGGTGTGCTGATGCGGCAGAAGATCGGCGCGGCTCTCTTCGGTCTGGGGCTACTCTGCGTCGCTGTGGCCGTGGGTCTGGTGTGGCTGATCGTGCCAGCGCTCAAGCAGGTGCCCTACGACGTGACACCGCCGGATATCGTGGTGGTCGCGCCGTCAGCCACCTTCGTCAGTGCTCGGACGCTGCCCGACGGCGACCCGGCGGTGACCGTCGAAACGGGCACTCTGCGTTCGGCAACAGGTATCAAACCCGACAACGAGGCTGCCGCAGAGCTCGCCGGAAGCCTCGCTGGTGAAACTCTGATCTGGAACGTGTATCAAGCTACCGACTGGGTAGATCGCGACCTGCCGGTCAACCGGGCCGAGAGCCGCATCGCCCTCGACCGGGTGTCCGGTGCCGCAGTCGAGTGGGACGGTCAGTGCTACCACGACATGGAGGCCGTGGAGTCGGGCACCACCGGGTGTGAGGCGGGGAGCATTGCGTACGCCGGGCAGCTGTACCTGTTCCCCTTCGATACGAAAAGGCAGACGTACCAGTACTTCGATGGCATCCTGCGGCAGTCGTTGCCGATGCTGTACCAGGGTGAGGAAGAGATCGCCGGCCTGGAGACGTACCGGTTCGAGCAGACCGTCCCCCAGCGGGAGCTCGACATGGACGAGGAGACGCTGACCCAACTGCTCGGCTTCCTGGCGCCGGAGGCGACGACCGCGACGATGACCTACCGGGCGTCTCGCACGCTCTGGGTGGAGCCGATGACCGGTGGCATTCTGGGCTACCGCGAGCAGCAGCGCCAGGAGCTGGTGCCGGACGTCGGGCCGCCGGTGGTCATCTTCGACGCCACCTTCCAGTACGACGACGCCACCGCCGACGCGGTAGTCGAACAGGCCAGCGACGGTCGGGCGCAGCTGCTCCTGCTCGGCCGCTACCTGCCGACCGGAATGCTGGTGGTGGGGGTCCTCGTGGCCGTTGCCGGCCTCATGCTCGTGTTCGTGCGCCGGGCTGTGGCACCTCGGTCAGCGGAGGACGCCACTGGTACGGCCTCCTGATAGTCCCTTGTTGGGTTGGGGCGAGTTGGTAGCAGAGGGGGCAGAACCCGAGCCAGGTCGCGAGTAGGTGCTGCAGTTCGTCTACCGCCAGCATTCGGGCAGGACACCAGAAGTGCCGGACAGCTCACCGACATGCCGGTCCCCGCCGCCGTGGGTGTGGTAGCCGGGCTCGCCGGCGGGCCGGACGTGGGGCCTCGAGGGTCGCACAGCACGGCGGCCGGTATTGCTGTGTGTCGGGGACCTTTGACGTCGCTCGCCGTTCATCGACGGACCAGCGCGATCTGCTCGGCGGGCGGCGCCCGCGTGTGACTGTGTGGCTTCTCGACCCGGCCGCGTTCCGGATGACCGCCTAACCCCCGATACATGGCTAAAAGCACCAAAAATAACTTTTGTGGTTTACATTCACCTTAGGTCGTAGTTGATGACGTAGGGCAGGGGGATCATCATGGTCAGCCGTCGGCACCTGTTGATGGCGGGAGCCGCAGGGGGAGCGGCCGTCATGCTGTCTCCGCCGGCCTCCAACGCCGTGTCACTGCCACTGGAGCGGCCGCTGTTAACTCCCGACGTCATCGAGAAGTACCGGACGGACCTGCTGGTCCCGGAGGTCATGCCGCCGGTCCGCCGGCACGGACGGGACCGGTGCGACGAGTACGTGATCGGGATACGGCAGTTCTCGCAGCAGATCCTGCCGCCGGATCTTCCCCGGACCGCGGTGTGGGGGTTCGGCTCCGCCACCCGCCGTGGCACGTTCCAGTTCCCGGGGTTCACCATCGAGGCCCGAGTCGACCGGCCCGTGCAGGTTACCTGGATCAACCAACTCGTTGACCGGCACGATCGGTTCCTGCCTCCGCTGTTGCCCGTCGATCCGACGTTGCACTGGGCCAACCCGCCTGGAGGGATAGCCGGGCGGGACTCCACTCCCACCTTCACGCGGACCCCAGGCCCGTACCTCGGCCCGGTGCCGGTCGTGGTGCACCTGCACGGGGGACATACCCGGGCGGAGAGTGACGGCTATCCGGAGGCATGGTTCCTGCCAGCGGCGAAGGACATTCCGGCTGGCTACGCGACGGTCGGCAGCTTCTACGACCGCTATCGGGCGTCGTTCGCCGAGCAGTTCGGGATCCAGTGGCGGCCTGGAACCGCGACGAGCCGCTACGACAACGATCAGCGGGCGGCCACCGAGTGGTACCACGATCACGCGTTGGGGATGACCCGTCAGGCGGTCTACTCCGGCCTGGCCGGCTTCTACTTGCTACGTGGCGGAGAGTTCGACCTGCCACCCGGTGTCCTACCCGGCCCTGCCCCCGGCTTGGGTGACCCCCCGGGCACCCGCTACTACGAGATCCCGATCGTCATCCAGGACCGGACCTTCCACCGGGACGGTTCACTGTTTTATCCCAGTAGCCGGGCCTTCAGTGACACGTGCGCGAATCCCGCGAACTACATTCCAAACGGCGACGTTCCACCGATCTGGGTTCCCGACTTCTTCGCCGACACTATCGTCGCCAATGGTCGGACCTGGCCGCGCCTCGAGGTCGAACGGCGGCGGTACCGACTGCGTTTGCTCAACGGCTGCAACGCGCGCACCCTGATCCTGAAGATCGCAGCCAACCCCACCGCCACACGTCCCGCCGTCCCCGCCCTGCCGATCTGGTTGATCGGCACCGACGGTGGCTTCCTTCCCCAGCCCCAGCCACTCGACGAGGTCATCCTTGGCGGCGCCCAACGCGTCGATGTCATCCTCGACTTCACCGATGTGCCCGCCGGTACTGACCTGTACCTGATCAACGAGGGCCCGGACGGACCCTTCCTCGGTGGTGTGCCGGGAGTCGATTTCGCACCCGCCGACGTCAACACCACAGGTCAGGTCATGAAGCTGGCTGTCGTTCCTCGTACCGAGCCAGACAGAAGCGTCCCACCAGACCAGCTCCGCCTACCCCAGTTCGTTCCCCTCGGCCCGGCGACCAACACCCGCCGCCTCTCCCTTGACGAACGGATTTCCACCACTGGTTGCGGCCCTGTCGCCATCCTGCTCGGCACCGTCGATCCGGACGGCACCGCGGTACCGCTGACGTGGAGCGACCCGGTCACCGAGAATGTCGCACTCAACGCCACGGAGCTGTGGGAGCTGGACAACCGTACGGACCATGCCCACCCGATCCACGTTCACGAGGTCGAATTTCAGATCATCGGCCGAGGACCAGATGGCAACACACCACCATCGACGCAGCAACACGGCTACCATGACACCGTCCTCGCTCTACCCGGCGAGATCACTCGAATCAAAGCCTTCTTTGACCTGCCAGGCCGATATATCTGGCACTGTCACATCCTGGAGCACGAAGACAACGAGATGATGCGGCCGATCAACATCGGCCCCGCGACGGACCCAACCCGCACCGAGACCACAGCTACGCCAACCAGCGAGAGTTGGCATCCAAGCGAGTCACCCGAGGACAAGAGCGACCGGCGATAGGCGAAGGCGGCCCAACACCGAGGATCAGCCGGGCGCCGTCAACGACGCCACCGGCGTGCGGAGCGGGCCGTACGCCGACCGGTAGCTGTGTCGGCCGATCGCCGGCAGCAGAAGGTTCCGCAGCCACGCAGGCTTGGCGGCTGCCCGGGAGAGCTGGTCGGTCGCTGCCTGCACATGGGCGACCCGTCCACGCCGACGCCGATCCCACTCGCCACCGACTGTTTGCCAGTCCCGGCTGGCAAGGAGTTCGGCCAGCACCAGTGCGTCCTCTACGGCGAGCGAGGCACCCTGCGCCCAGACCGGCGCGGTGGCGTGCGCGGCGTCGCCGATCAGGACCACCCGGCCTTGGTGCCACCGGGGGATGCGCACCTCCTCGATTGGGGAGTGGTACATCAAATCTGGACGGAGGAGTGCTTCGGCGACTGCCGTCTGTACCGGCTCGGGGAACCCGGCGAAGGCCGCCGAAAGCCAGCTGGGGTCGGACCCGATCGGGCCACCCCTGGTAGCGGAGGCGAAGCCGTACACCTCGCCGTCGCCAGCTGGAAGCAGCAGGACCGTGCCGCTGTCGCCGGTCCACACCGTCCAGCAGGTGATGCCGGGGTCGGGTGCCATGAACCGCCAACTCGCCGCGGACAGTAGCGCAGCTCCGAGCCGTTCGTCGCCGAACAGGGACGGGCGAACCGCCGAGTGGACCCCGTCGGCCCCGACCACGAAGCCGTACCGGTCGGTGCTGCCGTCGGAGAACGTCACCTCGGCACCGTCGGCCGTCACGCGGACCGCGCTCACCGCTACCCCGTACCGTACCGACCCCGAGGGCAGGTCATGTTCCAGTAGTTCGTGAAGGTCCCGACGACGTATGCACCGGGGCTGGTGCTCCCCGCCCCAGAACTCGTCCTCGGCGACGGAGAAGAGTAGCCGCCCCCGCTGGGTGCGGTACTCACGTCTCGACACCGGCACGCCGACGTCACGCAGACCGTCGCCGACGCCGAGTGCCGCGAGGGCCTGCACGCCATTGCCCGGAACATTGATGGCCAGCCCCGCCTCCAGCCGGGTTGGCCGTTGCTCCACCGCCGTCGCTGGGATTCCGTGGCGCCGCAACGCACGGACCGTCGACAGACCCGCGATCCCGGCACCGGCCACCAAAACTCTGTCGGTCATGCGGGACACCTTAGGTGCCCGTCTGGCTCGTCGGCAGGTCGTCGGCTCTGACACCGTCGGGACGGCTGGGCGGGTACCACCTGGTCACGTGGCGGATTCACGAACTCGCACGTCAACGACCGGAACCGACTCTTGGCACCCCTACCGGGCTCACGGTGCTCGCGCATCAGCGCACTCGGCCGCAATGCTAACCGAAACGATTGTCATAATCAGTGGACCTACGACCTGGGAGCCAAGCTATGGACGATCCGTACGCACAGTCAGCCGAGTACATAGACCTCCTCATCGCCGACGCCTGGGGGCTCTTCGCTCCCGGACTCTCCGAGGCTCTGCACGGCCTCGGCGACGAACCCGGCGTCACGGTGGACCTGGGCGCCGGTACGGGGCGTGGCGTCGCGGTGATCTGCGCCAGCCTGCCTGACAGCTCGCCGGTGCTGGCCGTGGAGCCCTCGCCCGCACTCCGCGCGGTGCTCCTCGCCCGAGCGCACGAGGACGCATCCCTGAGGTCGCGCGTTACGGTGTCGCCGGCCGACGCGATGAGCGTGCCAATGCCCGAGCAGGTGCGGGTGCTGGTGGCGATGAACATGATCGGGCACTTGTCGCCGGACGACCGGCGGGAACTCTGGCAGCGCGTCGCCCCGCGCCTGGTCCGTGGGGGTCGCGTGGTCGTCAACCTCGCGCCGCCGGCGCGTCCGGTCGCGATCCCGAGAACCCGAATGGCCAGCCGCACCGTGGGTGGCCTGACCTACGAGGGCTGGGCGAGCGCCGAGGCTGTCGGCGAACACCAGATCAGGTGGCACATGACCTACCTGACCCGATCGCCGGAGGGGGCGGCGGTGGCGGAGGTGGCCGTGAACTACGACTGGTGGGTCATGGACGAGGGGGAGTTGCGCGCGGAGTTCGCGGAACATGGGTTGACCATGCGGCAGATCGGACACCCCGACGCCGGCCTCTACGTCGCGAGTCACGTGCAGGGCTGATCTCCCTCAAACTTGAAATGAGAATCATTGTCAACTAGGGTCTCCGGTGCGCGCGCCGCCGTCCTCCCAGCGGCGCGCTTCACAGTGCCGTCGCAGCCACGGAGACCGGATGAACCTGCCCCTGATGCCCGAAGCGGTCCTCGACGACGTACTAGACTGCATCGCCGAGGTCCTCGGCATGGACCCAGAGCTGATCGATGTGCAAGCGTCACTCACCGCCCTGGGCCTGGAGTCGTTCACCGCCGTACGGCTCCGACGGCGGATTCGGGAACGCACCGGACAGGACCTTCCCCTGACCGCGTTCCTCGGCAACGCCACCGCGACGCACCTTGCCCGGCACCTGTCGGACGCCCCGGAAGAGCCAGCCGGCGGCGGTGAATCCGGCGGGCAGCGCACCGACAGGCAGCCGGGCAACCGGGCGACCTTCCCCTTGACACCGGTTCAGGAGTCCTACCTTGTCGGGCGGGAGTCAGGCCTGGTTCTCGGCGGGGTGGCCACCTACTACTACTACGAGTACGACCGGATCAGCGACGACGCCGCCACCGACCTCCAGCGCCTCGAAGTCGCCTGGAACCAACTGGTCGACCACCATCCGATGCTACGGATGGTGGTCGACCCGTACGGTCGAGGGGAGATTCTGCCCACGGCCGGTCCGTACCGCATCGGACTAACCGACCTGCGCGAGGCCGGGCCCGCACAGGTGGGCGAGACCCTGGCCGCGATCCGACACGACCGATCTCACCAGGTACGCCCAACCGCACAGTGGCCGTTGTTCGACCTCCACGCGGCGTTCCTGCCGGACGGCCGCACCCGCCTCTACGTCGGCTTCGACGTGCTGATCACCGACATGGCCGGCTGGATGCTGCTGATGCGTCAGTGGGGACAACTCGTCGCCAACCCGACGACATCCCTGCCAGAACCTCCCGCCGAATTCGCTGACCTGCTGTATGACCGGGATGCTGATCCGGAGTGGACCCAACGGCGAGAGCGGGACCGCGACTACTGGGCAGCCCGGGTCGCCGAGCTTCCGCCAGCGCCACGTCTACCGGTGACCCGTGCTGCTGACTCCACCGAGCCTCCACGTTTCGCTCGGCACGCCGGCCAACTCGACGCGGAGGCATGGCGGACGCTCCGCGCCCGGTGCACGGAGCACGGGGTGACACCGACGGCCGCGTTGCTCGCCGCGTTCGCGGTGATCCTCGCACGGTGGGGCGCGGGCGACCAGGTCTGCCTGAACACCACGCTCTTCGAGCGTCCAGAGAAGCCCGAGGGTGTCGACCTGGTGGTCGGCGACTTCACCACCACCGCGTTGGTGGGTACCCCGAGATACGACCCGACCTCGTGGAGTGGATTCGCTGGCTACGCGTCGGATCTCAATCGCCGTTTCTGGGAGGACCTGGACCACCGGTCGGTCTCCGGGGTGGACGTGCTGCGGCAGCTCGGCGGCAACTTCGGCGTTCCGCCCTACCCGGTCGTCTTCACCAGTGGGGTGGGACTCGCCGGTGCCGAGACCGCCGCCCCGGCGAGTTGGCTCGGCGCGGAGGTCTTCGGCGTTTCGCAGACCCCTCAGGTCCTGCTCGACCACATCGTGTGGGACGAGGGCGGCGTGCTCCGGATCGCATGGGACGGTGTCGTCGATGCCTTCCCCGACGGCTACCTGCGTAACATGCTCGACGCGTACGTCCGGTTGTTGCATCGCCTCACCGAGGCCACCGCGTGGAAGGATCCAAGGCTCGCCTGGGACCCCTTCGTCCTGCCGGCAGAGCCGTTGGACGTCGACGCGTTCCCCGATGCCGGTCCGCTGTTGCACGACCCGGTGACCCGTGCCGCCCGCCGTCTGCCGGAGAAGCCTGCCCTGTACGTGAGGGGCTCCGCCACCTCGCACGGTCAGTTGGCCGAGGGCGTCGCGGCGACCGCTGGCGCTCTTGCCGCGGCCGGTGTCGGTACCGGTGATCTGGTAGCGGTTGCGTGTGAGAAAGGGCTGGCCCAGATCGTCGCGGTCCTGGCCGTCAACGCCGTCGGTGCGGGCTACCTGCCGGTCGAGCCGTCCTGGCCGGATGCCCGGGTAGCCACGATCTGCGGCCGCGCCGGAGTACGGCACGCCTTGGTCGGCCGGGGGGTGCAAACCGGGTGGCCCGAGGACGTGTCGACGTACCGCCTGACCGCGGCCGGCCGGCCCAGCGGCCGAACACAAGAGACTGCTGACGAACGAACCCCGCCGCCATCGCGACCCGCCCCGGACGCCACCGCGTACGTCATCTTCACTTCTGGCTCCACCGGCCAACCGAAGGGTGTGGAGATCCAGCACCACGCCGCCCGCACCACCATCGACGATATCGTCGACCGCTTCGGCATCCACGCCGATGACCGGGTGCTGGCACTGTCCGCGCTCAGCTTCGACCTCTCCGTCTTCGACATCTACGGCGTTCTCGGCGCGGGCGGGGCGCTGGTGCTGCCCGATCCGGCCCGTCAGCGCGACCCGCAGCACTGGCTGGAACTGGCCGAGCGGCATCGCGTCACGGTGTGGAACACCGCCCCCGCGCTGTTGGAGATGCTCGTCGAGTATGCCGAGATCGAGCCGGAGGTCGCGACCCGGGCGTTGCGCTCTCTCCGGCTGGTGATGCTTTCCGGCGACTGGATCCCGTTGACCCTGCCCGAACGGTTGCGTCGGCTCGCCCCACAAGCGCAGGTGATGAGTCTGGGCGGTGCGACCGAGGCGTCCATCTGGTCGATCACCTACCCGGTGGCGGACGTCGACCCGGGGTGGCGCAGCATCCCCTACGGCCGGGCGTTGCGGGCCCAGTCCTTCCACATTCTCGAACCGGACGGCCGGCCGTGCCCGGTTGGTGAGCCGGGAGAGCTGTTCATCGGCGGCGGTGGGCTCGCCCGGGGATACATTGGCGATCCAGAGCAGACGGCACATCGCTTTGCGCCACACCCGTTGCTGGATGAGCGGCTGTACCGCACCGGAGACCTGGGGCGTTGGCGGACCGATGGGAACATCGAGTTCCTGGGACGGGCCGACCGACAGGTGAAAATTCGCGGACACCGGATCGAACTCGGCGAGATCGAGGCCACGCTCGGTCGGCATCCGGCCCTGCGGCAGTGTGTCGTGGCCGCGGTGCCCGGTTCCGACGAACGCCCTCGCCTGGCCGCGTACGTCGTGCCCAGGGCGGGACACGTCGTCCCGGCCACCGACGAGTTGGCCGGGGCGCTGCGCGAACGGCTACCCGACTACATGGTGCCCAGCAAGTTCCTCGTGCTGGACTCGCTGCCGGTCACCCCGAACGGCAAGATCGACCATGCGGCACTGCCGAACCCGTACCAGGTGGCGAACGGCGGCGTGCCGGCATGCCAACCGACGCTTTCACCGCCCGCGTCGCCGGTGGACCCTTCGGTCACGTCCGCCCCGCACGTCGTCGACTGGGCCGGTACGGCGGTGGCCGAGGCCGAGGCACTCGGCCTCGAGGTCGCACTCGTCGTACGCCCGGGACGTATGTCACCGGCGCAGGCCCTCGTCGCGGCGACGCGCTGGCTCGACCGGGTCCGCCCGGAAGGCGAGACCGCACTGGTCGAGCGGATCCCCGTTGACGGCCTCATCGAGCTCACTCGGCGGACCACCGGCTTACCGCGGGTCGACGCCCTTCCCCCGGCCCCGCAGGGCACACCGGTCGCCGAACCGACAGCACTCTCGCCGGGCCGGACCTCAGTGGAGGGTGCAGGTCAACCGGTCGCTGGGGGTACGGGGGACCCGGCCACCATCGACGCGGTCAGCGCGGTCCTCGCCGACCTGACGGGGGAGCCGGTTCGGGCGGACAGCACGTTCGCCGGGCTGGGCGTGACCTCGCTCACGCTGGTGCTGACGCACCGCAGACTGCGGGAGAGCGTCGCGCCCCACCTCGCGCTCGCGGACATGTTCGGCCATGCCACGGTGGCCTCCCTCGCCGCGCACATCACTGCCCTGGCCACTCCGAAAGAGATCCGAGTACCGGAGCCGAAGGCCGCCCCGGCGCCGTCGGCCCGACGCTCGTCCCGGCTGGCCGCCCGTACCCGGGCGCAGGAGGTGGACCGATGAACACGGTCGAGAGCCCCGACTCGTCGCTGATCGCCGTCACCGCACTGGACTGCCGGTTTCCCGGCGCCCCCGACACCGAAGCGTTCTGGGACCTGCTGCTCTCCGAGCGCCACGGCCTCACCCGGCACACCCTCGACGAACTTACCGAGCGCGGGGTGCCCCCGCGGTTGCGCGAGCACCCCGCGTACGTCCCGGTCGGCGGCGTCATCGACGACCAGGACCGGTTCGACCCTGAGCCGTTTGGTCTCACGGATACCGAGGCCGCGCTCATGGATCCGCAGCAACGGCTGTTCCTGGAAGCGTGCTGGCGTGCGCTCGAAGCCGCCGGGCACGGAAACGGGATCGGGGCCGGAGCCGTCGGGGTCTTCGCCGGGGCGGCGCACAGCGACTACTTGATGCGCAACCTGGCCCACCGGTACACCTCGGCCGCCAGCGATCCGGTCGGGAGCCTCCAGACGGCGATGGCGACCGTCGGGGACTACCTTCCGCTTCAGGTGGCACACCGTCTCGGGCTGACAGGGCCGGCGATCGCCGTCAACACCACCTGCTCCACCTCACTGGTCGCCGTGCATCTGGCGGCCCAGTCGTTGCTGGCCGGCGAGTGTGACACCGCGCTGGCCGGGGGCGCGTCACTGATCGTGCCCCAGGGTCTTGGGTACCTGTACGTCCCGGACGGGATCTTCTCCATCGATGGTCTGGTACGTGCATTCTCCGCCGACGGCACCGGAATCGTGCACTCCCAGGGCGTCGGCGTCGCGGTCCTGCGTCGACTCGCCGACGCCCGCGCCGACGGCGACCCGGTGCTGGCGGTGCTGCATGGCTCGGCGGTCAACAACGACGGCGCGGACAAGACCGGCTTCACCGCACCGTCCCCACGTGGCCAGGCGCGGGTGATCACCGAGGCGTTGGCCGTGGCCGGCGTGGAGGCGCGACAGATCAGCTACGTCGAGGCGCACGGCACCGCCACCCGCCTCGGCGACGTTGTGGAGATCAGCGCGCTGCGCCGCGTATTCGGTTCCGCGGGTCCGGCCTGGTGCGCCCTGGGTTCAGTGAAGAGCAACATCGGGCACGCCAACTCGGCCGCCGGCATCGCCGGTTTCGCCAAGACCGTGCTCGCGCTGCACCACGGGGTTCTTCCAGCCACCCTCGACGCCGAACCGCTCAACCCGGAGCTTCACCTGGACGACTCCCCGTTCACCGTCGCACGACGGACTGCCGACTGGCCCGGGACGCGGTACGCGGGCGTGAGCTCGTTCGGCATCGGAGGTACGAACTGTCACATCGTGCTCGGCAGCGCACCGGCCGTGTCGACACCCGAACCCGACCCGCGTCCCCAGCTGGTGCTGCTCTCCGCCACCAGCGACGCCGCCCTGGCCGAGAGTGTCACCGACGTTGCCGACACGGTCCACACCACGACGGTGGCGCCGGCCGACCTCGCGTACACCCTGCACAGCGGACGACCGATCAGGCGGCACCGCGTCGCGGCGGTCGTCACCGGTGACCGTGTCGGCGACAGCGTTGCCCTGCGCACCGCCGTGCGCCGCGCGGCGGGCGCGAGTATGCCCAAGGTCGTTTTCGTGTTCCCCGGCGCCGGCACCCAGTATCCCGGCATGGGCCGTGGGCTCATGGCCGACGAGCCGGAGTTCGCCGACACCGTACGGGAATGCGGGGCTCTGTTCGACGAACCCGGCCGGCCGCGGCTGACCGAGTTGATCGAGGCCGACCGCGCCGACCCGGCCGCGCTGCGGCTCGCCCGCGACCCGGCGTACGGCCTGCCGGCGCTGTTCACCGTGTCCCTGGCCACCGCCCGCGTGCTCATCCGGTGGGGCATCCGACCGGACGTCGTGGTGGGGCACAGCCTGGGCGAGTACGTCGCGGCGGTGGTGGCCGGCGCGCTGTCGGTAGCGGATGCGGCGGCCCTGGTGCGGGTCCGGTCCCGAGGGATGTCACGGACCGCCGGGCAGGGCGCGATGCTCGTTGTTGCCCTGTCCGAGACAGAAGTCGTGACGCTGCTGACCGACCATCCCGACGTGGATCTGGCGGCGGTTAACGCGCCCACCTCGTGCCTGGTCTCCGGAGCCGAGGAAGCGGTGGCCGTGCTGGAGGCACGGCTGGTCGCGAAGGGTGTCCAAACCACGCGACTACGGCTGGACGCCGGTGCCCACTCGCGACTCGTCGACCCCGTTCTGCCCGAGCTCCGGGCGGCGGCCTCGGACGTGGACGCCCGGACGCCGCTGGTGCCACTGGCCAGCACCCTCACCGGTGGCTTCCTCACCTCCGCGCCCGCCGCCGGCCACTGGGCACCGCACCTGCGGTCCGTGGTGCGCTTCTCCGACGCGCTGACCACCGCCATCGGTGACGGCCCGGCCGTGGTCGTGCAGACCGGACCCGGCAGCGGCCTGCTGCAACTCGCCCGCCAACACCCGGCGGTGCAACTGGCGGCGACCATCGCCACCTTCCCCGAGCCAGACGAGCCCGGTGACGAACGGGCCACGCTGCTGGCCGCCACCGGTGACCTTTGGACGTGGGGTGTGGGAATCAGCGCCGAGGCCCTGCACCGGTCCGGCCGGCGGCGGGTGATGCTGCCCGGCCATCCCTTCGATCGGCGGCGACTGTGGATTGATCCGCCCGAACCGGAGGCGGTACCGACCGCAGACGCCCCGGACGAGAACGAGCCCTTCCAGGTGCCGGTCTGGCTACGTGTACCGATGCCGGACGACTCGGCCGCCATTACCGGCCGTTGGCTGCTGGATGGGCCCGAGGGCGACCCTCTGGTCGAGGCGATACGTATGTACCTGGGCGCCGCTGGTGCCCAGGTGATCGACCGCGCCGAGGTCGCTGCCGACGCGACGATCCCGTGCGCCGGTGTGGTCGTCCTTGACCTCGCCCCCGATGGCGACGACCCGGCAGCGCGGGTGACCGGGGCGGTCCTACGCCACGCCGAACTGGCCCGCCTCACCGCCACCTGGGCACACGACAGTTGCCTGCTGCATGTCACCCGGGCAGCCCAGCAGGTCGAGAGCTCCGACCGACCGAACCCGGCCAGCGCCGCCGGCACGGCCGTACCCCGCGTCCTGGCGCAGGAGTTCCCCGGGCTGCGGTGGCGCACCGTCGATCTGCCGGTGGTGGGTCCGCCGGACGAGCTGGCCTGCCGGGTCGCTGAGGAGGCGGTGGACCTGGTGACCGGCGACCTGACTGGAGCGGAGGTGGCGCTACGCGGCCGGCACCGCTGGCTGCGTACCGTGAACCCGTGGCGGCCCCGTTCGGAGGGGCCGACGGATCGGATGGACGCGGGTACCGCCCTGCTCATTGGTGGGTTGGGCGACGTCGGTCTGACCATGGCCGAACATCTGGCCGAGCGGGGTTGGCAGGTCGTTGTCACTGGCCGTACCGGCCTTCCGCTCAACGCGGCACCGGACAGCCCGGCAGCCGCCCGGCTCGAGGCAGTCCGGCGACTGACCGACCGCGGCCTTCCGGTGGAGGTACGCGCGGTCGACGCCGGAGACCCCGAGGCTACTGGTGCCCTGCTGCGCGACATCGTCGATCGTTTCGGCCGGGTGGACCTCGTGGTCCACGGTGCGGGAGTGGTCGCCTCGACGGCGGTCTCTCCCCTGCGAGCGGTCGATCCCGAAGCGGCGCGTGGCCACGCGCGGGCCAAGGTGTCGGCGGCCGTCGCCCTGCGGCGGGCTCTCGTGGAACTGCCCGAGGAGGCCCGTCCCCACACCGTAATGCTGATGTCGTCGGCGACGACCCTGGTGGGCGGCCTGGGACTGGCTCCGTACGCTGCGGCGAACCGCTACCTGGATGCGTTGGCGGAGCACCAGGGCACGGCGGGTGGCACGGTCTGGCTCAGCGTGGCCTGGGACGGCTGGCGGGTCGGCCCGGGCGGCACCGAGCGGGCCGTCGCCTCTCGGCACTCGATCGGGCGGCGGGACGGCATGCGGGCGCTGGACCGGTTGCGCGCCCTGACCAGCCGGGGGCGGGCCCCCGCGCTGGTCGCGGTCTCCCCCGCCGAGCTACGCCCCCGACTGTCCGGCGAGGCGGTCGACGCCCGGCGGCAGGTCGCGTCCGGGATGCGAAACGGCGTGGCCGAGAACGGTGCCCGTGGGGACGCGGAGGCGACCCTCGCCAAGGTCTGGTCAGAGCTGCTCGGTTTCGACGTGTCCGACCGGGACGCCGACTTCTTCGCCCTCGGGGGGCACTCACTGCTCGCCACCCGGATGCTGGCTCGGCTCCGGGACGAGCACGGTGTCCAACTGCGCTTGCAGGATCTCTTGGCACGACCGACCGTCGCATCACTGGCGGCGCTCCTGCCGACGGCCGACGAGTCCGACCCGACGGGCGACACCGGCCCGTCCGCCGGCACGGCATCTCCGGCCGGCCCGGAGTTCGCGGAGGCCGGACCGAACGGGGACGGGCCACGGGAGTTTCCGCTGACTCGGGTACAGCACGCGTACTGGGTAGGCGGCTCAGGTGGCTACCGGCTCGGTGACGTGCCCTGTTCGTTCCACCTGGAACACGACTGTCCCGGGCTGGACGTGGCCCGATACGAGGACGCGTGGAACGCCGTGATCGCCCGGCACCCGATGCTTCGCGCGATCATCACTCCCGAGGGCCGCAACCGAATCCTCGACCGGGTGCCCCGGTACCGCATCCGGGTCCGGGACCTCTCCGCGCTCGACGAACCCGTCCGGCTGGAGAAGCTCGCCCGGATCAGGGCGGAGATGGTGGGGCGGGAACCCCGTCCGGGCCGTTGGCCGCTGGTCGACATCCGCGCCGCCCGGCTGCCTGGCGGGATCGTACGCCTCTTCGTCAACGTCGATGTGCTCGTCTGCGACACCGCCAGCTTCCTGCTCTGGGATCGCGAGCTGCGCGCCCTGTACGAGGATCCACACGTCGAGCTGCCACGGGTGGGCACGACCTTCGCCGCGTGCGTCGCCGCACTGGAACGGCGGGCGCACAGCCCGGAACGCGAACGCGCGGCGCGCTACTGGCGCGACCGGCTTGAACGCCTGCCCGGGGCCCCCGCGCTGCCGGTCCGTCCGGCACAACCGGGGATCCGGCCCCGGTTCGTGCGGCGTACCGCACGGTTGGAGCCGGCGCAGTGGCAGGCGCTCCGAGCGGAGGCCGCTCGGCGGAGCCTCACTCCGACCGCCGTGCTGCTCGCGGCATACGGGGACGCGCTGGCGGTCTGGTCCAGGCAGGGACGGTTCGCCATCACGCTGACCCTGTTCGACCGTCCACCCGTGCATCCGGACGTCAACCTCGTCGTCGGGGACTTCACGTCGTTGCTGCTGCACGAGGTCGACCGGTCCCGCCCCGGGACGTTCGCCGACGACGCGGGCGAAGCGCAGCGGACCCTCTTCCGTGACCTGGACCACCGCGAGTTCTCGGCGCTGGAAGCGCTGGCGGAGAAGTCCGCGCGTAGCGGCGTCACCGAGTCCGTACCCGTGGTGTTCACCAGTGCGCTGGGGCTGACCGATCCGCTCGGCGGCGAGCACGACCTGGACTGGATGGGCAAACCTGTCTACGGCATCAGCAGCACGCCGCAGACCTGGCTTGACCATCAGGTGATCGAGCAGCACGGTGCCCTGCTTCTGCAGTGGGACGTGTTGGAGAACGTCCTGCCGGCCGACGAGGCGGACGAGGCGTTCTCCGGCTACGTCGATCGGGTGCGTCGACTGGCCGGTGAGGCCGAGGAGTGGGATGCCCCCAGGCCGGCAGGGCCATCCGCGGCCGGCCAGTCGGCCCCGACCGGTCCACCGCCCGGTGAACCAGCAAGCTCGGGCGAGACCGCGCTGCTGCTACGCGGCGGCACCGCCGAGCCCCCGCTGTTTCTGATTCACCCGTCTGGTGGTGATGTGCTCTGCTATGGCGAACTCGTCGGGCTGCTGACCGACGACCGCCCGGTGGTCGGGCTCACCGACCCGGCCCTCACCGGAGGCGTCGAGCCCGCGGACATCCCGGCCCTGGCCGGGCACTACCTGGACGCGGTGCGCCAGTACCAGCCGCACGGCCCGTACCTGCTCGGTGGCTGGTCGATGGGGGGCACGTTGGCCCACGAGATGGCCTGCCTGCTTGAACGGCGCGGTGAGAGCACCGCGCTGCTATTCATGATCGATTCGAACACGCCGGACCGGATCAGGACGCTGCATGGCCAGGGTGCTCCGCAGAACATCGCCGCGGTGCGCTACCTGCACTCGCTGGCGGCGTTCCTCGACCTGGACCTCGGGTTCGGCCCGACCGAGGAAGCCGAGCTTCACGGCCGTACCGGCGACGAGATCCGTCGGGCCGTCACACAGCGGCTGCGCGACGTCGGCCTGTTGAGCCAGCGGGACACCGCCGACCTTCGGCTGCGGGTGTTCGAGCGGCACCTGCGGATGCTCGGAGAGCACCAGGCGGGCCACCTGAGCGATCCGGCGACCCGGCTGCTCCTCGTCCGGGCCGCGCTGCCGTCGCCCCGCAACAGCGGTGTGGGCATGGGCGTGGACGACGCGCCTGACCTGCCCGGCCTCGGTTGGGACGGCCACGTACACGGCCCGATACGCGAGGTGGCCGTCGAAGGGCACCACTACTCGCTGCTCACCGGGGGCGCCGTCACGACGATCGCCAAACACCTCAACGAGACCCTCGCGGCGCTGCCGCATCCGCTCCGACAAACAACCGATTACTCCTAACCAACGGAAGAAACTGATGCTTACCCCTGTCAGATCCCGCCCACTCCGGCGGGGGCTGCTACCCCTCGTCACCGTCGCCCTGCTGCTGGCCGGTTGTGGCGCCGACACCACGACCGGTAGTTCCGTCGACGAGCCCGGCACGCCGGTCGACGGCGGCACCCTGCGCTACGTCGTACCGGGTTCGCCGGCGACCGCGAGCAACGATCCGCACGGCGGACTCGGCAACGAATCCGACCTCATGCGGTTCGCGCTGACCTACGACGTGCTCACCGTGCCCGGCACCGACGGGACGCCGCAACCGCGGCTGGCCCAAACGTGGGAGGCGAACCAGAGCCTGGACCGCTGGACTTTTCATCTGCGCGAGGACGCCACCTTCACCGACGGCCAGCCGGTACTCGCCAAGGACGTGCTCTACTCCCTGACCCGGATAGCGGACAAGGCCGCGGAGAACTACGGCCGACTGGCCGACTTCGACATGGCAGCCGCCAGCGCACCCGACGACCACACGGTGATCCTGGCGACCCGTACGCCGATGGCCGAAGCGCCGAAGGCGCTGGAGTCGATCAGCTTTGTCGTTCCCGAGGGCAGCACGGACTTCGCCGAGCCGGTACGCGGTTCGGGGCCGTTTCGGGTGACCGAGACCGACGCCCAAACCGCCGTACTTCTGCGTAACGACGACTGGTGGGGCGAGCGACCGCACCTGGACCGGATCGAGATCCGGGCGGTCGCCGACCCGCAGGCCCGTGCGGCCGCCGTCACCTCCGGGCAGGCGGACGTAGCCGGTAGCGTCAGCCCGGCGGCCGTCAAGGCCGCCGAGGCCGGCGGTGATGTGCAGGTCGTCCGCCGCAAGGGTGTCACCGAGTACCCGATCATCATGCGGCTGGACTCGGCACCGTTCGATGACCCGCGAGTACGGGAGGCGCTCCGGCTCGCGACCGATCGACAGGCACTCGTCGACACGGTGTTCCTCGGATACGGTCAGATCGCCAACGATCTACCCACCCCGTACGACCCGTCGTACCCGCAGGGTCTGACGCAGCGCACCCAGGACCTTGACCGGGCCAGGGAACTGCTCGAGCAGGCCGGGCACGCGGACGGGCTGGCGTTGACCCTGCACACCACGACGTCGTACCCCGGCATGGACACCGCGGCCACCCTGTGGGCCCGGCAACTCGCCGACGTCGGCGTACAGGTCGACGTGAAGGTGGAGCCGGCGGACACCTACTGGACCGCCATCTACGCCAAGAAGGACTTCTACGTCGGATACTACGGCGGCATTTCCTTCCCCGACCTGGTACGCGTCGGCCTGCTTGCCGCATCGCCGACCAACGAGACCGCCTGGCGCAACGCGTCGTTCGACGCCGAGTTCAATGCCGCCATGGGCATCCTGGACCCGACCGAGCGCAACGCCCGACTGGCCGGCATCCAGCAGGACCTCTGGCGCGACGGAGGGTACGTGGTGTGGGGCGTCGGAGATGGGTTGGATCTGACCGCCCCCGGTGTGCGCGCTCTGCCCGACGGTCCCGGCTTCCAGCGGATGTTCATCGAACGCGCCTGGAAGACGAGGTGACCGCACGCCGCCTCACCCGGACAGTGCTGCTGGTACTGGCGGCCACCGTGGTGGTCTTTGCCGCTACCGAGGCGTTGCCGGGTGACGCGGCGTCCATTCGGGAAGCTGGCCGGGCCTCGCCAGAGCAGGTCGCGCAGGCGCGCGGACAGCTCGGCCTGGACCAACCGGTGGTGATGCGGTACCTGCGGTGGCTGGGCGGGCTGCTCCAGGGAGACCTGGGCACGTCGCTGAGTAGCGGCCGTCCGGTGAGCGACCTGCTCGGCCAACGTCTACCCGCGACCGCCAGCCTGGTGGCCGTCGCGCTCGGAACAACAATGCTGCTCACCGCGGCCGGCCTCATCGTCACGCAGCTGCGTCGGGGCCGGGGCGGAATGCTCGCCGCCGGTCTCGCCGCGGTACCCCAGGCCGTCTACGCGGCGGCGCTGGGCGCCCTGCTGTCCGCGACGTTGGGGTGGCTTCCGGCCGTCTCCCTGCTGCCACCGGGCGGCAGCCCGTGGCAGGATCCGCAGACACTCGTCCTGCCGGCGCTGACCCTGGCGCTGCCATCGGCCGCGTACGCCTGCACACTGTTGCGCGGCGTGCTGACCGATACCCTGCGCCGGCCGCATGTCATCGACGCATACCGCCGCGGCCTGCCGTCGGTACTGGTGCTGCCCCGGCACGTTCTGCCGTTCCTGGTTGTGCCGGCGTTGCAGGTCCTCGCGTTGACCGCCGGCTGGCTCGCCGCCGGAACCGCCCTGGTGGAGACGGTCTACGGGTATCCCGGCCTCGGCGGGCTGCTCGTGTCGGCGGTGGCGGTGCGGGATGTACCGGTGGTACAGGGCGCCGCCCTGGTTCCCGTCGTGACCGTGCTGCTCGGGATGCTGCTCGCCGATCTCGCAGCCGTGGCGGTGCACCGAACCGGCCGTCCCACCGCCGGGCGGCCGGCTCAGCCGGCGGAGCGTACGTCGTGACGCAGATCCGCTGGAGCGCTGCCGCGCCGGTCGCGGCGCTGGTCGTGTTCACGTTGGCCCTGCTGGGCCGGTACCTCGCTCCGAACGACCCGGAACAGCCGGTGGCCGTGCCCTGGTCCACGCCGACGACAGGGCTGCCGCTAGGTGCCGACGCGTTGGGCCGCGATGTGCTGTCCCGGGTGCTTGCCGGCGGTGCGAACCTGATCGGGGTCGCCCTCATCGCCGCGGCGACGGCCCTCCTGATCGGAGTGGCGCTCGGGCTGGTAGCGGGCTGGTGGCCGATCAGGGCGGGACGGGCGGTGCAGTGGCTCGGCGATCTGTTGCTGGCGGTGCCCGCCCTGATCCTCGCCCTGGTACTGGCGGTGGCGCTACCGGGAGCCACGGCGGTGGTGGTCGCCTCCGTGCTCAGCGGCACGCCGCTCACCGCCCGGGTCGTGGCCGCGCAGTGTGCCACCGTCCGGGACAGTGGCTACCTTCATGCCGCCGTTGAACGCGGGGAACACGGGCTGGTCATTCTGGTGCGGGAACTCCTGCCCGCGTTGCGCGGTCTGGTGGCGGCCGACGCAGGTCTGCGACTGATCACGGCGCTGCAACTGGCCACCACACTCGCGGTCCTCGGGTTCGGTCCACAGCCGCCGGATCCCGACTGGGCGCTGATGCTCAGCGAGAACCTGCCCGGCGTGGCGCTTAATCCCGCCGCCCTGCTGGCACCCGCCGTGCCGTTGGCGCTGTGCGCGTTGCTCTGTGCCGCCATGGCACGCATCGCCACACGTGAGCCGGAAGGGATGGCGTGAGACAGCGCGTCGAACACCCGACGGAATCCGCTACGGCCGACGCGGAGCCCTTGGTCGTGACGAGACTGTCGGTGCGTCGGGTTGGCGACGGTCAGCTCGTGCTGCCGGCCACGGACCTCCAGATCGGTGCCGGTGAGGTGGTTGCGGTCGTCGGGGCTTCCGGGGCAGGTAAGAGCAGCCTGCTGCACGCCCTCATGGGCAGCCTGCCGACGGGTCTGCGCCGCGAGGGGACGGTGCGTTGGCGCGGCCGGCCGATCCCGGAGGGCCGGGCGGCTCGCCGCTGGCGGCGGGTGCACTGCGGGTACGTGGGGCAGGATCCGATCCTCGCGCTGAACCCGCTCTGGTCGGTCGCGCGTCTGGTGGGCGAGCAGTTGAGCGGTTCGCGACGGGACCGGGCACGGCGTGTCCGCGAGGTTTGTGACCTGCTCGGTCTGCCAGCCGAACTTGCCAACCGGCGGGGTGGCGAACTCTCCGGCGGCCAGGCCCAACGGGTCGCCCTGGCCCGCGCCCTGGCCGCGGAGCCGGACGTTTTGCTGCTCGACGAGCCGACCTCGGCCCTGGACGGTGCGACCCGGGGGATGATTGTCGAGGCGGTACGGGCACGGCAGGACGGCGGCACCCTGCTCGTGACCCACGACCCGTTCCTCGTCTCCGCCGCTGACCGAGTGGTGGACCTGACGTTGCCCTGCACCGTGACGTCGCCACCGGCGCTTGGCCCGGCCGCCGCACCCCCGGCACCTGGACACCGCGCCATGCCTCTGCTCACCGTGCAAGGGCTGCGGGTGACCCGACCGGACGGCGCCCTGTTGGTAGACGACGTGCACCTGGACCTGGCCCACGGCTCGTGGACCGCGGTTCTCGGTCCATCCGGCAGCGGCAAGTCGAGTTTGCTGTACGCGATCGTTGGTCGCCGTCCAGGCCAACACGGCCGACTGTTGCTGCGCGGGCATCCACTGTCGGCCGACGTGCGGCAGCGTGACCGCGAGCAGCGACGCACCGTCCAACTCGTCGGTCAGCACCCGGCGGGGGAACTCAATCCGGCGCACCGCGTCGGGGCCGCCGTAGCCCGTCCGCTGGCGGTGCTGCACGGCCTGGACCGCCGCGACCGGGCCAGGGAAGCGCTGCGTCTGCTTGGCTCGGTCGGGCTTTCGGCCGAGATCGCGCGCCGACGTCCGCACGCTCTCTCCGGGGGTCAACGCCAACGGGTCGCGCTGGCCCGGGCCCTGGCCGCGCGGCCAGAGGTGCTGCTGCTCGACGAGCCAACCTCGGCGCTCGATCGAGCCTCCGGTGCCGTGGTGCTCGACCTGCTCGACCGGCTGCGGGCCGATGGTCTGGCGATCCTGACGATCACCCACGACCCCACCGTCGCGGCCCGCGCCGACCGGGTCCTGCATGTCCACCACCGGCGGCTCGTCGAGGGCCGCACCGATGGTCCCCTGCCCCATACCGACAACAGAACGGAGGAATCCGGTGCCCGTTGACGTGACCGTCGATTCGATGGTGGCCCTCGTCGCTGCACATCCGTGGGTCGCCGAGGCGCGCCTCACACCAGGCGGTGCCATCACGGTACGGCCCGAGCCCGCCGCCACCCTCGCCGGTCCCGAACCCGGCCCGCTGCTGCGGGAACACCTCGACCACTGGTCCGAGGTGTACGACTGGGTGTACCAGGAGGCCGTCGGGCGGCACTCGGACGACCTGGACCTGTCCGGCTGGCGTGCCTCGGACACCGGGCAGCCCCTGCCCATCGAACACATGCGGGAATGGCTGGCGTGCACCGTCGGTCTGGTTCTCGCCCAACGGCCTCGACGCGTCCTGGAGATCGGCTGCGGCACCGGTCTGCTCGCGCACCGCCTGCACCCGCACCTGCACGGCTACGTGGGCACTGACGTGGCGCAGACGGCAGTGCAGCGACTCGGAGACGCCGACCTGCCCCGTACCGCGTTCGTTCAGGCCGCCGCACACGAGACCGGGACCGCGCGGGTACGGGCGGCCATGGACGGGGCCCTCGGTCGGGCTGTCGCCCCGGACTGCGTGCTGTTGAACTCCGTCACCCAGTGCTTTCCCGGGCTCGGCTATCTGGCCGAGGTGCTGCGTCAGGCACTGGCCGTGGTGGCCGACGGGGGCACCGTGATCGTCGGCGACATCCGGCACAGCGACCTGCTGACCGCGCACTTCACGTGGCTGGAGCAGGCCCGTGACCCCGGCCTGGGCGGGACTGACCTCCGAAACCGGGTACGAGCGGCGATCGTGGCGGATGAGGAGCTGTCGTTCTCGCCTCGGGCTGTCGCCGCGGTACTCGCGGCGGGGGATCGGCCGGTACGGGTGAGCCTGCACGCGCGCACCATGGAACAGGACACGGAGCTGACCCGATACCGCTACGACCTCGTCCTGCACGTCGGTGCCGGCTCGTCGAAGGTGTCCGCACCCGTCCGGACGATCCCCTGGTCGGAGCAGCTTGGCGCAGCTCTGGCCGGGACGCTTCGGGCGGCGTCGGCCGACGAGCCGATCGTCGTCTCCGGCATCCCCAATGCGCTGCTGAACGACGTGCCGACCGCGGTTACGCCCCACGCCCTCCGTCACGCCGTACGCGAACTGGACGCCGCGGTACTGCTCGACCCGGAGGATCCCCGGCTGCTGGCCGTCGCTGCGCCCGCCGCCGGTGGGCTCCTGACCGTCGAAGACCTCGTTGGCAGCGGGTCGCAGATCGGACCCGAGGCACACGAGCCACTTGCCGGCTTCGTACGTCGCCGGCTGCCCGAGGTGCTGCGGGACCACCTGCGGCGACAGGCGCCGGGCACTCGGCCACCCAGGATCGTGGTGGCCGACGACTCCGACGACAGGGGAACGCGGTGAACGGCCCGCCGATCGACGCCTTGACGGACCTGCCCGGGGTGGGCGCATGGCAGTGGGTTCCCGGCCCTGAACGGCCGACCTTGCTGGTTGCCCCCGCCACGTCCCACCCCGCCGGACTGACGAATCCCGGCGTGGAACAGGCGTTCGTCGACCCGGCATCGGCGGCCGGCGACGCCGCCGTCGCCGGCGCCGACCTGTCCTCGCTTTCTCAGTTGAGCCGGCTGTTGGACGAGGTCGCCCTGCTCGCGATGGCCCGGGTGCTGCACCGGGCGCGGCTCTTCCCCGACGGCACGGGGCATGACACCGGACAGGTGCTGGATGTGTTGCGGGTCGCACCGCGGCACGCCTGGATCGTGCGCCGATGGCTGTCCACCCTGGTGGCCGAGGAGCGGCTCCGGTACGACCCCGGCACCGGCCGATACCACGACCTCGTCGCACCGGACCGTGTTGGGTACGCCCGCGCCCGGCGGAAGCTGGACGAGGCGCGTCGCGGGTTTGGCTACCCACCGTCGATGACCCGGTTCTTCGTGGCCACGGCCGAACGGCTGCCGGCCCTGCTACGGGACGAGGCCGGGGTGCAGGAGCTGCTGTTCCCGGATGGTTCCACCGACACCGCCGAGGGTAACTATCGGGACAACCTACCCAGCCGTTGGGCCAACCACGCGGCGGCTGCGATAGTCGCCGGCGGCACCCGCAGCCCAGGTGGCCCGCTGCGGATTCTGGAGGTCGGCGCCGGGATCGGGGCGACCACCCGACCGGTCCTCGACGCGCTGGCCGGCACCGAGCTGGACTACCTGTTCACCGACGTGTCGCGCTTCTTCCTCACATCGGCACGGACACTCCTCGGAGATCGTCCGGGGCTGCGGTTCGGCCTTTTCGACATCAACCTGCCGCCGACCGGCCCGCAGATCACACCCGGATCCCGAGACGTCATCCTGGCGGCGAACGTCCTTCACAACGCCCGCCACGTCGGTCGGGCCCTGGCCGCGCTGCGGGAACTGCTGGCCCCGGACGGGCTGCTGGTGCTCGTCGAATCCTGCCGCGAGCACTACCAGGCGCTCACCTCCATGTACCTGCTCATGTCTCCCTCCGCCGGGGAGCAGCGCTGGTTCACCGACATGCGATCCGGACAGGACCGGGTGTTCCTCAGCGCGGCCGAGTGGGTCGATCAGTTGGACGCGGCCGGCTTTGATCCGTTGCCGGTTCTGCCCGGCGACAACCATCCGCTGGCTGACGCGGGACAGCGGGTGATCGCCGGTCGAGTCCGATCCGGTATCCCACGTCCGGATCCGGTGCTCGTCGAGGCGACCCTCGCGGCCCGACTGCCACCGGGCGACCGCCCTGAACGGATCCATGCCGTGGACCGCGTCATGTCCGCCCCCACCACTGTTCCGATGGGAGAACCTCGTTGACCAACCCCTCCGGCACCACCCTTCCCACCACCCTCGTCGATGCCGTCCGTGGCGTCTGGGCCGATGTCCTGGACGTCGACGTGACCGCTGTACCGGCCGACGCCAGCTTCCTCAGCCTCGGCGGCGACTCAGTCCTGACCGTCCGGATGGCGGCGTTGGTCCGGCAACGGCTCGGGGTGGCCCTGGCCCTGGTCGACGTTCGTGTCGAGCACAGCGCGGCCCGGTTGGCCGCTCTCATCCAGGAGCGCAGCACCGCCACGGGCGGTGTGCGCGCGTTGCCACTGGACCTCAGGCACCGGGACGACCCCGAAGCCCCGTTCCCACTCCTACCGCTTCAACAGGGCTACTTCGTCGGCCAGCAGGACGGCTGGGAGCTTTCCTACCGGTCAGCCCACCACTACGTGGACATCGGCCTGGAAGACATCGAAGTTGACGAGATCGCTGAGGCGTTGCAGGACGCGCTGGAGCGGCTCGCCGAGCACCAGTCGGTGCTGCGTGCGCGGATCCTGCCGGACGGTCGGCAGCGAATCCTGCCCCTGGACGATCCGGACGCCATGCCGGTGCTGCGGGTGACCGACCTCAGCGCGGCTGGCACGGACGAGATCGTCGGCCGGCTGGCCGCCATCCGCCACGAGATGAGCACCGACGGCCCCGACCCGACCCAAGGGTGCGGGCTGGACATGCGGCTGACCCTGCTTCCGGGAGCCAAGGCGCGGCTGCACTCCTCGACCAGCCTGATGATCGTCGACGGCTGGTCGTCGGGAGTCTTCTACCGCGACCTGTTCGCTCTGGTCGCCGATCAGAACGCGATGCTCACACCGCTGGACGTCGACTTCGGCGACTACGCCGTGACCCTGAACGGGCTGTCTGAGACCGAGTCGTGGCGGGCCGACCGTGACTGGTGGTGGGATCGGCTCGACGACCTTCCGCTTCCCCCGGCTCTGCCGCTGGTCGCCGACCCGGCCGACGTCCGACCGGCCCTGATGGGCGCACGGCAGGCGGTCCTGGACGCAGACCGGTGGGCCGCCCTGCGGGAACACTGTGGTCGACACGGGGTCACGCCGTCCGCGGCCATGTTCGCCGTCTTCTCCACCGCCCTGGCCCGCGCCTGCGGACACCGCCGGTTCCTGCTCAACACTCTCCAGCTGAACCGCCTTCCGCTGCACCCGGACGTGCCCCGGCTGGTCGGTGCCTTCTCCTCCACCATGCTCGTACCGGTGGAGCTGCCCGAGACGGCGACCTTCTCCGACCTCGCGGTCCGTGCCCAGCGCGACATCGGGGAGGCCATGGCGCACAACCTGGTGACCGGGGTGGAGGTATCCCGTGAACTCGGACGGCGTCGCGACACCCGACGGCCGGTGGCTCCGGTGGTCTTCCAGAGCACGTTGGGTGTCGACGCGGCGCTCGGTAGTGAGGTACCCCGTGCCGCTGGACCGTTGGGCTCTATCGACCTGTCCAGCCACTACCAGCAGCTGCGGACGCCGCAGGTGGCGCTCGAGGTACGGCTGTTTGAGCTACGTGACGAGCTGGTCGTCGTGTTCTCCCTGGTAGAGGAGCTCTTCGAAGCCGCGGACGTGGACCGATTGTTCGAGGAGGTCATGGCGATGATCGAGTCTCTGGTCGACGCGGACCGCTGGTCCGCGCGGGTCGACCTGCCGAACTCTCTGGACGCGCCAGAGCAGGGACCCTCACTCGCCCGGCTGTCGGTGCCGACCGCGCCGAGTGGGACGGTTGACGCGCCTGGCCCGCCGCGGGACGGTCTGGAACGGACAATCGCGGATCACTGGGCAGCGATGCTTGGCTGCGGGGTGCCCGACCGGGCCGCGAACTTCTTCGGGCTCGGCGGGGACTCGCTGCTCGCGGTACGAATGCTCGGTGCCCTGGCCCGGGAGAAGGTCGGGAGGGTGACGCCGCGTCGGTTCCTTGACCGTCCCACCGTGGCGGGACTCGCCAGCGCCGTCCGTGAACCGGCCGAGGCCGCCGGGCATGGTGGCGGCCACGGATCGTGAACGGAGCCGTGGCGGGGCGACTCGCCCCGCCACGGCTGTTCGGCCAGCCCGCCGCGCCGTCGCGAACGACAGGTCCGCGTTCAGCCGGTCAGTCCGGCATCCTCCCGGAACAGTTCCTGGTCCAGCCAGACCGCAGCGCGCGCGCCGTCTGCCGCGCCCGTGATGACGAACGTCAACGCGTCGGGCAACGCGGCCAGACGGGCGGTGTCCCCGGCGGCGTACACACCCGGCACGGAGGTTCGTTGGAACTCGTCAACACGTACACAACCGTCCGGCAGCAGCTCGCACCCGAGCTGTTCGGCCAGGGTGGAGTGCTGGCGGGTGGGTGCCCGGTGGTAGATGGCCTGCCGGTCGAGCACCGTGCCATCGGCGAAGACCAGCCGCATGTCACCTTCCTCACCCTCGATTCGGGTGACGGGCTCCTCCCGGACGGGGATGCCGGCGGCGGCCAGCCGGCTCACGGCCGATTCCGGGACGGGATGCCCGTTCGTGCAGACGATGACGTCTTCACTGAACCGGTCGGCGACGTACAACGCCTGCATGACCTGCGGCAGTTCGTGCCCGAGCACCGCGAGGGTCATGCCCTGGGTCTCGTAGCCGTGGCAGAAGGGGCAGTGGAAGACACCGCGTCCGAAGCGGGCGGCAAGCCCGTCGACGGTGTCAGTGAGGTCAACCTGTCCCGTTGCCAGGACCAGCTTGCGGGTCCGGTGCGTGTCGCCGCCGGCCAGCGCCACGGTAAACCCGTGTTCGGTACGCATGACGCTGTCGACCTGGCCCATCCGCAGCTCCACGCTCGGGTACGCCGACAGTTCCTCGCGACCCACCTTGCGCAGCTCGGCCGGGGAGAAGCCGTCCCGGCTGAGGAACATGTGCATCTCGGACGCCGGCGCGTTGCGCGGGCTGCCACTGTCCACCACCAGCACCCGTCGCCGCTGTCGGCCCGACACCAGGGCGGCGTTGAGGCCGGCCGGCCCCCCGCCCACCACGATCACGTCGTACACGGAATCCTCCTCGCCGGCGACGCCGGCACTCGCGCTATAAACGAAAATGACAATAGTTATCATCTGGCCCGGTTGCCAGTGCCCAGGGAAAGGCCCTCACGATGAGCCACACCACGACGATCGGCGTTCTCGGCGGCTACGGAGCCGTTGGTGGCGCGGTCGTGCGCCGCCTGCACCAGAACGCGGCCGCCTCACTCCTCGTGGCCGGACGCGACCCCAGCCGGGCTGAGAAACTCGTCCGCTCGCTGGGCGCGGGTGGCACTCTCGCCGAGCCGGTCGCTGTCGACCTCGCCGAACCGGTCGCGCTTGACCGTTTCGCGGCCCGGTGTGACCTACTCGTCAACTGCGCCGGGCCGTCGTACCAGGTCCTCGACACGGTTGCCCGAGCGGCGCTGCGTAACGGCGCTGACTACGTCGACGCCGCCGGCGACGATCCCACGTACCTCCGCCTGAACACCGACGGCGGCACTCACGAGTGGCTGGCGGGTGGACGGGTCGCCCTGCTGTCCGCGGGGGCTCTTCCGGGCCTGTCCGGGATTCTGCCTCGATACCTGGCCGACATCGTCGGAAGCGCCAGCCGCCTCGATGCCTATCTTGGCGGAGTGGCGCCGTTGTCCCCGGCGGCGGCTGGTGACGTACTGCTCAGTCGCGGACCCGAACACGGCACACCAGGGGCGGGCTGGCGGGACGGTGCGGTTCGCGGAAACAGCCTCGAGCCCCGACGCGGCCTGTCGCTCGCCGCGTTTCCCCGGCCGGTGGACGCCTTCCCCTTCCTGGCCACCGAGGCCGTCCGATTTGCTCGCGCACGTCAGATCAGCGAGGTCAACTGGTACACCGCCTTCGGCGGCAGCCAGCTCCCCGAGCAACTGGCCCTGTCCTGGGCTTTGGGTAACACGGCCAGATCAGACCTCGTCAGCGCAGCGGCCAGGGACGTGCAGCGCCACGGCACCTGGTACGGCCAGGAGTTTCACCTCTGGGAAGGAAGCTCCGTCGAGGTGCCATCGTGCGTCCTGTCGTTGGCTTGCGACGACTCCTACGAACTCAGCGGATTCATGGCGGCCGCAGCAGCGAACGCCGTAATCGCGGGGGAGGTGCCCGCAGGCGTGCACTTCGCGGCCGAGGTGCTCAAACCCACCGAGATCTTCCAGTCGCTCACCGCGGACCCTGTGGCGGAACTCAGTCTTTCGTCACCCTGTGGATCGCAGTGAAGGCCGAGTCGTCGAGTGGCTCCACGTGATTGCCGAACGTGCCACCGGTGCCCTGCACCGGGGGTCCGCACCTGCGCACAATGCCGACCCTGGGACAGTCTCCCGGCCCCTGCCCAGCTCGGCGAGGAGGCGGTGTCAGCGGGTGCCGTAGAAGGCGGGCGGTGCAGCTGGGTCGAAGTCCTCCTCGCTGGCCATCTCCCTCGCGACCTCGGCGGCGGTCGGACTGAGCGCTGCCATGGTGGCCGCGACACCGAGGGCGGCGAGCGCCACGCCGATCGCTGCGCTGATGAACAGGGTGCTGAATGTCCTCATCGGTACCTCCCCATCACGGTCGTCTCTCGCGCGAGACGCTGCCGTTCGTCGATCAGCTATCCGGGAGTCGCCGGGCCCGCTGGCGCGGTGTCGCTGACGACCCACATCGAGAAAAACTGCGATCCGCCGCCGTACGCATGGCCAAGCGCGGTACGTGCTCCGGCTACCTGGTGCTCGCCGGCCCGCCCCATCACCTGCATGGCGGCCTCGGCGAAGCGCAACATGCCGGAGGCGCCGATTGGGTTGGAGCACAGCACCCCGCCGGACGGGTTGACCGGCAGCCGTCCGCCGATTGTGGTCTCGCCCGACTCGGTGAGCTTCCAGCCGTGCCCAGCCTCGGCGAAGCCCAGGTTCTCCAGCCACATCGGCTCGAACCAGGAGAACGGTACGTAGATCTCCGCTACGTCGACCTCGGCGAGTGGGTCGGCGATGCCGGCCGCCTGCCACAGCGCCTGGGCCGCTTCGACGCCGGCCCGCGGGTTCACGTGGTCCTTGCCGGCGAAGTAGGTCGGTTCGGTACGCATCGCGGTCGCCCGGATCCAGGCCACCGGCCGTTCGCTTGCCTCGGCCGCCGCCTGGTCGCCGATGACCATCGCGCAGGCACCGTCGGAGGAGGGGCAGGTCTCGTCGTACCGGATCGGGGCCCACAGCATCTGGGAGGCCTGCACCGAGGCCAGCGTGATTTCGGGCTGGCGCAGGTGGGCGTAGGGGTTGAGCGCACCGTTGCGCCGATCCTTCACCGCGACCAGCGCGCCGACGTGCTCGGGCGCGCTCGAGCGTCGAATGTAGGCGCGAACGTGCGGCGCGAAGTATCCGCCGGCCCCGGCCCCGATCGGCGCGGTGAAGGGCGGCTGGATGGAGAGCGCCCACATGGCGTTGGACTCCGACTGCTTCTCGAACGCGACCGCGAGCACACGGTTGTGCACGCCGGCCCGGACCAGACTGGTCGCCACGACCGCGGTGGCGCCGCCCACCGAGCCCGCGGTGTGCACCCGCAGCAACGGGCGTCCGGCGGCTCCCAGCGCGTCGGCGAGGAACAGCTCCGGCATCATCACGCCCTCGAAGAGGTCCGGGGCCTTGCCCAGCACGACCGCGTCGATCTGTGGCCAGTCGAGGCCGGCATCGGCGAGCGCGCGGTCGATCGCCTCCCGGCACAGCCCGGCCATCGACACGTCGGTGCGGCGCGTCTGGTGATGCGTCTGTCCGGTACCCAGCACGGCTGCTCGTCTCATGACGTCGCCTCCAGCACACAGATGAGGTTTTGCTGCAACGCGGGCCCGCTGGTGGCGTGCCCGGCCGCCCGCCGTGCCCGGCCGGACATGACCTGCTCGGCCGCGGCACCGATTCGGGCCAGCCCGGCCGAGAACATGGGGTTGCCGCAGAGCGCACCCCCGGACGGGTTGATCCGAACCCGGTCCCCGATGCCGAGTGCGGTGCGCAGCAGCAACTCCTGGTGGGTGAAGGGGGCGTGTAACTCGGCCACGTCGAGGTCGTCCGGCAGGGCCACCGCCTCGGCTGCGGCGGCGGCGGACGGCACCCTGGTGAGGTCGCGCTCGCCGAGGCCCTGCGGGTCGATTCGGTGCGCCACGCCGCTGATCCAGGCCGGGTTCCTTCGATGCCGGCGGGCGCGGTCTCCGGCGGCCAGCACCAGTGCGGCGGCGCCGTCGGAGACAGGTGCGCAGTCGTGCGCCCGGAGCGGATCGGCGATGTAGGGGGCGTCGACCAGGTCGTCGACGCGGAGTTGGCCGGACACCTGGGCATAGGGGTTGGTGGTGGCGTCGGCCCGGCTGCGGGCCGCCACCTCAGCCATGGCCTGTTCGGTGACGATTCCGGCGTCGATAGCGAGTCGGGCCTGGAGCGCGGCGACACTCACCGAGTCGGGCCAGAGCGGCGCGGTCACGTACGGGTCGAGCTGTAGCGCCAGTACCCGGCGCAGCAGGCCGGCCGAGGACTTACCGAAGCCGTAGACCAGCGCGGTCTCCGCCTCTCCGGCCAGAATCTTCACGTACGCCTCGTAGAACGCCCAGGCCGCGTCCATTTCCACGTGCGACTCACAGATCGGCGGGTACGCCCCGATCGCGTCGATCGCGCTGACGAAGGAGAATGCCCGGCCGGCGAGGTAGTCCGACGAGCCGGAGCACCAGAAGTCCACCTCGCGGCGGTCGAGTTGGGCCGCCGACAGGGCCTGGTGGAAGAGCGGGACGAGGGTTTCGACGCCACTGGTGGTCCCCGCTGATGGTCGGCAGGGTGCCTGAGCGAAGCCGATGATGGCGACAGCCGGGTTCACAGGTGCTCCTGGTAGGACTCGTACGGCGCATCCGGTTCGTCCGTGGGGCGGAAGTGCGCGATGTTCTCCGGGGTGGTTGACCAGGTCGTCGGTTCCCGCCAGACCGCGGCCACCCGCATTCCCATCCGTACCTCGCTGGTGGCCGGACCGAGGATCAGGTGGGGGATCGGGATGTCGGCACCGTCGAGGAGGACCTGGGCGACCACGTACGGGGGGTCCAGCCGCTGTCCGGCGAAGGGAACGTTGACCACACAGAACGTGGTGATCGTGCCGCGATCGCGGACTGGTACCTCCTCCTCGGTCGGCACGCCGTCGGCCGGGCAGACCCGAGGCGGTACGTACACCTTGCGGCAGGCCGGGCAGCGCTGGCCGAGCAGCCGCCCCTCGGCCAGCGCGCGCAGGTAGCGACTCTCCTCGGCGGAGGTGGTGTGCGTGTAGGAGAGCCGAATGGGAGTCGTTATGCCGGTGACGGGATCGCCACTGATGGTGTCGTCGAGCGTGGGGGGTGGGCCCTGGTCGGGCTCGAAGCAGGCGATGTCGCGGATGTGCCCGGATCGCTGTGCGGCCCAGCGGATGCGGACCCGCATGCCGGTCCTCATCGACTCCCGGGTGCCGGCATCGACGGCGTGCAGGAGCGCCGTGTCGGCTCCGTCGAGCCGGACCAGTGCCCAGCCGAACGGTCGGTCGAGGGGCTGCCCGTCGAGCGGTCGGTCGGTCCAGGTCCAGCTGGTCACGGTGCCGGTGTGCGGGACGGGAACGAGCTCGGTCACCGGGGCGTGGGTCGCCGGATCGTATTCGAGTGGGGGAACGTGGACGCGGCCGTCGGCGGTGCGGGCGCCAAGCACTCGACGGTCGCGCAGACCGGTCATGAATCGCCCCAGGACCGGGCCGAGGGAGCGGGTGTAGTCGAAGCCGATGTCCAGCGGGGCGGCGAGCGGGGGCGCCGAAGCGGTATCCACGAGAATCAGTGAAACATGTTCTAGCAAGATGATTCAAGGCCGCCCCTTGTCTGCTGTTCAGGAAGTGGAACGCGTTATAGAGTTAGGTTCATGACTGGCATCGGGCTGTGGAACATCGCGAGTCAGGATCCGGATGGGATCGCCGTCGTTGACCCGGACGGACATGTCGTCACGTACGGTGAGTTGGCCGCCGAGGCCGACCGGGTCGGGCGCGGCTTCCAGGCGCTCGGGCTGGCACCCGGGGACACCGTGGCGATGCTGCTACCCAACAGCGCCGACCTGCTCGCCGCCGAGTTCGCGGCCTTGGAGACGGGGCTGTACTCGGTGCCGCTGAACTGGCATCTGACCGCCGCCGAGATCGCCTACATTCTGCGCGACAGCGGGGCCCGGGTGTTCGTTGCGCACGGTCGGTTCGCCGAGGTTGCCGCGGCTGCCGCCGCCGAGGCCAGCATCCCGGCCGACGGGTGCTTCGCCGCGGCCGGTGGGGTTCCCGGGTTCCGGCCGCTCGCCGACCTCGGCGCCGGCGCCTCCGATCGCCCCGCACCGCGGACGCTCGGTGCGCTGATGGTCTACACCTCCGGGACCTCCGGGCGGCCCAAGGGCGTGCGCCGTCCGTTGACCGGCGCCGATCCGGACACCGTTCCGCCGGTCTCACTCTGGTTCTTCGGGCTGTTCGGCCTCGAACCCTTCGACTCGCACGTCCACCTGTGCTGTTCGCCGCTCTACCACACCGCGGTGATGAACTTCGCGGTCATCTCGCTCCAACTCGGGCATCCCGTGGTGCTGATGGACCGGTGGGACCCGCACGACATGCTGCGGCTCATCGAACGGCACCGGGTCACCCACAGTCACATGGTGCCGACCCAGTTCCGCCGGCTGCTCGCCCTGCCGGAGAAGACTCGGACCGCGTACGACCTGTCGTCGATGCGGGTGATGATCCACGGTGCGGCGCCGTGTCCGCACGAGGTCAAACGTCGGATGCTCGACTGGTGGGGGCCGGTCGTGGTGGAGTACTACGCCGCCAGTGAGGGCGGCGGCACCCTGATTTCCGCGGGGGACTGGCTGGCCCGGCCCGGCTCGGTCGGGCAGGCCTGGCCGGGCTCGCAGGTGCGGGTGCTCGACCCGGACGGCAGCGACGCGCCTGTAGGTCAGCCGGGGACGGTATATCTGCAGATGGGCGAGACGACCTTCGAATACCTTGGGGACGCCGAGAAGACCCGGCAGTCCTGGCGTGGTCGCATGTTCACGGTCGGCGACATCGGCTACCTCGACGACGATGGCTACCTCTACCTGTGCGACCGGAAGAGTGACATGATCATTACGGGCGGGGTGAACGTCTATCCGGCCGAGATCGAGGGGGAACTCGCCGCTCATCCGGCGGTAGCGGATGTCGCGGTCTTCGGCATCCCGCACGACGAGTGGGGTGAGGAGATCAAGGCCGTGGTGCAGCCGGAGTGGGGGGTGACGACCGGCCCGGAGCTGACCAGCGAGCTGCTGGAGTTCCTGACCGGCCGGCTGGCCCGCTTCAAGCTGCCCCGGAGCGTGGACTACGTCGAGGAGCTGCCCCGCGACCCGAACGGCAAGCTCTACAAACGACTGCTGCGCGACCCGTACTGGGCCGCGCAGCATCGCGCGATCTGACCTGGCTACCGCCCCTCGAACTGGGGGGTGCGCTTCTCGACAAAGGCGCGAGGGCCCTCCTTGGCGTCGGTGGTGCGGAACACCGCCGTGCCGATCGGGGCCTCCAGAGAGAAGGCCTCGTTCTCGGCCATGCCTTCGGTCTCCCGCATCGTGCGCAGGACCGCCTGTACCGCCAGCGGGCCGTTCGCGGCGATCATCCCGGCCAGTTCGAGGGCCTTGTTCAGGGCCTGCCCGTCCGGCACCACGTGACCGATCAGGCCCACGTCCCGGGCCTCGTCGGCCCCCAACTGGCGTCCGGTAAGCAGCATCTCTGCCGCAACGGCGTACGGGATCTGTCGTACCAGCCGTACGGCGGAGCCGCCGAGCGGGAACAGGCCCCAACACACCTCGGAGACCGCGAAGCGGGCGCTCGCACCGGCCACGCGTAGATCGGTTGCCTGGAGGATCTCGGTGCCGCCCGCCACCGCTGGCCCCTCTACCGCGGCAATGAGAGGCTTGCGCAAGCGTCGCCCCTTGAGTAACGCGTCGATCCGGGAGAGGTCAGCGCCGTTGAATCGGTCACCGGGGTGCGACTGGGTCATCGCGCGGAGGTCGGCACCCGCGCAGAAGGCACCCCCGGCCCCGGTGAGCACGCAGGCCCGGATCTCCGGATCGCTGTCCGCACGGTCCCATGCGTCACGCATGATCGCGAGCATCTCGGTGGAGAGCGCGTTGCGGACCCGTGGCCGGTTCATCGTCACGATCAAAATTTGTCCACGTTGCTCCACGAGTGCGTGTGGCTGTTCGGCTGCCGATTCCACGGGCGCCTCCTTCGACGATTCCAAGGCTTGTCAGCAACGATAACAGGTTCTACTTTTGAGTGATGGTGGCAAATATCGCAGACCTGTTTGAACATGCGGTTGACGCCTTCGGTGACCGTCCCGCCGTGTTCCTCGGCGAGCAGGCGATCAGTTACCCGGAGCTGGAGGAGCGCGCCAACCGGCTGGCCCACTTCCTACGTGACCGTGGCGTGCGCCCCGGTGACCACGTCGGCCTCTACGCTGGTAACTCGATCGAGGCCGTGGTGGCCATGATCGCCGTCTACAAGCTGCGCGCCGCGGTCGTCAACATCAACTATCGGTACGTTGAGAACGAGTTACGTTTCCTCTTTGCCGACGCGGAGTTGTCCGCACTGATACACGACCGTCGCTTCGCGCCCCGGGTCGCTACCGTGCTGGCCAGTACGTCGGGTCCGCACACAGTGGTGACCCTGCCCGACGGTTCGGCGGAGGAGATCGGCGGGTACGGCGGCGTGCCGTACGCGGACGCGCTTGCCGCCGGCGACCCAGGTCGGGAGTTCGGTGAGCGCTCGGCGGACGACATCTACCTGCTGTACACCGGTGGCACCACCGGCTACCCGAAGGGTGTGCTCTGGCGGCACGAGGACGTGTGGCGTGCACTCGGCGGTGGCGTCGACTTCATGACCGGCATTCCGCTCGAGGACGAGTGGGCCCAGTCCGCCCGGGGCGCCGGTGCAACCGCGACGGTACGCCTGTGTATGGCGCCACTGATTCATGGCAACGCGCAGTGGGCCGTGCTCGCCGCGCTCTTCGCCGGCGACACCGTGGTGCTGCTGCCGCACTTCAACCCGCAGGAGGTCTGGCGGACGGTCGAGCGGCGCCGGGTGAACGTGATGGTACTGATCGGCGACGCGATGGCCCGTCCGATCATCGAGGCGTACGCCGCCGGTGGTTACGACGGCTCGTCGGTGGCAGCGGTCTCGTCCAGCGGTGCTCTCTTCTCCCCGGGGGTCAAGCGGCAGTACCTGGAACTGTTGCCCGACGTGCTGGTCACCGACGCGATCGGAGCGTCGGAGACCGGCTTCATCGGGCTGGGTGTGGTCGCCGAGGTGCCCGGCGGTGCGGTGCAGGACCCGCGGGTCACGCCCGCGCCGAGCACGGTGGTGCTCGGCCCGGACGGGCGGCCGGTGCCGCCGGGCGGGGAAGGCCGGCTGGCGAAGAGCGGCTTCCTCCCCCTCGGCTACTACAAGGACCCGGTCAAAACCGCCGCCCTGTTGATCGAGGTGGATGGTGTGCGGTACGCGCTCCCCGGTGACCTTGCCCGGCGTGAGGTTGACGGCACCATCACGTTGCTCGGTCGGGGTAGCACCTGCGTGAACACCGGCGGTGAGAAGGTCTTTCCGGAGGAGGTCGAGGGGGCGCTGAAGACGCACCCCGACGTCTTCGACGCGCTGGTCGTCGGGGTGGCCGACGAGCGGCTCGGGCAGCGGGTGGCGGCACTGATCCAGCCCCGGGCCGGCGTCACGCTCGATCTGGCGGGGGTACGAACGCACCTGCGGGAGCAGATCGCCGGGTACAAGGTGCCGCGGTCGGTCTGGCTGGTGGACGAGATCTCCCGCACGATCAGCGGCAAGGCCGACTATCAGTGGGCGCAGCGGCATGCCGCGCAACATCCGGCCGAGGAGGTCAGCCATGCGGACTGAGTTGTGTGATCGGCTCGACATCGCGCATCCGATCGTCGGCTTCAGCCCCTCCGAGCACGTGGTTGCGGCGATCAGTCGGGCCGGCGGCCTGGGCGTGTTGGGCTGTGTGCGTTTCAACGACCCGGACGAGCTTGACGCGGTGCTCACCTGGCTCGACGAGGAGACCGGGGGGCGGCCGTACGGGGTGGATGTGGTGATGCCCAGCACCGAGCCGGCCGAGGGCGCCCCTGCGGATCTCGAGGGGCTGATTCCGGCGGGGCACCGCGACTTCGTCGAGCGAACCCTGCTGCGTCTTGGCGTGCCGCCGCTCGCCGGCAACGGCTCGCACCAACCTGGCGTGCTCGGTTGGCTGCACTCCGTGGCCCGTACCCACGTCGAGGTGGCGTTGACGCACCCGGTCCGACTGATCGCCAACGCGCTCGGTCCGCCGCCATCCGACGTGATCACCCAGGCACATGCGCAGGGCGTGCTGGTGGCCGCGTTGGCCGGCCGGGCCGACCATGCCCGAGGGCATGTGGCGAGTGGGGTCGATCTGGTGGTCGCGCAGGGGTGTGAGGCGGGCGGTCACACCGGTGAGATCGCCAGCATGGTGCTGGTGCCGGAGGTGGTTGACGCGGTTGGCGAGCAGGTGCCGGTGTTGGCCGCGGGCGGTATCGGTAGCGGCCGGCAGATCGCCGCAGCGCTCGCGCTCGGTGCGTGTGGTGCCTGGATGGGCTCGGTCTGGCTCGGCACCGCCGAATACCAGAGCAGTTCCGCGTTGCGGGCGGCGCTGCTCGGGGCGGGGTCGGCGGATACGGTCCGCAGCCGAATCTACTCCGGCAAGCCGGCCCGGCTGCTGCGCAATCGGTGGACTGAGGCCTGGAGCGACGAGGGGGCGCCGCGGCCGTTGCCGATGCCGCTGCAAAACCTGTTGGTGGCTCCGGCGCACGCCCGGCTGATGGATTCCGATGACCCGACCGTCGTGCCGATGCCGGTCGGGCAGATCGTGGGTCGGATCAATGAGGTGCGACCCGCCGCCGACGTGGTGGCGGATCTGGTCGCCGAGGCGGAGGAGAGCCTGGCCCGCCTCGGGACGCTGGGCAAGGGGGCGGCCGGTGACCGCGGAAACTAGACCGTGCGGCGCCGAAAGTGCTTCGTTCTAGCAAGTACATTGACGTAAAAGTAGAACGCGTTCTAGTATTTCTTCGTGCTTACTCAGCCGTTTGTCAACGCCATCGCAGAAGCTGAGCGCGTCATCGCCGAGGCGGCCCACGTCCGCGGCCGGCAGGATCTGGTCGAGGGCTACGACTACCTGGCTGGCGGTGTGCGGAGCTCGATCCAGATGGCCTGGTCCTACGACCGCGAATTCCCCTACTTCGTCCGCTCGACCGGCCCGTACACGAAGATGGGGCTCGACAATCCAGACACCCTCTACTTTCACGCGTGGCTTCGCGACGACGCGGAATACGTGGTGACCGGCCGCCGGGGCAGCACCGCCGACCTGAGCTTCCAGATCCTTGACGGCTCCTACTCTCCGGTCAACGTCCCGGGCAGCCTCACTGCCTTCGACGACCGCGAGGTCGACATCGGACCGGACGGCACCTTCGAGATTCGGTTCGGGCCGGGGCTCTCCGGCCCGAACGCGTTCCCGCTCGCTCCCGGCTCGGCCATGCTCGTGGTGCGTGAGGTGTTCAGCGACTGGGCGGCCGAACGCCCCGGCATGCTGCGCATCCACCGAGCCGACACCAGTGGCGTGGCTCCGCCGCCACTGACCGAGGAAACCCTGGCCCGGCGCTACGCCGTGGCCAGCAAGATCCTCACCGGTCGAATTCACACGTTCCTCGCGTTTGCTGAGCGGTTCTACCTGAACCTGCCGGTGAACACCCTGACGCCGCCCCGGCTCACCCCCGGCGGGCTGGCGACCCAGTACTCCTCTGTGGGCCACTACCAGCTCGCCGAGGACCAGGCCATGGTGATCACCGTGCCGGTCTCCGACGCCCCATACCAGGGCATCCAGTTGGGCAGCATGTGGTATATCTCGCTGGACTACAGCAACCACCAGACGAGCCTCACGGTGCCCCAGGCCCGGATCGACCCCGACGGCATGATCCGGTATGTGGTCAGCGAACGCGATCCAGGGGTGGCGAACTGGCTGGAGCGCACCGGCCACGATCGCGGCTACGTGCAGCTGCGCTGGCAGCGGCTGTCCCATGCGTTGACCGGCGCGGACGGGCCGCGGGTGGAGGTGGTCGCGGTGGATGACCTACCCAAGCAGGTGCCGTACTACGAGCGGATCGGGCGGGCGGCATGGCAGGAACGCATCGCCGCCCGGCAGGCCGCGACCGCGGCCCGGATGCTGGGCTGAGCCGTGCTGCTCACGGAGAAGATCGTCGTGGTGGCCGGGGTCGGCCCCGGGCTGGGCCAGGCCATCGCGGTGCGTGCCGCGCAGGCCGGTGCCCACGTGGTGCTCGCCGCCCGCACCGGGTCCTTCCTGAACGGGGTGGCCGGCAAGGTGCGGGCGGCAGGTCAGCGGGCCCTGGCGGTACCCACCGACCTCACCGACGGCGAGTCGAGCGCCGCACTCGTGCGGGCCGCCCTCGCCGAGTTCGGCCGCGTTGACGTGCTGGTCAGCAACGCGTTCGAGATGCCGCCGATGCGGGGTCTCGGGACGGTCGAACTGGCTGACCTACGATCGAGCTTCGAGGTCAACGTGCTTGCGGCGCTGCGTATGACTCGGCTGCTGACGCCCGCGTTGGTGGAGTCCGGCGGCAACGTGGTCATGGTCAACTCCGCGGTGCTGCGCCACTCCCGTCTGGCGTTCGGCCCGTACAAGCTGGCCAAGGCCGCGCTGCTCGCGGCGGCGCAGAATCTGGCCACTGAACTCGGGCCGAGGGGCGTGCGGGTCAATTCGGTCGCACCCGGCTGGATCTGGGCCGACAGCCTGCGGCTCTGGTTTGACTACCAGGCGAGTCAGCGTGGCGTGCCGCCCCAGCAGATCTACGACGAGGTCGCCGCTACCACCGACCTGGGCCGGCTGCCCGTGCCGGACGAGGTCGCTGACGCCGTGCTGTTCCTCAGCTCCGGTCTGGCTCGCGGCATCACTGGTCAGTGCCTCGACGTCAACTGCGGCGAGTTCCATCACTGACCCCGGGGAGCGAGCATGAGCAGCACCCGTACGGATGTCGGAACAATCGAGGAGCTACACGCCTCGGCAACTCGACTCACCGGGCTTGACGACTTCGGCGATGACGACTATCGCGAGGGTATGAGCGAGCTGCTCGCCGCGTACCGGAACGAGGCGGCCCTCACGCCCACCGGCAGCAAGGTCTCCCGGGCGCTTCTCCGCGCGGCACTCGTGTCCCGGCTCCTCAGCGAGGCCGCGTGGCGGCAGTTCCCGGAGTACGCCGAGGTCCCGGTCGCCCGCCCCATCTTCGTGACCGGCCTGCCCCGTACCGGAACCACCGCCCTGCACCGGTTGCTCACCGCCGACCCCGTACACCAGGGGCTCGAGCTGTGGCTGACCGAGGCCCCCCAACCCCGCCCGCCGCGCGCCACCTGGGAGTCGAACCTCGTCTATGCCGGTCTGCGGGCCGGTTACGAGCAGTACCACGAGACCAACCCGAGCCTGCGGGGTGCGCACTACACCGCGGCGGACCAGGTAGAGGAGTGCTGGCGGTTGCTGCGTCAGTCCATGATGTCCGTGTCCTTCGAGTGCCTTGCCTACCTGCCGAGCTATTCGCGGTGGTTGAGTGAACAGGACTGGACGGCTGCCTACCGGCGGCACCGGCGTAACCTCCAGCTCATCGGCCTGCACGACCGAGATCGTCGCTGGGTGTTGAAGAACCCGAGTCACCTGTTCGCCCTCGATGCGCTGCTCGCCGTCTACCCCGACGCTGTGGTGATCCAGACTCATCGCGCGCCGCGGGAGGTTGTCGCCTCGGTCTGCAGCCTCAACGCGCAGGCGTGCGAGGGCTGGTCGGAGTTGTTCCGCGGTGCGGTACTCGGTGGGGAACAGGCAAAGCTCTGGTCGCGTGGGCTGCGGCGGTTCGTGGCCGACCGCGAGCGACACGACCCGGCACACTTCATCGACGTCTACTACGACGACTTCGTGGCTGATCCGATCCGGGTCGTGGAGGTGATCTACGATCGGTTGGGGCCCGGTTGACCGATGCCGCGCGATCCGGGATGAGCTCGCTGCACCAGCGGCGAGAGCGCCCCGCGCACCGCTATCACCTGGCCGATTTCGGGCTGACCCCGGCTGAGGTAGACGCCACGTTCACCTAGTGGAATTTGCTGATGACCTCGTCGGCGAAGCGGCGGATCCCGGCCGTTTTGGCCGCGAGTTCGCCGTCGAAGCCGACGCCGTAGAAGCGCCAGGGCACCACGATCGCGTCGGTCACGCCGGCCTCGGCCTGTTGCCGGAAGCCCTCCAGGCCAAGTCGGTCGACGCACACCGCCTGGATCTCGAACGGCTGGTCGGCCCGGTCATACTCGAGGCGTAGCCGGGCAAGTTGGTTGATTGTCGTGCGCAGGTCGTCGAAGCGCATCATGGCGGAGGACCAGCCGTCACCCAGCCGGGCCGCACGACGCAGGGCCGCGATGCTGTGACCGCCCACGTAGATCGGGACCTGCTCGGTCGGGGCCGGGCTCATCTGTAGCCGGCCGAAGTCGAAGTGCGTGCCATGGTGCTCCACCATGCCGCCGCCCAGGATCAGCCGCAGCACCTCAATCGCCTCGTCGCCCCGGGCGCCCCGAGCGGTGAACGGGGAGTCGCACCAGATTGACTCCTCCGGCGACCAGCCCAGCCCGACGCCGAGCCCGAACCGGTTACCGGTCAGGTTCGCCACCGAGCCGACCTGACGCGCCAACAGTACCGGGTTACGGGGCCCGAGTTTGAGCACCTGGGTGTGGAACCGGATCCGGGTGGTGGCAGCGCCGAGTGCGGCGGCGGTCACCAGCGGATCGGCCCAGGGCGTCTGCGCTGTCCAGAACCGACTGCCATCCGGAGTGTACGGATACCTGACGCTGACCTCTTCGGAGTAGAAGAGGGAGTCGGGCAGGGCGATGGCTGAGAAACCACACTCCTCAGCGGTTTGCGTCAGGTCGACGAGCTGGTCGAGCGGACTGAGCGCGATACCGAGACTGAATCTCATCTATAAACTGTAATGTGTTCTAGTCCCTCGCGGGAAGACTCAGGGTGGCCCGGTCTGATCGCGTCCTCGGGTCGACCAAGCGATTGTCTGAGGGCTAACATCAGTCAATGGAGCCCCTCGATTTCACTGGTCGTGGTGTGGTGGTCACCGGGGGGACGCGAGGCGTCGGTGCCGCGATCGCCTCGGCGTTCCTTGCGGCGGGCGCTCGGGTGCTGGTCTGCGGCCGAACCCAACCGTCCTCGGTGGTGCCCGACTTCGTTCAGGCTGATGTTCGTGATCCCGGGCAGGCCGCCGCGCTGGTGGCGGCGGCGATTGACCGGTTCGGTCGCCTCGACGTGCTGGTGAACAACGCAGGTGGTGGTCCGCCGGTGGCGGCCGCCAGCGCGTCGCCCCGGCTGCACGCCAAGATCGTTGAGCTCAACCTGGTTGCCCCGTTGCATGTTGCGCAGGCAGCCAACACGATCATGCAACAGCAGCCCGGTGGCGGGGCCATCGTCATGGTCGGAAGTGTGAGCGGCACACGTCCATCGCCCGGCTCCGCTGCATATGGCGCTGCCAAGGCTGGACTGCACCATCTGGCGACGAGTCTGGCCGCCGAGTGGGCGCCGGCGGTGCGGGTGAACAGTGTTGTCCCCGGCCCGGTGGTCGGGGACGCGGGCCTCCAGCTGGACCCGGCAGCGGTGGCGCGCACCGTTCCCCTGGGGCGCCCCGCGACGCCAGCCGAGGTGGCCGGAGTCTGTCTGCTGTTGGCCTCTCCGCTGGCCTCCTATGTGACCGGGGCGGCGGTGGCGGTGCACGGCGGTGGCGAGTGGCCGGGCTATCTTGCAGATGTGCGGGCGCAGGTGTCGCCCCCGACCCAGGTGTAGTAGCGCTGCTGCGCCACGGCACTCAGGGCGCGGCCGAACGGCTCAGGTCGTCAGCCGGCGATGGTCCCAGCTGACCACCCGCCGTGGCTCGACCAGGTAGGCCGCCCGCTTGGCCGCCGCGTGCTCGACATAGCCGTCGAGTGCCGCTGCTACCTCACCGGGCGGTAGATCACCCACCACCAGGGGGCTGGGCATCCGCGCGGCGATCAGGCGGCCGACAGCGGCCACCCCGGCCAGATCGTCGATCCGGGTGACCTCGCCGGTTACCTGAACGCCGCGCAGCTCGAAGTAGCCGTCGCCCTCCTCGACCAGGCAGGTCACCCGTGGGTCGCGAGTCAGGTTCCGGGCCTTCTGGGAAGCGTGGTAGGTCCAGAAGGCGATGCGTCCGGCATGCATCGCATAGAACATGCTGACCAGGTGTGGCGTGCCGTCCCGGTTCACGGTGGCGAGCTGGAGCTTCCGGCCGTGGGCCAAGTGTTCCTCGACGTCCGCGGGTGGCATCGCCACTGTGGCGCGCTGGTTCACCAGTCCTCGCCCTCCGCGTCGCTACTCTCGCCGGCCACGGCCGCTCCTCGATCCCGCAAGGTCATCTTAGTATCCCGGTCCGGAAAGGAGCCCGCCGTCGGCCACGAACTCGGCACCCGTGGTGTATGACGACTCGTCCGAGGCGAGGAACGCCACCAGTCGGGAGATCTCCACCGGCTCGGCGAAGCGGGCGATCGGCAGCGAATTGAGGAATGCATCCGAATCGACCGCGGGCATGGTTTCGGCGGCGGCCAGCGCCATCGAGGTCATCACGCCGCCGGGATGAACCGAGTTGACCCGGATGCCGGCGGGCCCGAGCTCCTGCGCCGCGGACCTTGTGATGCCGCGGATCCCGAACTTGGTGGCGCTGTAGGCCGAGAGGCCGGCCGCGCCGACGAACCCCTCGATCGAGGACACGTTCACGATCGATCCACCGCCGACCGTCGTCATCGCCGGCGCCGCAGCGTGGATGCCGAGCCAACTGCCCGTCAGGTTGACGTCGATCACATGTCGGAACTCGGCCGGATCCATCGTGGTGATCGCTGCGTGCCGGAAGATGCCGGCGTTGTTGACCAGCACGTCGAGTCGGCCGAACGCCGCCAGCGTGGTGGCGACCGCAGCAGCCCACTCGTGCTCGCTGGTGACATCGTGGTGCACGTAGCGGCAATGATCATTACCGAGACCATCGGCGACAGCCGCACCCCGGTCGTCGAGTATGTCGCCGATGACCACTCGGGCGCCCTCGGCGACGAACTGCCGGGCATGTGCTTTGCCCATGCCGCGCGCACCGCCGGTGATGAGCGCCACCTTGTCGTCCAGCCGCCCCATCAACTCCTCCTGCCAAGCGCTTGCTTGGTAGCTTAGCACCGCTGCGACACCGATGGCGTCACCAAAAACGGCCGCTGCGGCGTCAGCCGCAGCGGCCGTTGACAATCGTGGTGTCGCTCGGCCCCCTGGAATGGTCAGGGAACGAGAACTACCTTGCCGACGTTGCGGCGTTCGCCGATCCGGCGGTGCGCCGCCGCAGCCTCCTCGAACGGATACACCTGGTCGATCCGAGGCTTGATCGCACCGTCACGCCACAGGTTCAGGATCGCGGTCAGCTCCTCACGCAGCAGGTCGGTGCGCTCCCACAGGTGCCCCAGATTGACGCCACTGACCGTGTGGTTGCGGTCCATCATCCCGTACGGCGTCAGCAGCGGTACGCCGGTGAGCTGACCGACAAGCCGGCGAATGCTGCGCCGCTCACCCGTGGACAGGTTGGCGAATCCGTACGCGATCAGCTGCCCAACCGGCCGGAGCAGGCTCATCCCGCGCTTCCAGTCGCGACCGCCCAGGGAATCCAGCACCAGGTCGAGGCCCTCACCGCCGGTGAGCTCCCGTACGCGCGTGACGTAGTCCTCAGTGCGATAGTCGATGGGATGGGTGCAGCCCTCCTCGCGGAGCACGTCGTGTTTGGCCGCCGAGGCGGTGCCGAAGGTGACGACTCCCGGCACCGTGCGGCACAGCTGTAGCACCGCGGTGCCAACCCCACCCGCGGCCATGTGCACCAGGACGCGGGCCTCGGGGCGGAGGTTCGCTACCCGAAAGAGCATGTGGTAGGCGGTCAGGTAGTTGACCGGTATTGCGGCTCCCTCGATGAAGTCGAGGCCATCGGGCATCGGCAGCACCCGTGCAGCGGGCACGCAAACGGTGTCGGCGTGGCCACCGAATCGCACCAGGGCCAGCACCCGCTGCCCCACCTCGAGGCCGGTGACCTCGGCGCCGACGGTGTCCACGACCCCGGCCACCTCGTACCCCACCACGGACGGCGGCTTCGGAGCGTCCGGGTACAGCCCCTGCCGGGCCATGACCTCGGCGAAGTTCAACCCGCAGGCGCGGACCGCGATCCGCACCTCACCGCGATCCGGTTGCGGATCGGGGGTTTCCCGTACCGCAAGGACCTCGGGTCCACCCGCCTTGGTGATCCAGACAGCGCGCATCTATACCTCGACCTCCAACAGTTACGCCGACGATGCCGTCCGCGGCCGTCCGCTCGCCCGGGCGTCGACCGGAAGGGGTTGGCCGGGCGAGGCGGCGGCTGCTGATGGCCAGCGTAGGGGGTGAGGTCGGGCAAACGGGGTTGACCGTCATCTGTGGGACGACTCGGCGATGTCCAGCGCGGCCAGGTACCCGAAGGTCATCGCTGGACCGAGCGTCGACCCTGCTCCGGCGTAACCCTTTCCCATGACGGCCGCGCTGGCGTTGCCGGCGGCGTAGAGGCCGGGAATGACCGAGTCGTCCGACCGTAGCGCCCGGCCTCGCTCGTCGGTTCGGATGCCTCCGTTGGTGCCGAGATCACCTGGAACAATCCGCAGCGCGTAGAACGGCGGCAGCACCAGCGCGGCCAGGCATGCGTTCGGTTTGTTGGTCGGATCGGCGTAGTAGTGGTCGTAGTCACTCTCGCCCCGATGGAAGTCCGTGTCATGACCAGCCCCGGCGAGGGTGTTGAAGCGTTTGACGGTGGCCTTCAGGGCCGCCGGGGGGACGCCGATCTTGCCGGCCAGGCCCCCGATGGTCCAGTCCCGGACCAGGACACCGGAGTCATACCACTCGTCCGGATAGGGCAGCAGCGGTGGGATATCCCGGAACAGGTAGCGGTTGCGGTATCGCTGATCCGTGATCATCCAAGCCGGAAAGGCGTCCTGCGCGTACATGGTGCGAACCACGTCGCCGTAGGGGGCGGCCTCGTTGACGAATCGCTCCCCGGCTGGGTTCACGAAGATGTTCCCCGGCAGCGTGCGTTCGGAGAGGCAGAAGTAGGGACCCGTCGGCAACGGGATCATCGGCCCCCACCAGGCACTGTCCATGAGGTCGAGAGCGGCGCCGACCTCGGCGCATGCCTGGATGCCGTCCCCGGTGTTCGATGCCGCGCCGACCGTCCAGTCAGTGCCGGTGGGAGCCTCTTGGTACTGCTTGCGCATCGACTCGTTGTGCTCGAATCCGCCGGACCCAACGATGACGCCGCGCCGGGCGGTGAGGAGCACCTCCTCCCCGTCCCGGACGACCCGTACCCCGGTGACTCGGCCTTCGCTGACGACCAACTCGGTCAGGGGGGTGTTCAGCCAGACCGGTACGTCGGCGGCGAGCAGGCCGGCTCGCAGCCCACCGGCGAGCGCCTGGCCCATGGTGATCGGCTTCTGCCCCCGGATCCACGCCGCGAGGTAGCGCTGGACGATGTCCGTGGCCGTCGTCAGGCCGCGCGGGTGGCGGGCGATGAGGGCCAGCCACTTGTAGTCGACGTCCATGACCACGGTGCCGGGCGGGGTGGCCATGTAGGGCCCGTTCAGTGCGGCGTACTCGGCGCCGAGGAGATTGGCGTCGAGCGGTTGCGGCTCGATCGACCGACCGTTGGGCAGGCCACCGGGAAGCTCGGGGTAGTAGTCGGAGTAGCCCTCCATCCAGGCGAACCGCAGCGGTGTGTGCTCCAGCAGGAAGGAGATCATCGCCGGCCCAGCCGACAGGTACGCCTCTAGACGTGCGGCGGGTACCTGGCCTCCGACGACCGCGGCGAGGTATTCGGCGGCCTTGGTGGGAGTGTCCGGCACTCCGGCATCGAGGAGCACCTCGTTGTTGGGTATCCAGATTCCGGCCCCGGAGCGGGCGGTGGAGCCGCCGTAGACGTCGGCCTTCTCCACGACAACGGTCTGCAGACCGCGTTTCGCTGCGGTAAGCGCACCCACCATGCCGGCCGCGCCGGCGCCCACCACCACTACGTCGTACTCGACCACGGTCGTCATCGGACCCCCAGCCCAGCGGCAACAGATGGTAGAACACGTTACTTTATCTGAGGTGGCGTCGGGAGGTGTCACATGCACGTACTTCAATTTCAATATCGATCATGGTGTACGTTCTACCCGACGCCCCCGTGTGCCGCCGGTCCGGACCGCCGCGCGGGAACGGTGTCATGATGACCGTCAACGGTTCGAGAACGAGGGGCACGACGGTGACGATGAGTAGGTCGAACCACGAGCGTTGGCGCAGCCACCACCCAATGCAGGAGCAGCGGGACGCCAGCCCCTCCCTGCTGGACCGGCGGGAGGCCATAGCGGAGTTGGGAGACGCGTTACGTGATCTGGTCGAGCAGGCGGTCCGCACGGAGGCTCCGGCTGACGAACTCCGTCAGGTAACCGCCGATCTGCGCCGAGCCGCTCGCCCGCTGGCCGTGCACGAGCGGGAGGGGTTGCGGACTCCCAGCGCCGACGACCTGCTGGGCGGAGTCCGGATGTACAACCCGGTTACCGGCGTCGGCAGTGCCCTGGCGCCACCACTTCGCATCGACCTGGTCGACGGGGTGGCGATCGGCGCGTGCACCCTCGGGTCGGCCTTCGAGGGGCCACCCACCTACGCCCACGGCGGAGTCAGTGCCCAGCTGCTGGACCAGCTACTCGGCTATGTGGCGAGCGCGACCGGCAGCGCCGGCATGACGGTCCGGCTCGAGACCCGCTATCACGCGCCCATACCGTTGCGGACTCCGCTGCACCTGACTGCCCGCGTGACCGCCGTGGACGGTCGGAAGACCACCGCACACGGCGTCATCACGACCGCCGCCCGCCCCGGTGACCTGCTGGTCGAGGCGACGGGGGCCTTCGTGGCACCACGACCGGACCAGTCCCGGCGGCTCTTCGGCGCGGCGCTGCAGCGCGATGCCATCGACCCGTCCGTCGAGTACGACTGATGCCGCCACCGCCACCGCGGAGAGTCGCCGTGGCGCGCGGAGGCGGCCCCGCAGCGGGGGTTAGGCCACGACACCGGTGCGGCACAGGAGCATGAGCTGCTGGAGGGTGAGTTCCTGCGTGTGAGCGGCGGCGTGACTGCTGGTCCAGCTGAAGACGGTCGCGGCCGGCTGTTGGTTCGGCGTGCCCGGGGTCACGTCGTAGCCGTCGGAGGCGACGATCTTCTCGATCATCCTGGCGAGCTCGGCAGGCCCGCTGCCCGGGTATCCAGCGCTGTATCCGGCGGTCTGCTTCTCAGGCAGGATGTGCAGGGTGCCGCGGTCGGTGCGAGCCCAGACCATGTCGGCCTCACGGTCGATGATGAGCGCGGTCAGCTGCTCGCCGTCGGGAAGCGAGAGGGGGGCGTAGGTGTAGTGCTCCCAGTGCTCGTGATTGCCGGTGACCGTCCGATAGTGGTGCACGGCGACGGGCAGCCACGTGATCGGGTCACGGAAGGTCTGCCAGCACAGGCAGCCGTCGCCTGCGACCGCGGAGGGAGAGTCGGGATCGTCGTAGACGCAGGGATACCAGAGTTGGGGCGCCTCGTCCGGGGTGACCAGGGTGACGTGGAGAGCGTCCGGAGTGCAGGGTGTGAGTCGGTCCCGCCATTCGGCCGCGTAGCGGCTGGCCGAGGTGTCGAGCTGCTGGCCGGCATTGATGGCGCCGCCGGTGTACGCCGGTGGTTCGATGTAGAGCATGAAGTGCCAGTAGCCCCGCTCCGGGCTGTGGGTGAGATGCAGGTCCCGGTCGTGCTGATAGGTCATCGTGGGTGCTCTCCTTTCTTTCCGGCGGACTACCCTGCATCGGCATCGCCAGACCGGCCTCCTACGGACGGATCCGACGCGGCATGCCCACTCTCGGAGAGTTCAGCCCGTCCGGTGCCGCCGTCGACAGCGGCGTCGTGGACGAGAGCAATGGGAGCGCCGCCGTGGGCAACGATCGCGTCATCCCCGCAGTCCCTTCCCGCACCAAATCGCTGACCCACCCGGGTTTGGGCCACGTGGAGTCCCTGGTGCGTCTCCGACGTTCGCCCCAGCACCGTAGGACAAGCTGCGTGACTGCGCCAGCACCTAATGTGATTATCTATCGATTGCCAGGAATTGATCCCGGGTCGACTTGTCAGCCGTGGATCAGGGAGTTTCGGTGCCAGCCGCCCTGCGGGCAGCGTTTTTCGAGAACGTCGCGGAAGGTTGCTGGTCGCGGCAGTGGAACTGGGCCGAGTCGGCCGTCGGGTGAAGCAGGGCCGGCCTCGACCGCAGCTTGGTGGCGGCTCACCGGTGGGTGGCCACCGCTCCGGTCAGCGCAGCAGTAGGCGTGCCGCGAGTTCGAGGTGCTCGTGCACGTCGTTGGCCGAGGCCCGTCGGGTGACCCAGGCGACCAGGCTGGAGAGCCAGACATCGCCGATGACGCGGGCCTTGGCCCGGTCGTCCGCCGATGGCTTGCCCTCCCGCATGGCCAGGATGAACATGTCTTCCATGAGCCGTGCGACGGCGTTGACCTCGGTGGCTGCGGTCGGGTCGGCGAACATGAACGCCCGGGTCATCGCCTCGGTCAGCATGGGGTCGCGCTGCATGGCGCGGGTGACCCGGCCGAGGACGAACGCGGTCCTCTCGTGTGGCGTCTCACCCGGAATGGCGGTGCGACGGAGTCTGTCCTGCGTCCGCTCGAACTCCCGGGCCAGGGCGGAAACCAAGAGGTGGATCTTGGAGGGGAAGTAGCGGTACAACGTGCCGAGGGCGACGTTGGCGTGTTCGGCGACGGCGCGCATCTGCACCGCGTCGTATCCACCCCTGGAGGCCAGGACGAGGGTGGCGTCCAGGATGCGCCGTCGGCGCTCCCGCTGCGCCGCCGATCCTTGCTCGGCGTCGGTCAGGCTGCCAGCGCTCGGGCTTCTGGTATGTGTTCTCGACGCCACCATCGTGCCTTTCGTGATCTTTGTCGAAACTGGCAGCGGTCATGCCGTCTTAAGTCTAGCAACGGGCGGGGCGTCGTGTGCTCAGGGCGGCTGGCCATGGCCAGTAGAACATGTTCTACTGACTTGAGGTGCTCGGAGTGGGGAGGGTCGATGCCGATCGCGATGACCGCTGACCAGGTGGCGCTCCAGGACGTGATCCGGCGGTGGGCTGCCGGCGCCAACGTCCTGGCCACCGTGCGAGCGTTGGAGAACGGGCCGTCCTCGCAGGCCGATCGGCACTGGGCCGGCCTGGCCAGCCTCGGCTGCTTCGCCCTGGCCGTGCCGGAGCAACTCGGTGGTGACGGTGGCCGCGTCAGCGAGTTGGCCGCGGTGCTGGAACAGGTCACCGTCGACCTGGTCCCCGGCCCGGTTATGCCCACCCTGCTCGCGACCCTGGCGCTCGCGCCACCCGGGCAGGCGCCCGCTGCCACAAACCTGTTGCCGGACCTTGCGGCCGGCAAGGTTTCGGTCGGGGTGGCGCTCGCTCCAGGAGCCTTGACGGCCGAGCCGGTGGCCGGGGGAGCATACCGGGTGACCGGTCGGGTCAACGCCGTACTTGGCGCGGGCAGCACCACCCACCTGCTGTTGACCGCGAACACCGGAACCGAGACGTTGTCGTTCGTGCTCGACACGGAGCACGAGGGGGTCCGGATCACCGCACGTACGCCGGTGGACTTCTCCCGGCCCCTGGCCGACGTGCTGGTGGTGGGAGCGCTCGTCGAGCCCGGTCAGCTGCTGTCCGAGTCCGGGCAGGACCGACTCCACAACTGCGCGGCGTTGCTGGCATCGGTGGAGGCGGCAGCGGTGGCCTCGTGGTGCCTGCGCACCGCCACCGAGCATGCCAAGGTGCGGCGCCAGTTCGATCAGGCGATCGGGTCGTTTCAGGCGGTCGGGCACCTCTGCGCCGGGATGCTCTGTCGGGCAGAGCGGGCCAACGCGGTGGCCTGGGATGCGGCACGCGCCTACGACCAGACGCCGGAGGAGTTCCCCCTGGCTGCCGCCGCCGCAGCCGCGATCGCCCTGGACGCGGCGGTAGACAACGCCAAAGACTGCATTCAGGTTCTCGGGGGGATCGGTTTCACCTGGGAACACGACGCCCACCTCTACCTGCGTCGCGCACTTGCCCTACGGCAGCTACTCGGCAGCGGGGCCCGATGGCGGCAGCGGTGCGCGGAGCTGACGCTGGCCGGGGCGCGTCGTCACGTGTGGGCGGTGGGCGACGAGTTCCGGGCCGCAACGGAAGCGGTAGCGGCACCACCGTCGTCCGGAGCGGAGATCGACGCCGAACCCGTGGAGCGGGTGGCGGTGCGAGCCCAGCTGGGGGCGATCGCGCAGCTTCCGGAGGCCGAGCGCCGTGCCCGATTGGCGGACGTGGGCTACCTCGCACCACACTGGCCCGCACCGTACGGCATCGACGCCTCACCCGCCCGGCAACTTCTCATCGACGAGGAGCTTGACCGGGCCGGCATCGTGCGACCGGACCTGGCAATCGGCGGCTGGGCCGTCCCCACCATCCTGCGCCACGGCAGTGCCGCCCAGCGGGATCGGTTCGCCGGCCCGTCCCTGCGCGGCGAGATCACCTGGTGTCAGCTCTTCAGCGAGCCGGAAGCCGGTTCGGACCTGGCCTCGCTACGGACCCGCGCGAACCGGGTGACCGGCGGTTGGCGGTTGTCCGGCCAGAAGGTCTGGACATCGCTGGCGGCTGAGGCGGACTGGGCGATCTGCCTGGCCCGCACCGACCCCACGGCGATCAAGCATCGAGGTGTGACCTACTTCTTGGTCGACATGCGCAGCCACGGCATCGAGATTCGTCCGCTGCGCGAGATCACCGGACGGTCGGTCTTCAACGAGGTCTTCCTGGACGATGTCTTCGTACCCGACGAGTGTGTGGTGGGCGATCCAGGACAGGGCTGGCGGCTGGCCCGGGCGACGCTCTCCTACGAGCGCGTCGCTATGGGGCGCGGCCCCGGATTCGGCGCAGACGTGGAGCGCCTGGTCCGGATGGTCGGTGCCGGTGGAGTCGCCAGCGAGCCGGAGATGCGGGAACGCCTCGGTGGGCACATCGCGGACGGTCTGGCTGTCTCCCTGGTGGAGTGTCGGGCCACGCTACGCCAGCTCGATGATGGTCGAGGTGGGCCGGAGTCGGCGGTGGCCAAGCTGATCGGTGTCAGCCATCGACAGGCGGTGGCCGAAACGGCGCTGACGCTCTGCGGCCCGGACGGTGCCGCGGTCGACGGCGCGAGCGCGGAGGCGGTTCACCACTTCCTCCTCACCCGATGTCTCAGTATCGCCGGTGGTACCACCCAGATCCTGCTGTCCCTGGTGGCCGAGCGGGTCCTCGGCCTGCCCCGGGCATCCGCGGCCTGAACGTGGTACAGGCCAGCCGCCGCGGCGGGAGGGAAGAACTGATGGAGGGCACCATCATCGCCGCCGCGGAGCAGATCCGGGCTGCCGGTGCGGGGCCGGCCCGATCGGCGCGCGACCCGGTCAACCTACCGATGATCCGGAACTGGCTGGAGGCGATCGGCGACGGCAATCCCCGCTACGAGCAGGATGGTGTGGCACCGCCAGCGATGACACAGGTGTGGACGATGCGAGGCCTACGTCCGGCCGCGGAGCCCGCCGACCCGCTGTCGGCCATGTCCGCCGTACTCGATCAGGCCGGTTTCACCTCGGTGGTGGCGACGAACTGCGAGCAGACGTACCACCGGTATCTGCGCGACGGCGAGCGGGTCGAGGTGCGTAGCCGACTGGTGGACGTGAGTGGACCAAAACGAACGGCGCTCGGTGAGGGCTGGTTCGTCACCACCGACAGCACCTGGTATGTCGGCGAGGAAGCGGTCGCATCGATGACCTTCCGGGTGCTCAAGTTCCGGCCGCCGGGCTCCGCCCCGACCGTCCCGGCGTCCGAGGTGGCCCCGGCGGCGGCATCCGATGTGCTACGGCCGGTCGTCACCCGGGACACCGCCTTCTTCTGGGCCGGCGCCGCCGCTGGTGAGCTGCGCATCCAGCGATGCGGGGAGTGTGGTGCGCTACGCCATCCACCGGGGCCGGTCTGCCGGCAGTGTGGCGTCGACCGGCAGGACCACCTGGTGGCCAGTGGTACGGGCGAGGTCTTCAGCTTCGTGGTGCACCGTCACCCGCCGGTGCCGGGGCGGCAGTTGCCGATCGTGGTCGCGGTGGTGGAGTTGACCGAAGGGGTACGGATGGTGGGTGAGGTCGTGGGAGCAGACCCGGCACAGGTGCGGATCGGCGCCGCGGTACGGGTCGACTTTGTCCGGGTGGACGCCGAGCTGACCCTGCCCGTGTGGCGGCTACTGCCATGAACGTCACGGTCGGCGTCGTCCTGCCAGAACTGCGGATCCTGGTCACCCCGACCTTCGTGATCAGTACCGCTGTCGCCACCCGGGACTTCCAGGATGTGCACCACGATCGGGACCAGGCCGTTCGGCGGGGCTCGAAGGACATTTTCCTCAACATTCTGACCACGACCGGACTCGTGCAGCGGTACGTGACCGACTGGGCGGGAGCGACGGCGATGGTGCACCGCGTCGCTATCCGGCTGGGGGCCCCGTGCTACGCGTACGACACGCTCGTCCTGACCGGTCAGGTGGAGCAGGTGTCGTCCACCGGGTGCGTGGTGGCCGTGGTGGGACGGGTCACCGGGGGCGATCACGTCACCGGACGGGTTGAGGTCGGGAGGCTCCCGTGATCTCGGGAAGGGCAGCGATCGTCGGCGTCGGCGAGACGGAGTTCTCCAAGGACTCCGGCCGCAGCGAGATCCGTCTTGCGGTGGAGGCGGTCCGCGCCGCGCTCACCGACGCCGGGCTGGCCCCGACCGATGTCGACGGCCTGGTGACCTTCACCATGGACACCACCTCCGAGATCGCCCTCGCCCGGGAGATCGGTGCGGGGGAGCTGCGCTTTTTTGGTCAGGTCGGCTACGGCGGTGGTGCGGCCTGTGCCACGGTGCAGCAGGCGGCCATGGCGATCAGCGCCGGAGTGGCGCGGGTCGTGGTGTGTTACCGCGCGCTCAACGAGCGCTCCGGCCGTCGCTTCGGCCGGGTGTCCCGGGCCGTCTCGAGTGCGCCGACCACCTCCGGCGTCGACAACAGCTGGCACTACCCGATGGGGCTGGGCACGCCCGCCGCTACCGTGGCCATGGTCGCCCGGCGCTACCAGCACGTCTTCGGGGCCACCGGGGAGGACTTCGGTCGGGTGACCGTGGCCGCCCGCCGGCATGCCGCGACGAACCCGCGGGCCTGGTTCTTCGAACGACCGATCACGCTCGCCGACCACCAGGCGTCCCGGTGGATCGCCGAGCCGCTTCGGCTCCTGGACTGCTGCCAGGAGAGCGACGGAGCGGTCGCCGTGGTGGTGGCCAGCGTCGAGCACGCTGCCGACCTACGGCAGGCCCCAGCCGTTATCTCCGCTGCCGCCCAGGGCAGCGGAGCGGACCAATACCTCATGACCAGCTACTACCGGGACAACCTGACCGGGCTACCGGAGCTTGGCGTGGTCGGGCGACAGCTCTGGCAGCAGTCCGGTCTCGTCCCCGACGACGTACGGGTCGCGGTGCTGTACGACCACTTCACCCCGTACGTCCTGATGCAGTTGGAGGAGCTGGGGTTCTGTCCGCCGGGGGAGGCACGGCACTTCATCGCTGACGGCGCGATCGAGCTGGGCGGTCGCCTCCCGGTCAATCCGCACGGTGGGCAACTCGGAGAGGCGTACATCCATGGGATGAACGGCATCGTGGAGGCGGTCCGGCAGGTTCGGGGACGTTCGGTCAACCAGGTCGCCGGTGCTGGTCCGGTGCTGGTGACCGCGGGCACCGGCGTACCGACCAGCGGCCTGTTGCTCACGCCCCAGGGCCTCGGCGCAGGCGTGCACTGAGCCGATTCGGCTCCGAGCGGAGTCGGGCCCGGGCGCATGGTCAGCGCCCAACTGGTTGAATCACTCGGATGGTGCGTCTGTATCCCGAGATCGAACCCTTCGCAGACGGCTTGCTCGATGTCGGGGACGGCCACCTCGTCCATTGGGAGAGCTGCGGTAACCCACTCGGCAAGCCGGCACTGGTATTGCATGGCGGCCCCGGTTCCGGTGCCAGTGCCTCCTGGCGGCGATTCTTCGATCCGGCCGTGTACCGGGTGGTCCTGTTCGACCAGCGGGGGTGCGGGCGCAGCACACCGGACGCGGGCGACGTGCGAACCGACCTGTCGACCAACACCATGCCGCATCTGCTGGCTGACATCGAAAAGCTGCGCACACACCTGAACATCGACCGGTGGTTGCTGCTCGGCGGATCGTGGGGCAGCGCGCTCGGCCTTGGCTATGCCCAGCGGCACCCCGACCGGGTCACCGAGATCGTGTTGTTCAGTGTCGTCACCAGCACCCCGGCCGAGCATCGGTGGATCACCCGCGACCTTGGACGGATCTTCCCTGAACAGTGGGACAGGTTCCGGGATGCGGTGCCGGCCGCCGAACGCGACGGCAACCTGCCCGCCGCCTACGCCCAGCTGCTGGCCGATCCGGACGAGACAGTGCGGGACCGAGCCGCACGCGCCTGGTGCGCCTGGGAGGACACACTCGTGTCGAACCTGCCCGGCAGTGGACCCGACCCCAGGTTCGAGGACCCGGTGTTCCGGATGACTTTCGCCCGCCTTGTCACCCACTACTGGGCGCATGACGGTTGGTTCGCCGACGGTGAGTTGATGGCAGGTGCACACCGGCTTGCGGACGTTCCCGGTGTGCTTGTCCACGGCAGGCTCGACCTGGGCAGCCCGGCGGACGTCCCGTGGCAACTGTCCAAGGCCTGGCCCGCGGCGCGGGTGGAGCTGATTGACGAGGCCGGTCATGGCGCCGGACACGGCATCGGGGACGCGGTCATCAACGCCCTGGATCGTTTCGGCGCTTCCTGGCGGTGAGGGGGCTGGTCGACTACGCGTTGCTGACCTCCGCATCGACGACGGCCTCCGCGAGGCGGGCGAGATGCGCGCGCGGGTGCCCGAAGAGGTGAGCTGCCCCGTGCGCCCGCTTGAAGTAGCGGTGTGCGTCGTGCTCCCAGGTGATGCCGATGCCCCCGTGTAGCTGGATCATCTCAGCGGTGACCTGTTCCAGCGCCTCGGCGCAGTGGACCGCGGCCCCGGCAGCGAGCAGGTGGGCCTCGGGCGCGTCGGAGTCGAGACTCGACACGGCGGCGTACGACAGGGAGCGGGCGCTTTCCACCACGACGTGCAGGTCGGCCAACCGGTGTGCGATCGCCTGGAATCCGCCGATCGGCCGGCCGAACTGTACCCGGGTCAGCGCGTGCGCCACGGTCAGTTCCAAGGCGCGAGCAGCCGCCCCGACCTGCTCGGCGCTGAGCGCGACGCAGGCGATGTCCCGGACTCGCTCCAGCGGGTTCACCCCGCCCAGCTGACGACCGAGTGCCTGGTCGAGCACGACCACCCCGAGCCGACGGGTGAGGTCCACGGTGGTAACCGGGCGTCGCCGAACGCCAGCGCCGCGTGGATCCACCTCGAAGAGTCGGACTCCCTCAGAGGTCCCCGCGGCAACCAGCAGCACGTCGGCCAGGTGCACGTCGAGCACGTAGTGCGCCTCGCCGGTAAGCCGGCCGGCCTTCGTGGCCGAGTATGCGGGCCGGTGTGGGTCCCAGTCACCGTGCTGATCTGTCCAGGCGAGCGCGGCCAGCAGCTCTCCGCTGACCAGGTCGGGCAGGATCCGGCGGCAGGCCGCCTCGTCCTCGGCGTGCAGCACGGCCTGGCCAGCGAGGACCGCGCAGCCGAGCATCGGTGTGGGGGTGAGGGTGCGGCCCAACTCATCCAACACCACGTGGACCTCTCCCAGACCCGCGCCGAGTCCGCCGAACCGTTCCGGTACGGCGAGACCCGCCACTCCGATCTGGCCGCACAGCACCTGCCAGAGCTCGGCGTCGTCTCCCGCCGACGACTCCGTCACGTCGGCGATGGAGCGGTCGGCGGTGTGCCGGGACAGCACACCGCGGACGCTCATCCGAAGGGCTTGCTGCTCCGCCGTCATGTCAGCTCTCCCGCGGCTAGTGCGGTCCTGATCCGGTCGCGGTGGAAGGACTGGGTGCCCCAGGTCCGAGCCAGCGCCCAGACTTTGGTCAGCCAGGAGCCGAGGCCGGACTCTCGGGCGTATCCGATCGCCCCGTGCACCTGGAGGGCCGTGCGGGCGGCCCGCTGGGCGGCGTCGGCGCACGCCACCTTCGCGGCGGAGATGTCGCGGGCAGCCGTGGATGGATGGTCGGCGAGGGCGACGGCGGCGGCGTACAGCAGCGGCCGGGCGAACTCGAGGCCGATCGCCACGTCGGCGAGGAGGTGCTTGACCGCCTGGAACTGCCCGATCGGTTGGTCGAACTGGGTGCGTTGACCGGCATACCGGAGGGTCGTCTCGAGTAGCGCGTGGCCCGCTCCGAGGAGCTGCGCCGCGCAGGCCAGCGCGCCGGCGTTGAGGGCGTGGGCGACCGCCGGGCCGACCGCCGGGCCGGTCGCCAGCAGCGCGCCGTCGGCCACCTCGACCAATCGTCGGGTGTCGTCCACGGAGCGTAGTCGCGGCCCCGGCGCCCCGAGGCGCAGCGTCTGCTCATCCGCACGGAGAACCAGGGACACGACGTCGGCGTCCGTCGCATACGGCACGTGCGGTGCCACGGCGAGTGTTCCGATCACCTCGCCGCTGGCGAGCCGGGGCAGCCAGGATTCGCAGAGCGCGTCGTCGCCGAGGGTCGTGAGCAACATAGGCAGGGCGGCGATGGATTCGGCGGCCGGACCGGGCAGGGCGTGGTGCCCGAGTACCTCGCAGGCGACGACGACATCGGCCGGGTGCGCGGCCAGGCCGCCCCACCGTGCCGGCACCGCCAGACCGGTTACGCCGAGCTCCGCCAGTCGGCGCCAGACCACCTGCCCGGGAGCCGGGTTGTCGGCGGCCCACTGGCGGGCGACGGTGGGAATGTCCGCCTCGGTCAACATCGCGTGCAGGGCGGCGGCGAACTGGTCCTGCTCCGCGGAGGGAGTTAGCTTCATCGTCGATCCCGGGGCAGGCCGAGTACCCGTTCGGCGATCACCGTGCGTTGGATCTCGTTGGTGCCGGCATAGATCGGACCCGCCAGGGAGAACAGGTAGCCGTCCAGCCAGGTGTCCGCACGGTCGTCATCGGCCGTCCGGCCCGCCGTGCCCGTCCGGAGGCCATCCGTTTCGGCGTACGGCCCGAGCAGGTCGAGCGCCACCTCGTGCAGGGCTACGTCCAGTTCGGACCAGAAGACCTTGGTCATGCTGGCGGCGTGGCCACCGCCCCGGAACGCCGTCGAACCGTTCTGGGACCCGGGCGTCCGGTCTGCGGCCTCCCGGGTGGCCGTGCCGTAGCTGTGCAGCTGGTAGGCCCGGGCGGCGATCCAGCTGTCGACGACGCGGTCTGACAGCGCCGGATCGGTGTGCGCACCGGCCCGCCGCCACAGCCGCACGAGCCGCTGGGCAGCGGCGGTGAAGCGTCCCGGGCTACGCAGCGACAGCCCGCGCTCGTGACCCGCGGTGCTCATCGCGACGGTCCAACCCTGGTTCACCTCGCCGAGCACGTCGGCGTCGGGCACGAACACCTGGTCGAGGAAGATCTCGGCGAAGCCGGTCGCGCCACCCAGCTGGTGGATCGGACGGACCGTGACGCCCTCGGCCCGTAGGTCGAACATCAGGTACGTCAGGCCCCGGTGGCGGTCCACGCCCGTGCGGAAGAGCCCGAACGCGCGATCGGCGTGCGCCGCCCGGGTGCTCCAGGTCTTCTGGCCGGACAGGAGCCACCCGCCGTCGGTACGTGCCGCACGGGAGCGGATCCCGGCCAGGTCGCTGCCGGCCCCCGGCTCCGACCAGGCCTGTGCCCACACGTCGTCGGCGCGAGCCATCCGGGGGAGCAGGCGAGCGCGCTGCTCGGCCGTCCCGTGGGTGAACAGGGTTGGGGCCAGGAGGAAGAGACCGTTCTGGTTGATCCTCATCGGAGCCCGCGCGCGGTGGTATTCCTCCTCGAAGACGAGCCACTGCAGGGGTGAGACGCCGCGTCCGCCGTAGGCGGCGGGCCAGGCCACCACCGACAACCCGGCCGCGGCGAGACGCCGTTCCCACGCTCGATGGGCCAGGTCACCCTCGGGGGTGTCCATGGAGGGCAGCGGCGTGGTGGGCGCGTTCGCGACCAGCCACGACCGGACCTCCGCCCGGAACGCGCGGGCCTCGTCATCGAGGTCGAGGTTCATCGTGCCGGCCGGTCTCACGAACCAGCCCTCGCCTTCATGCCTGTGGCGTCCATACCGGCCAGCGGGTCGCCGGCCACCTCCGCGTTGTGCGCGTGCGCGAGGTGGTGCAGACCGAAGGCGGCGTCCATCGCCGAGCGCATTCCCATCAGGTCCTCCGCCTGGTTGACCGCCCGTTTGGTCAGGGCCAGTCCAAAGCGGGGCATCTCAGCGATTCGCTGTGCGAGACCGAGGGTGTGGGAGTGCAGTTCCGCGCGGGGGACAACTCGGTTGACCATGCCGACCTCGTACGCGCGCCGAGCATCGAACCGGTCCCCGGTGAAGAGGATTTCTTTGGCGAAGCGGGGGCCCAGCGCCCACGGATGGGCGAAGTACTCCACGCCGGGGATCCCCATCCGCACCACGGGGTCCGCGAAGTACGCGTCCTCGGCCGCGATGATCAGGTCGCAGACCCAGGCGAGCATGAGCCCACCAGCGAGGCAGGCCCCCTGCACCATCGCGATGGTGGGCTTCGGAAGCTCCCGCCAGCGTCGGCACATGCCAAGGTAGACCTCCATCTCCCGGGCGTATCGATGGTCGGCGCCGGACCGACCGACGTGGTCCCACCAGAGGACTGCCCGGCGCTCGAAGCTTTTCTCGACGTCTCGGCCGGGCGAGCCGATGTCGTGGCCCGCGGAGAAGTGCTCACCGGCGCCGGCGAGCACGATGACCGCGACCGCGTCGTCATTCACGGCCTCGGCGAAAGCGGAGTCGAGGGCGTAGGTCATCGCCGAGTTCTGGGCGTTTCGGTAGCGGGGCCGGTTCATGGTGATCACGGCGGTTGCATCCTGGCGTTCGAGTCGAACCAACTCGTCCTCTGTCACTGCGCTGCCTCCTGCCGAAGCACCTGCTCGAGTGGTTGTCGGTCGGGTTGTGCGGTGGCTCTCCTGCTGTGCGCGGAGTTGTTCGAGGGGCGGTGACGTCGCCGTGGGGGCGACGGCGGCGGGGATGCGGCCTCCATCAACACCTCCTAGCACAAGCAAGTGCTTGGTAGGGTGAGCCTACGCGGGCTTCGGGAGGTGACACCAGTGCACGACGATGAGTTCCGGCAGGCGGTGCGCGCCTGGTTGACGGAGAATGTCGGCGCCGAGCTGCGGGGCGCGGGCGGACCGGGCCGGGAGCACGAGGCATACCGTGAACGGCTGGCGTTCAACCGCCGGCTGGCCGCCGCGGGCTGGACCTGTCTTGGCTGGCCGGTCGAGCACGGCGGTCGTGGCGCGACGCTTGCCCAACAGGTCGCCTTCCACGAGGAGTACGCCCGTGCCGGCGCTCCGGCGCGCGTCGGCTACCTGGGTGAGGAGCTACTCGGCCCGACGTTGATCGCCTACGGCACGCCGGCGCAACGCCGGCGTTTCCTGCCCGGGATTCGAGCTGTCGAACAGCTGTGGTGCCAGGGATACTCCGAGCCGGGGGCAGGGTCTGATCTCGCCGCCGTGGCGACCCGAGCCCGACTGGTCGGTGACGAGTGGGTGATCGATGGGCAGAAGGTGTGGACCTCACTGGCGCACGTGGCGCACTGGTGCTTCCTTCTGGCCCGCACCGAGTCCGCCGGCACCGGGCCGCGCCACTCGGGGCTTTCCTATCTGCTCGTGCCCATGCGGCAACCCGGCATCACGGTGCGGCCCATCCGTCAGCTGACCGGTACATCGGAGTTCAACGAGGTCTTCTTCGACGGCGCACGTACCTCGCGGGACATGGTTGTCGGTGAGGTCGGCCAGGGGTGGCGGGTGGCGATGGGCACCCTCGCGTTCGAGCGAGGCGCGGCGACGCTCGGCCAACAGGTCGGGTTCCAGCGGGAGCTGGACCGGCTGGTGGCGCTCGCCCGGCAAACCGGCGTCGCCGGTGAGCCACAGCTGCGCGACCTGCTGGCCCGCGCCGCTGTCGGGCTCTGGGCGCTGCGCGCGCACACCCTACGGACGATGGCCGAGGCTGACCAGGCCGGGCCAGGGCAGGGAGCGTCCGCGGTGAAGCTGCTCTGGTCGCGGTGGCATCAGCAACTCGGCGAGGTGGCGATGCGGGTGCGCGGCGCCTCCGGAACGGTTGCCCGGGACGCCCCCTACGAACTGGACGACTGGCAGCGACTCTTTCTGTTCGCCCGAGCGGACACGATCTACGGCGGGTCGGACGAGATCCAGCGGGGCATCATCGCCGAACGGGTTCTCGGCCTGCCACGACAGGCCCGCGGATGAGGCCCCCGGGGCCGCCGCCGGTCCGCCCGGCCGGTCGGGAGTTGCTCGCGGAGAAGGTCGTGGTGGTGACCGCGGCGGCGGGGACCGGGATCGGGGCGGCCGTGGTGGAACGCTGCCTGGACGAGGGTGCGTTCGTCATGATCAGCGACCAGCATGTCCGGCGGCTCGCCGAGAGCCACGATCGGCTCTCGGCTGACTATCCGGGCCGGGTTCGGTCAATGCCCTGCGACGTAACCGACGAGCAGGCAGTCGCGGCGTTGGTCAACGCCGCCGTGGCTGGCTACGGACGGCTGGACGTCATGATTAACAACGCCGGGCTCGGCGGTACGGCGTCGGTCATGGAGATGGCCGACGACGAGTGGTCGCGGGTGCTGGACGTGACGCTAACCGGCACGTTCCGTTGTACGCGGGCAGCGGTACGGCAGATGCTGGTGCAGGGCCACGGTGGTGTGGTGGTCAACAATGCGTCGGTGCTGGGCTGGCGGGCCCAGGCCGGTCAGGCGCACTATGCGGCTGCCAAGGCGGGGGTGATGGCGTTCACCCGGTGCGCGGCGCTGGACGCGGCACCCTACGGCATCCGCGTGAACGCCGTGGCGCCCAGCCTCGCCATGCACCCCAACCTGTCGAAGGTGACCAGTGCGGACCTGCTCGCCGAGCTTTCCGACCAGGAGGCGTTCGGCCGTGCGGCGCAGCCGTGGGAGGTCGCGGCCGTCATGGCCTTCCTCGCCAGCGACTACGCCTCGTACCTCACCGGTGAGGTGGTGTCGGTCAGTAGCCAGCATCCGTGAGTGCCGCGATCCCGAGCCGTGCCCTGGCGTCGCGGTGGTCAGAGGCGCTCAATGATGGTCGCGGTGGACATGGCCCCACCGGCGCACATCGTGATCAGTGCTGTGCGCGAGGCGGTGCGTTCCAACTCGTGTAGGGCGGTGGTGAGCAGTCGGGCCCCGGTGCTGCCCACCGGATGCCCGAGGGCGATCGCGCCACCGTTGACGTTCACCTTCTCCGGGTCGGCGCGGTGCACCGACAGCCAGGACAGCACGACGGCGGCGAACGCCTCGTTGACCTCGAACCGATCGATATCCTCGATCTTCATTCCGGCGCGGGCCAGCACGCGTTCGGTCGCCTGCACGGGGCCGTCCAGGTGGTAGTAGGGCTCGGCGCCGACCAGGCACTGGGCGACGATCCTGGCCCTTGGGCGGAGACCGAGCGCGCGAGCTCGATCGGCCTCCATCAACAATACCGACGCGGCGCCGTCGGAGATCTGTGACGAGGTGCCGGCGGTGTGCAGCCCACCCTCGACCACCGGTCGCAGTCGGTTCAGGGCCACCAGGGTGGTGTCCCGCAGGCCCTGGTCCCGCTCCACCGTGCGGGTTTCGCCGGTCGGCTGTCCCTCGGCGTCGAGAACCGGCGCCGTCACGGGTACGACCTCTCGGTCGTAGTGCCGCTGTGCCCACGCCTGGGCTGCCTTTGCCTGTGAGCGTACGCCGAACTCGTCCACCGCCGTGCGGGACAGTCCACGCCGGACGGCGATCCGTTCGGCGGCGACATACTGGTTAGGTAGGTCGAGGTCCCACGAGGCCGGCCGGGGTGTGCCGGCGTGGACGCCGAGATTCGCGCGCAGAGGTACCCGACTCATCGCCTCGACACCACAGGCGATGCCGACCTCGATGGCGTCGGTGGCGATGAGACCGGCGACCAGATGAGCGGCGTGCTGCGACGACCCACACTGGGCGTCGATGGTGAGGCAGCCCGTCCGGTATGGCAGGCCGGCGTGAAGCCAAGCGGTGCGGCTGATGTTGTTGGACTGCTCGCCGCCCTGGGTGACGCACCCGCCGATGACCTGCTCGACCGCGTCCGGGTCGAGGTCCGCGTGGGTGACGAGGGCGCGTTGTGCCGCGCCGAGTAGCTCGGCGGCGTGCAGCCCCGCCAGCCAGCCGCCGCGTTTGCCGATCGGCGTGCGAACCGCGTCAACGATCACCGGAGTACCCATCGCACCGTCCCTTCAGACAGAGAGAACGTGTTCTCCTCGTCGGAGCTCACGTTACGTTGTCGAAACAACATGTGATCTGTTTGAATATTAGAACAGGTTACAGTAGGAGGTTCGATGACTGAGCCGCGTATTCCAGTGGGATTTGACTTCACCGACCCCGCCGTCCTGGAGCGTCGAGTGCCTCGGGAGGAGTTCGCCGAGCTTCGCCGGACGGCCCCGGTCTGGTGGAACGTCCAACCGAGGGGCTCGGCCGGCTTCGACGACGACGGGTACTGGGTGGTCACCCGGTACGCCGATGTCATGGCGGTTTCTCGGGACAGTGACACCTACTCGACCCGGGAAAACACCGCGATCGCCCGCTTCCAGCCGGGCACCACCCGGGCGGATCTCGAGATGCAGCGGGTCATCATGCTCAATGTCGACCCGCCGGAGCACACCAAGCTGCGTGCCATCGTCTCCCGTGGCTTCACCCCCAGGGCGATCAACGCATTGCGCGGATCCCTCGCGGAGCGGGCCGAGCGCATCGTGCGGGACGCGGCCGTGCGTGGTACGGGTGACTTCGTCGCCGACGTCGCCTGCGAACTACCGTTGCAGGCGATCGCAGAGCTGATCGGGGTGCCGCAGCATCATCGTCGCAAGGTCTTTGACTGGTCGAACCAGTTGATCGGCTACGACGATCCGGCGTACGGCGTGGATCCGTTGACCGCCGCAGCCGAGCTGCTCGCCTATGCGATGGAGATGGCCAACGAGCGACAGCTCAACCCGAGTGACGACCTGGTGACCAAGCTGGTCAACGCGCAGATCGACGGTGAGCACCTGACGACTGACGAGTTCGGCTTCTTCGTGATGCTCTTGGCGGTCGCGGGCAACGAGACGACCCGGAACGCGATCACCCACGGCATGCTGGCCTTCCTCGAACACCCAGAACAGTGGGAACTGTTCAAGGCCGAGCGCCCCAGGAGCGCGGTTGAGGAGATCATCCGCTGGGCCACGCCGGTGAACGTGTTCCAACGCACCGCGTTGGTCGACACCACGCTGGGTGGGCAGGCCATCTCCGCCGGCCAACGGGTAGCGCTCTTCTACGGGTCGGCCAACTTTGACGAGTCGGTGTTCGAGGAGCCGGAACGGTTCGACATCACCCGTAGCCCCAATCCCCATCTGGGGTTCGGTGGTAGTGGTGCGCACTTCTGTCTGGGCGCGAACCTCGCCCGCCTGGAGATCGAACTGATCTTTCATTCGATCGCCGACCACATGCCGGACATCCGCAAGGTGGCCGAACCGCGGCGGCTGCGGTCGGGCTGGATCAACGGCATTCGAGAGATGCCGGTGCGGTACCGCTGAAAGGGGGCCCGGCTCTGGGCCGGACCCCCGCGCGGATCAGGAGTGCGCGGCGACGAACCGGTCCATGCAGCGTTCGGCGTTCGCGGTGATGGTCAGCGAAGGGTTTGCCAGGCAGGTTGACCCCGGCAGGAGCGATCCGTCGATGCAGAAGAGGTTGGGGTAGTCGACGCATCGACCGTCGAAGTCGGTGGCCTTGCCCATAACCATGCCGCCCAGCGGATGCCAGGTGTTCGCGGCACCGAGCCCGGTGCCGACACCCCGGGCGTAGGTCGGCAGACCGTGCAGGAGGTATCCCTTGCGGCCTTCGGTCTGCCACCACAACCGGGTAACCAGGTTCACCGCCGCCTTCTCGGAGGTGGTCTCCAGCGTCCCGTACGGCCAGTGCACCTTACCGGCCCCGGTCGCCGCGTCGTAGCGAATCTCGCCACGTTCCGGAGTCATGCTGGTCACCAGGTGCGCCGTGGTACGCGGCATCCAACGGGGGACAGGTGCTGCCTCCCACGCCATCGAGGTGGGTGCGTACGGGTTGTCCTCGTCGATGTACTTGACGTTACCCGGACCGCCCTGGGCGTAGCCGACGTCCTTTCGCAGGTTGATCCGGGTCACCAGGAAGTCGCCGTTGTTGCCCCAGCCCTTGCCCACCTCCTGGTTGACCAGGCGGGGAAGCCAGCCCTTGGCCTGGGAGGTGAGCAGCAGGGAGGTGGTGTAGACGGAGCCGGCGGCCATGAACAGGTAGTCGCAGACGAAGGTCTTCGTGGAGAGGACCGAGCCGTGCTCGTCGATCTGTCGGCACCGGATCTCGAACTTGTCCTGACCGGACACCTCATGGATCTCGGTGACCTCGTGCAACGCCAGTGTGGTCACGTTGCCGGTCGCAGCGGCCCAGGCGAGGTAGTTGCGGTCCACGCTGTTCTTCGCCCCGGAGTTGCTGCCGTACGGGCCCTCACCGATCGTGTGGCACGGCACGGTGTCACCGGCGAGCTCGGCGCGGATCACGTCCCAGTCGACGGCGAACGGAATGGGGAGGGGGGTCTGCTTGAACTCGGACAGGTAGTCGAGCCAGGCTCGGGCTCCCCGGTAGGGGCCGGTGCTCTGCACATCCTCGGGAATTGGCGTCGCACCGAGGCGTTGCCGGGCCCGTGGCCAGTAGACATCGTTCATCTCGTCGTATCCGACCTCGGTCGGATACACCTGCTCCCACTCGCTGCGCCGCGGCTGCGGTAGGAACATCCCGATGGCGAGGGAGCCGCCGCCAACTCCGGTTCCGCTCAGCACCGAGATTCCATCTCCGTCGTGTCGGGCGATCAACCCGGCCCGTTGTTCGATCCTCGCGCCGAGGTTGATTCCCAATGGCGGGCGGTCCAGGAACCAGCCACACCGCCAGTCGGGCTCATTGATGCTGCAAAACGTGTTGCCGGAGCCGTCCACGTCCCAGCGGCGACCTCGTTCCAACACCGTGGTCACCACTCCGGCCTGGCCGAGTCGGTAAGCGGCGACCGCCCCGCCGAAGCCACTGCCGATGACCACGGCGGTCTTCCCGGCCAACGCGGGTACCGGACCACCCGCCTGGGCCGCCTGCTGGCCTAGTGCGACCCCAGCGACGGCGACGCCGGCGCCGAGCGTGGTGGCCCTTAGCAGGCCACGTCGGGAAAGGCTCGTACCTGTCATGCTCGGCCCCTTCATGTCGCTGGTCGTGATCGGTGCCCGATGCCCATTTGTCGAGCCGGCCTCGCCGACCGTCCCCCGGCTCGGACCTCCCGCCTGGTGTTGCTGGCTCGCCGTATCGATCGGTTTGACCATCAAGTAGCTGACCGGGTTGCCGGTTGCCGACCGCACGCGCGCAGGTCGTCCACGCGATCCGGCCCGGCCACGGGTGGTAGCCGCTGTTAGGAACGCCAGATGATTTCGATTAAATTCATGAATATCAATCTATGGTGTACTCTGCGTGCCGTCAACGCCTCGTGGGTCAGACCCAGGAGGCGGTTGGTCGTGGCCACCCGCGGCGTCGCACGGGTTCAGGCGGTGGGGGCAGGTCACTCATCGACCGGGCCATCGTGGTTCTCCAGGTCGGTCGAGGTGAGGGCGGCCCCGATCGCCCGTAGGTGGGCGGTGGCGCCGCCCAGTCGGAACTCGTGGTGCTTCGCGGCGAGAAAGTAGCGATGCAGGTGGTGGTCAAGGTCGATTCCTACGCCGCCGTGGAGGTGGACGGCGGTGTGCGCGACCCGGTGTCCGGCGTCGGCGGCCCAGAATTTGGCCGTCGCCACCTCGGTTGGGCAGGGCAACCCTTCGGCGAGCCGCCAAGCCGCCTGCCAGAGCGTGAGCCGGATCGCCTCGACATCAACGTAGGCGTCGGCGAGCCGCTGTGCCACCGCCTGGAAGGTGCCGATCGGACGACCGAACTGGATCCGGGTGCGGACGTACTCCGCGGTTAGCTCCAGAGCCCGCTCGGTCACCCCAAGCTGGACGGCGCAGGACCCGACGGTGGCCCGGGTGGTGAGCCAGGCGGCGATTGTCTCGCCGTCCGCGACGGTGCCGAGTAGCCGGCCGTCGGGAAGGGCCACCCGGGCCAGGTCGATCCAGCCAGCCCCCTCGCCCCCTGCCACCTGCTGCGGCTCCACGGTCACCCCCGGGTCGTCGGAGCAGACCAGGAAGACCGCGGTCGCGCCGTCGACCTTGGCCGGCACCAGCACCAGATCGGCGTCCGGTGCGGCCGGCACGGTCGTCTTCGCGCCGGTCAGCACCCAACGGCCGGCGACGCGTTCGGCGTGTACCGCGCCCTCCGCGAGGGCGGCGGTCAGGATCACGGACCCTTTCAGGGCAGGAGTGACCCAATGGCTGAGTTGTCGCTCGTCACCAAAGGTGGCCAGCCCGGCCGCCGCGGTGACGATGCTGGACAGGTAGGGCACGGGGGCGACACTCCGACCCACCTCGACCAGGACGCCGCACTGCTCCAGGAGGCCGAGCCCGTCACCTCCCGCCCGGCGGGGTAGCGCAGCGGCGAGCACTCCCGCCGTGGCAAGCTCCTGCCAGAGCGGTCGGTCCAGGCAGATGTCCTTCGCCTCGATGTCCCGGAGCCGGTCGACGGTGACCCGGTCGGTGAGGATCTGCCGGGTAAGCAGGGCGAGGTCGCGGTGACTTTCGCCTGGGGTGAATCTCATGACTGCTCCTGCCGTTGACGGCGCCGGCGGGCCGCCGGCAGACCCAGGCCGACGGTGGCGATGATGTCCCGCTGCACCTCGTTGGTGCCGCCACCGAAGGTGAGGATCAGGGCGGAGCGGTGCAGCCGCTCCACCCGACCGCGCAGCAGGGCACCGCGGGACCCCTGCCGTACCGACGCGTTCGTGCCGAGTACCTCCATGAGAAGCCGGTACGCTTCGATGGCGAACTCGGTGCCGTAGACCTTGGTAGCCGATGCGGCGGCCGGGTCGATACCGGTGGCTGACTCGGCCGCGAGTCGCCAGTTGTAGACCTTGAGGAACTCGGCCTTGGCGTGCACGCGGGCCAGGTGTAGCTGGACCCACTCCTGGTCGATGACCCGCTGTCCGCTCGGCAGGGTGGTGGCGAGGGCCCAGTCCCGTACCTCGCCTAGCGCGTGTCGAATCGGGGCTGCCGAGGTGAGCGCGACCCGCTCGTGGTTGAGCTGGTTCGTGATCAGCGGCCATCCCTGATTCTCTGCGCCGACCAGCGCGGAGCGCGGCACCCGGACATCCGTGTAGTAGGTGGCGCTGGTGGTCGGTCCAGCGACGGTACGCACCGGAGTCCACGAGAAGCCGTTCGCGTCGGTCGACACGATGAGGATGGAGAGTCCCTCGTGCTGGGGCGCCTCTGGTGCGGTGCGGCAGGCCAGCCAGACGTAGTCCGCATACTGGATGAGGCTGGTCCACATCTTCTGGCCGTTGACGACGTAGGCTTCGCCGTCACGGACCGCGGTGGTGCGCAGGGCGGCCAGATCAGTGCCCGCCTCCGGCTCGGAGTAGCCGATCGAGAAGTGCAGTTCGCCGGCGGCGATCCGGGGCAGGTATTCGGCGCGTTGTCGCTCGGTGCCGAAGCGCATCAGCGTCGGCCCGATCGTGTTGATGGTCAGGAACGGAACCGGCACACCCGCGACCGCCGCCTCGTCGGTGAAGATGAGTTGATCCAGCATGGACCGGTCACTGCCGCCATACTCCCGGGGCCAGCCGAGCGTCAGCCAGCCGTCTTGGCCCAGGCGCCGCACGATGTCGCGGTAGACCGTCCCGTCGCCGTACTCGCCGTCGGTCATCGTGAGCGCTTCTCGGATGTCGGGGCTCATCAGCTCGGCGAAGTACGCACGCAGTTGTGACCGGAGTTGTTGCTGATCGACCGAGTAGGTGAGGTGCATGGCGCTGCCCCGTTCGGCTAGATTTAGAACGTGTTCTAGCATACTGGAGGAGGCGACGATGAGCGAGGCGTACCTTGTCGACGCGGTGCGCAGCCCGGTGGGGCGGCGCGGTGGTGGGCTGGCCGGGGTGCACCCCGCAGACCTTGGCGGTCAGGTCATCGCGGCCCTGCTGGACCGAGTGGGGGTGGATCCGGCCGCAATCGATGACGTCGTCTTCGGCTGCGTGGACACTGTCGGGCCCCAGTCCGGTGACATCGCCCGCACGTGTTGGCTGGCGGCCGGCCTACCAGAGGAGGTGCCCGGTGTGACCGTTGACCGACAGTGTGGCTCGTCCCAACAGGCGGTGCACTTCGCCGCCCAGGCTGTCCTGGCCGGCACGGCGGACCTCGTGGTCGCCGGTGGGGTCCAGAGCATGAGTCAGGTGGCGATCGCGAGTGCGATGGCCCCGCGCGGCCCGTACGCCGGTTCCGTCGGGTGGGCGGCTCGCTATGGCGAGGAAGAGATCTCCCAGTTCCGCAGCGCGGACCGTATCGCTGCCAGGTGGGGGATCACCCGTCCAGAAATGGAACAGTACGCGCTGCTCAGTCACGAGCGGGCCGTCCGCGCCCGGGAGGCGGGACGGTTCACCGCTGAGATCGTGCCCTGCGACGGCTGCACGGTCGACGAGTGCCCGCGACCGGACACCTCCCTGACAGCGATGGCCACCCTCGCTCCACTACGCCCCGACGGGACGACCACCGCGGCTCTCGCCAGCCAAATCGCGGACGCGGCCAGTGCCGTGCTGGTCGCCTCCGAGCGGGGAGTACGCGTGCACGGGCTGTCGCCCCGGGCCCGTGTCCACCATCTCAGCGCCCGGGGCGACGATCCGGTGCTGATGCTGACCGCGCCGATTCGGGCAACCGAGGTCGCGTTGCGGCGGGCCGGGATGACGCTCGACCAGATCGACCTGATCGAGATCAACGAGGCGTTCGCCAGCGTGGTGCTCGCCTGGCTGCGAGAAACCGGTGCGGACCTGGGTCGGGTCAATGTCAACGGTGGGGCGATCGCCCTCGGGCACCCGCTCGGCGCGACCGGTGCGCGGCTGATGACCACCCTGCTGCACGAGCTGGACCGCTCCGGTGGCCGGTACGGGTTGCAGACGATGTGCGAGGGCGGCGGCCAGGCGAACGTGACCGTCATTGAGCGGTTGTAAGCCGGGAAAGGCAGTCGGCTGCCTCGGCCACGATCCGGTCGATGAGTTCCGCGCACGAGGGTAGGTCATCGATCAGCCCCACCACCTGCCCGGCAGACATCACCCCGAGGTCGGCTCGGCCGTCCACCATCGCCGCCCGGAGTAGGACCGGGGTGTTGGCAGCCATCAGCGTCTGGGACCAGGAGAGTTCGCGGCTGCGTCGGGCGGCGAAGCCGTCCCGAATCAGAGTCGGCCAGGGCACTCCGGTGAGTCGGCGCAGCACGAGGGCCCGCCCGAGCGCGTGGGCCAGTGTGCTGATCCGCCCCGATCGTTCGAGTCGATCGACGAACCGGGTCCGGAGAACCCGGTGGGGTACTCCATCGACCTGCCTGGTGACCACCGTGCCGGTGGGACCGCTGTCTAGATAGGCCTGTTTCACCGCCGATCCGACCGGGCTGTCGCTGGTCAACAGGAATCGGGTGCCCATGGCGATTCCCGCCGCGCCGTAGGCGAGGGCCGAGACCAGGCCGCGGCCGTCGAAGAAGCCGCCGGCCGCGACCACCGGAATGTCGACCGCGTCCACCACCTGGGGGAGGAGCAGGCTGGTGGGGACCGTCCCCGTGTGCCCACCACCCTCGCCGCCCTGGACCAGGACGGCGTCCGCGCCCCAGGCGGCCACCTTTTCCGCGTGCCGGAGGGCGCCGACGGACGGGATGGTGATGACCCCGGCGTCGCGGAGCCTGCGGACGAGGTCGCGGCGCGGTGCGAGCGCGAACGAGACGACCCGGACCGACTCCGCGATGACCAACTCGACCCGCTCCCGTACGTCCGTCGCGTCGGCGCGCAGGTTGACCCCGAACGGTGCGGAGGTGCGTCGACGCACCTCGTGGATCGCGGAGCGCAACTCGTCGAGGTGCATCGTGGCCGAGGCGATGATGCCGAGGCCGCCGGCCTGGGCCGTCGCCGCGGTCAGCCGGGCACCGGAGACGTAACCCATGCCGGTCTGCACGATGGGGTACCGGACACCGACCAACTCGGTCAGCCGGGTGCGCAGTGCTGGGTGCATTGTTGTCTCCCTGCTGTCGGCACCAGGCGGGTGGGAACGGCCTCCGGGTGAGGCGCGGTGGGATTCACCGACCCAGCTCGTGATCTCGCAGCCCGGCCGGGTCCAGCTGCTCGCGGATGAGCCGTAGCTCACGATCGCTGGGGGTTCTGGTCTCCGGCAGCTGATCCGGCAGATGCAACGGGAAGCCGGTGGCGGCCACGACGTCGTCGACGCTGACGCCGGGGTGCACCGAGCGCAACCGCATCCCGCGATCCGGTGACTGGAAGTCGAGGACCGCCCGGTCCGTCACCACCACGCGGATCTCGTGGAACCGGTTGCCCGGGGAGCCGAGGTCAGCGGCCTGGTCGTAGCCGATGCCGCAGATCATGTCGACCCGGTCCACGAAGACCCGTCGGCTGTGGCGTGGCACCCAGTAGCTGGTCGGGTGGTTGATGGTGTTCCCCGGGGCGCCGCGCACACCGAGTAGCTGGGCGGTGGGGTGTGCCCAGGAGCCGATGCAGGAGATGTTCTGGTTGCCGTATCGGTCCAGTTGACTGGCACCCATCATGACGTGGCGCCGACCAGCGGCGACGATGCCGAACACCGCGCGGTAGGGAAGCCATCCCTCCGCCCCGTCGTCACCGACCAACTCGGCCTCGCCGTCGCTGAGCACCAGGTCGGGAGCGAAGGTGTGGCGAGCCAACCAGGCGCCCAGGCGGGGGATCAGTCCCATGCCGCTGGCCAGGATCTCGCCGTCGCCACGCCACGCCTCGGCGCAGGCGACGATGCAGACCTCGGCGCGGCTGGCCCCGGTCACGACACGGCCCGCTGGTAGTGGGCCTCGTCCGCACCGAGGTATCGATCCTGGAATCGGCTCCAGGCCTGCGGGCTGGCAGCGGATTCCGCGTACTCGCGCTGGAACGCCTCGTCGCGGCCGTAGTCCGGCACGCAGCTGGTGAAGTGCGCTCCGTGTGGGGTCTCGATGACCCCGTCAACCATCATTCGGCTGATCAGGAGGCTCTGCACGGGGCCGCCGGAGCGCAGCTCGGCCGGGTCGACCAACCGCTCGCAGGAAATGAAGCTCCGGGCAGCGGCGAGGCAGAAGAGGTCGTCGAAGTACGGGTCCGGGCCCAGGTACTGCCCGTTGCCCTGGCGGTCGGCCCGGTTCAGGTGCACGAGCGCAGCGTCCAGGGTGAGGGCGGGCATCGCCACCAGCTCTTCACCGTCGGAGTAGGGGGAGTGCACCGTACGGAGTTCGGGGTTGACCCGTAGGACGTCGGAGCCCAGTCCGGCCCGGATCGGCAGGTAGGGCAGTCGCCGTGCGGCGGCGAGCAGCCCCCAGTGCACCATTCCCTCGTCCAACTCGGTCAGCTCGACGGCACCCAACTTCCGGGCTCGGCGAAAGTGGGGTTCGAGGGCGATGCTGTCAAGGGAGACGAACCCGGTCACCACTCGCCGCACCCGCCCCGCCGCCACCAACAGGCCGACGTCAGGTCCGCCATAGGAGACGACGGTGAGATCCGTGAGGGCGGACCGGGCGATGGCCCGGACCAGTGCCATCGGCTTACGACGTGACCCCCAACCTCCGATACCGATCGTCATGCCGGAGCGCAACTCGCCGACTACCTCCGCGATGCTCATTACCTTGTCGGCCATGGTGGTCAGGCCACCCTCCCTCGTCGGTCGGTCAGTGACTTCTTCGGTCGAAGAAGCTCTGTCGGGCTCCGTCGGAGACGCCAGCGAGGTTCAGTTCGTAGGTGAAGCCCTGCTCGTAGCGGTAGGATCGCTTGAGGTCAATGGGGTCGATCCCGTTGAGTGACTCCTTCGCCCGACGAATGATGACGGGGTCTTTGGCCGCGATCTCCTCGGCCACGCGGCGGGCCGCGGCCAGCAGTCGATCCCGTGGCACCACCTCGAGCACCGACCCGAACGTCCGCAGCTCCTGCGCGGTGATTCGCCGGCAGGTGTAGACCATCGCCCGCATGAGTTGCTGCGGCACCAGCCGGGACAGGTGCGTCGCGGCGCCCAACGCACCCCGGTCCACCTCGGGTAGTCCGAAGGTGGCATCGTCGGCGGCCACGACGATGTCGGCGGTGCCGGCGAGGCCGACACCGCCGCCCAGACAGAAGCCGTGGACAGCTGCCACCACCGGCACCGGACACTCGTAGACGGCGGTGAAGGCGGCAAAGCAGCCCCGGTTGACGCCGATCAGTGCCGCGTGGTCGGTGCGGTGCTGGAGCTCCCTGAGGTCCACACCGGCGCAGAATCCTCGCCCCTCAGAGGTGAGGATCACGGCCGCCGCAGTGGGGCTGGCCGCGGCGGTGTGGATGGCATCGGTCAGTGCGAACCAGTCGTCGCTCGCAAGGGCGTTGACCGGGGGAATGTCGATGACCACCTCAGTGATCCGTCCGTCGCCGCGAATGTCGATGCCCATCGTTGACGCCTCCAGATCCACCGGTTGCTCCGTACCGGAATCTCCCAATTGCTCCACAATGGAACTCATCGGATTCTCCGCGACGGTCAGAGACACGGAGTGTCGCCGAACCTAGCGCTTGCTTGGCGTGAATCTATCACGAAGTCTGTGCAGGTATCGATGCGTCACGGAGCCTGGCAGTGCCCACAGGTTCGGCGTATCCTGCCGAGAAATAGAACATGTTATACCTGGTCAACCGTGGAGGTGGACATGGTTCTCTCGATCAAGTCACGACGGGACGCGGTGGGGCTGACCCGGGGGGAACTGCTCCTCGCGGGTGACTGGCGACCATCGCTTGACGGCCGGACGTGGGTGCACCTGCATCCGGCGACGGGCGAGGAGGTGGGGGAGTTCGCGGTCGCGGATGTGGCCGACGTGGACACTGCCGTCCGCGCCGCCCGAACTGCCTTCGACGAGGGGCCCTGGCCCCGTAGCCGGGCGAAGGAGCGCATTCGGGTGCTGCGGCGGACCGCTGACCTCATCCGTGAGCACACCGACGAACTGCTTGCACTCCAGGCGCTCGACAACAGTGTTCCGTTGAGCTTTGGTGACGCCTACGCAATGTCGGCCGAGTGCGCGGCCGACATCTTCGATCACCACGCTGGCTGGGTCGACAAGCTCGGTGGCGAGACGCTGTCGCCCTACCAGGGCGGTGACCACATGGTCTTCACCCTGCGGGAGCCGATTGGGGTGGTGGCGGCGGTCATCCCATGGAATGCGCCCCTTCTGCTGGCGGCGCAGAAGCTGGCGCCGGCGTTGGCCACTGGGTGCACCGTGGTGCTGAAGCCGTCGGAGTACGCCACCTTCGCGGTGCTGCGACTGGTGCGGATTCTCGAGGAGGCCGGCGTTCCGCCGGGTGTGCTGAACGTGGTGACCGGGCCCGGGGAAACGGCCGGCGAGGCGCTGGTAACCCACCCGCTGGTAGATAAGGTCACCTTCACGGGTAGCCGTGCCGTCGGCCGGCGCATCTTGCACGCTGCCGCGGACCGGATCACCAGGGTGAGTCTGGAACTCGGCGGAAAGAGCCCATCGATCGTCTTCGCCGATGCCGATATCTACGCCGCAGCGGCGTTGACCATGGGAACAGTCACTGTCGGACTGTCCGGCCAGGTCTGCGTGGCCCACACCCGAGCGCTGGTTCAGCGGGAGGTCTACGACGACTTCCTGTCGATTGCCGCCGGTGCGACCGCCCTGGTGAACTATGGGGATCCCTTCGATGCCGAGACCACTGCCTCGCCTTTGATCAATGTACGACAGCTCGACCGCGTGCTCGGCTACGTCGGAAAGGGACAGGCGGAGGGGGCCCGCCTGGTCTGCGGCGGCGAACGGGTTGGGGGAGAGCTGGCTGCCGGCAACTTCGTGACGCCGGCGCTCTTCGCCGACGTGACCAGCGACATGACCATCGCCCGCGAGGAGATCTTCGGCCCGGTGCTCGGGGTGACGCCGTTCACCGACGAGCAAGAGGCGGTGCGCCTGGCGAACGACACCGAGTACGGACTCGCCGCCACGGTGTGGACCAGCGATGTGAAGCGGGCGATGCGCCTCACCCGAGCGGTGCGGGCGGGAACTGTCGGCGTCAACGGCTACCAGGTGGAGCCGCATGCAGCCTTTGGCGGCTTCGGCCAGTCCGGCCTCGGACGGGAGGGCGGGCGCGGCTCGGCAGAGGCGTTCACCGAGATGAAGACCGTCCTCCTGCCCACCACGGATGAGCTCATGTAGGTGGCTCACCGTCGTCGCCGACCCGGCAGGTATCCAGGTCGGCGACCGGCGACCGGCGACCGGCGACCGGAGGCGGTTGAGGCCACGGCCTCAACCGCCTCCGGCGCGACCCCACCGCGTCTGGCTACCGGCTCTCGCCGAACGTGGTCGTCGCCAGCGGCAAGGTGGCCTCGCAGACGAATCCCGCTTCGGAGGCCTTGTCACCGAACAGCGGTCCCAGGGCGTCGTGTAGGGCGGATGGCGACCAGGACTCGTCATCGGTGTGGAAGCTCGCGCGCACGGTGGGTGGCGCCAGCACCGCGGCCACGCCACCGTGGATGACGAAGACCTCGCCGTTGATCGGATCTCCGGCTGGACTGGCGAGGTACCGCACGAGCGGTGCGACATGCGTGGGAGACAACGGATCAGTCGCGTCATCGGGAGAAGGCCCCATGAGCTCACTGGTCATTGCGGTGCGCGCTCGCGGGCAGATGGCGTTGGCCCGGACACCGTACCGGGCGCAGCTACGCGCGGTCGCGACGGTGAGGGCCACGACGCCGGCTTTCGCAGCGGCATAGTTCGGCTGGCCGGGCGAGCCGAGCAGAAACGCCTCGGAGGAGGTGTTGATGATCCGACCGTACACGGGGGTGCCGAGTGTCTTGCTGCGCTCGCGCCAGTAGGCGGTGGCGAAGCGAGTGGTCACGAAGTGACCCCGCAGGTGTACCCGCAGGACGAGATCCCACTCCTGCGCTGACATGGTGAAGACCATGCGGTCGCGGAGGACGCCGGCGTTGTTGACCAAGATGTCCAGCCGGCCGTACGTGTCGAGAGCCGCGTTCACGAGGGACTCACCGGTCGACCACTCGCCGATGTCACCCGTGCACACCGTGGCCTCGCCGCCCGCAGCCGCGATCTCGGCGGCCACTGCCGTGATGGCCTCGCCGGGTAGGTCGTTGAGGACGAGCCGGGCCCCACTCGCCGCCAGTTCGAGGGCTTCCGCACGCCCCAGACCGTTGCCCGCACCGGTCACGATCGCGACGGTGCCATCCAGTGTGAACTGCTGATCTGTCATTGGTGCTCCCTCGTCCGCAGGCAGTCGGTGGCTCCGCCGGGCAGATCGGTGACCAATCGCTTGCTTGGTAGCGTATCAGCTTCCTGCCGGCTTCGCCCGACGCGAGCGATCCGCCCGCGACGCCCCAGACGAGCTGTTGCCCGGAGCGAGGATGCCATCGAAGATCAGGCGGAGGACCGCGTCGGCGATCTGGTCGCCATCCCAGCTGTTGCTGCCGTTCTGCCCCCACCGGGTCGGGATCCACAACACGTCCCGCAGTAGTCGGTAGGTCAGCTTGGCGTCCAGGTCGGAGCGGAACAGACCACTCTGCTTCCCTCGCTCTAACTGGTCGACCCAGAGGTGTTCGATCTCCCGGGTGGCGGTACGCAGGTAGTCGAAGCGGGGCATGGCGCGGAAGTGGCTCCAGTCGTTCTGCAGCATCGTCAGGGCGGCGCGATGCCGGGCCAGCGTCGCTGTGCTGGAGCGCACGAACTGCTCGATCGTGCTGCGCGGGTCGTCTGGTTCGGCGACCGCCTCGCGGTATCCGGCGAGCACCTCGTTGAGGAAGCCGGACAGGATCTCGTCCCCGATCGACTCCTTGGAGTCAAAGTGGTGGTAGAGGCTACCGGAGAGGATGCCTGCCGCGTCGGCGATCTCACGCACGGTGGTGGCCCGGAAGCCCTTCTCGGCGAACAGCTCCCCGGCGAGGCGTACGAGGTGGTTGCGACGCTCCGACGGCAGGCTCGTGCTACTGGCTTTCTTTGTGGTCACGGTCGAATTATGCCGGTCGCCCCGGCTGCGCCCCAGCCGCTTGCTCGGGCCCTTGTCGACCCCTAGGCTAGAACAGGTTTCACTTTTGGAGGTGATCTCGTGCGGGCGGCGATCTTTCACACGGTGGGTGACGACAAGGTCGAGATTCGGGATGACGTGACGGTGATCGGGCCAGGTGCGGGGGAGGTCCGGATCAGGGTTCGAGCGGCCGGGGTGTGTCACTCCGACCGCTCAACGCGCGACGGGGTGCTGCCGCACCCGATGCCCGTGGTGCTGGGGCACGAGGCGTCCGGCGATGTCGTCGCGGTGGGGGATGGGGTGGAGGACCTGGCTGAGGGGGACCGGGTCGTGGTCAACTGGCTGCCCGCCTGCGGGTCCTGCCCCTCCTGCGCGCGGGGGGAGTCCTACCTGTGCCTGGCCAACGTGCTGGCCGGCTACGCCCAACCGCGCTTTCTGGCCGGCCAGACTCCGGTGTTCGCGATGGCCGGGTGTGGTGCCTTTGCCGAAGAGATCGTGATTCCCCGCGCCGGTGCCGTGAAGGTGGCCCCCGACGTGCCGTACGAGGTTGCCGCCCTGGTCGGCTGTGGCGTGATGACCGGCGTCGGTGCCGTGATCAACACTGCCCGGGTCGAGCCGGGCGCAGCCGTCGCGGTGATCGGCTGCGGCGGCGTGGGAATTGCCGCGATTCAGGGAGCGCGGCTTGCTGGCGCCGCGGTCATCGTCGCGGTCGACACGGTCGAGGCCAAGCAGCAGACAGCGCTGCGCTTCGGGGCAACCCACGGGTGCGGCCCGGAGACTTTAAGCGAGCTGTCGGCCCAGCTTACCGACGGTGAGGGCTTCGACACCGTCTTCGACGTGGTGGCCGTGCCGCAGACGCTACGTGCGGCGTGGACTGCGGCACGTCGGGGTGGGGCGGTGGTGGTCGTGGGCGCTGGCCGATCCGACCAGCAGGTCGCATTCAGTCCCTTCGAGCTGTTGTTCGAGGGAAAGACCATCACTTCCTCGCTCTACGGTGCGTCGCAGGCGCCCCGAGACTTTGACCGCATGTTCGGCCTCTGGCGGGCCGGCCGACTCGACCTGAGTGAGATGATCACGCACCGTCTGCGGCTGGAGGACGTCGGGGACGCCTTCGCCGCTCTCGGTCGCGGCGACGTAATCCGGCAGGTCATCTGCTACGACGGCGCCAGCTGACCCACCGGTGCGGATCGATGCAACAACCCCGGTGACCCACCATGCGGCGAGGGGCCGGCAGGTGGGCCAACCGGGGCCGTGATCGGCGGGACGGGTGCTCAGCCCACCAACTCGGCGATCTGGCGTAGCTGCTGGGCGTTGCCCTGGACGAGCAGCGTGGTGACCACGGTCTCGCGCCATCGTTGCAGCTCGTCTCGGACCTTGGCGACCGGGCCGATCAGTGCGATGTCCTCGACCAGCGCGGTCGGCACGGCGGCCGCGGCCCGCTTCTTGTCGCCTGCCAGGTACGCCTCGGTGATCACATCGCACTCTTTCTCGTACCCGAGGCGGGCGATGACATCTCGGTGGAAGTTGGCTGACTTGGCTCCCATGCCGCCCACGTAGAGCGCGACGAAGGGTCGGAGCCGGTCCGCCGCCCACTCGATGTCGTCATGGACGACGATCGGTACGGTCGCGGCGACCTCGAACGCGTCCAGGTCGCGGCGGGCGCCGGGTCGGGCGAAGCCCTCGGCCAGCGCGGCCCGATAGAAGCTGTCCGCCTTGGGGGAGAAGAACAGCGGTAGCCAGCCATCGGCGATCTCGGCGGCCAAGGCGACGTTCTTCGGCCCCTCGGCGGCGAGGAAGATCGGGATGTCGGCGCGCAGCGGGTGGACGGTGGACTTCAGCGGCTTACCCAGGCCGGTGCCGCCGCGATGCGGTAGTTGGAAGAAGTCGCCGTCGTGCTCGACCGGCCCAGACCGGGCGAGGACAGCACGGACGATCTCGACGTACTCCCGGGTGCGGGCCAGCGGTCGCGGATACGGCTGGCCGTACCACCCCTCGACGACCTGGGGGCCGGAGACACCGAGCCCGAGAACGAACCGGCCGCCGGAGAGGTGGTCGAGGGTGAGCGCGGCCATCGCCGCGGCGGTCGGAGTGCGGGCGGCCAGCTGCATGATGTTGGTGCCCAACCGGACACGGGAGGTGCTCGCCCCCCACCATGCGAGGGGGGTCAGGCAGTCCGATCCGTAGGCCTCGGCGGACCAGATGGAGTCGAAGCCGAGCCGGTCGGCTTCGGCGATGGCCGCCGTGACGCCCTCGGGTGGCCCGGAGGACCAGTAGCCGGTCGTGTAGCCAAGCTTCATCGGGGTGTCCTTCCAGGTCACCGGGGGGTCCCGGGGTAGAGCGGCCGGTGGGGGCCGCCTCGTTCCGCGTGGTGACGGTGGGCAGTGGTGACGGTGAGCAGTGGTGACGGTGGGCGGCGGTGACGGTAGGGAGGACTGCCACCGGTAGTCATCAACAGGAATAGTCATATCATTGAGTACTGGTCGGGGGAAGAGCCGGCGGGACGCGGTGCCGGCCCGCCGACATCCGTCATCACTCGGAGTGGGAGGTCTGACCATGGCGCTGCGGCACGCGGTGCTGGCGGTGCTGCTCGATGGTGAGTACAGCGGCTACCAGCTAGCCAAGATCTTCGACGTCTCCTTCTCCAACTTCTGGTACGCGGTGCCCCAGCAGCTCTATGCCGAGTTGGCCAAGCTGGAACGGGCGGGGCTGATCGCCGGTCGCCAGGTCATCCAGCACGACCGTCCCAACAAGCGGCTGTTCACGGTCACCCCCGCCGGCCTCGCCGAACTGGCCGCCTTCGCCGCAGTGCCGTCGAAGCCCTCGTCCATTCGGGAGGATCTGCTTGTCATGGTCCAGGCCGTTGACCGGCTCGACCCGGCACCGGTCATCGCCCAGCTCGAGGAGCGCGCGGGCATCGCCGCTGCCAAGGTGGAACTCTTTGACCGGACGCTCCGGCAGCTGCGCGGTGACCTGACCGAGGAGACGTTCCTGCGCGAGAGTGACCAGATCGGGCCGTACCTCACCTGCCTGCGGGGGCGTCGCTTCGAGCAGGAGAATCGTGAGTGGTGTGAGTGGGTGGCGGCCCTGCTCCGCGCCCGCGCGCCAGTGCCAGGTTGACCCGTTACCGCCAGGTGACCCGCCGGTGCCAGGTGCTGCCGCTCCGGCCCTCAGCACGGGGCCGGGGTGTCGCCGGCCCGGTCAGCCCACGCCGGGCGGTATTCGACCAAGCCGGCGTGCCGGGGCAGTGCGCCGTGGAATGGTGAGAGCCATGAAGCGGGACCGGGATGAGGTGTTCGTCGAGTACACAAAGTCGATCTGCCCGGTGTGCAAGGTTGTTGTCGACGGACAGGTCAACCTCCGTGACGACAAGGTCTATCTTCGTAAGCGCTGCCCGGAGCACGGCCAGTTCGAGGCACTGGTGTACGGCGACGCGCGGATGTACCTCGACAGCGCCCGATTCAACAAGCCCGGCACGATCCCGCTGACCTTTCAGACCGAGGTACGCGACGGCTGCCCGGCGGACTGTGGGCTGTGCCCGGAACACAAGCAGCATGCTTGCCTGGGCATTATCGAGGTCAACACCGGCTGCAACCTCGACTGCCCGATCTGCTTCGCCGACTCCGGCCACCAGACCGATGGGTACTCCATCAACCTCGCACAGTGTGAGCAGATGCTCGATGTCTTCGTGGCGAGTGAGGGCGAGGCCGAAGTGGTGATGTTCTCCGGCGGAGAGCCCACCATCCATCGACAGATCCTGGATTTCGTCGACGCTGCACAGGCCCGCCCGATTCGGGCGGTCAACCTCAACACCAACGGAATCCGGCTCGCCAGTGATCAGGCGTTCGTGGCGGCACTCGGCGAGCGGAACCGCCCGGGCCGTACGGTCAACATCTACCTGCAGTTCGACGGGTTCGACGAGCGAACACACCGGGAGATCCGCGGTCGGGACCTGCGCAAGATCAAGCAGCGAGCGTTGGACAACTGTGCCGAGGTCGGCTTGACCGTCACCCTGGTGGCCGCGGTCGAACGGGGGCTCAACGAGCACGAACTCGGTGCGATCATCAGCCACGGCCTCGCCCACCCGGCGGTGCGCAGCGTCTCGTTCCAGCCGGTCACCCACTCCGGCCGGCACACGCCCTTCGACCCACTGACCCGGCTGACCAACTCCGACATCATCCATCTCGTCGCGCGGCAGCGGCCCGACTGGTTCCGGGCCGAGGACTTCTTCCCGGTGCCGTGCTGCTTTCCGACCTGCCGGTCGATCACCTATCTGCTCACCTCGGGAACGCCCGGCGCCGAGGACTTCGCGGTGGTGCCGATTCCCCGGCTGCTCGATGTGGCGGACTACCTGGACTACGTCGCCAACCGGGTGGTGCCGGACCCTGCTGTCCGGGAGGCGTTGGAGAAGCTGTGGTCGGCGTCGGCGTTCATGGGCACCGACACGACCAGCGCACGCCTCGCCCAGACCGCCGCGGCGCTGGACTGCGCCGACGCCTGCGGAGTCAACCTGCCCGAGGCGGTCGCGGACCTAACCGACCGTGCCTTCATGGTCGTGATCCAGGACTTCCAGGACCCGTACACGCTCAATGTGCGGCAGCTGATGAAGTGTTGCGTCGAGGAGATCACCCCGGACGGTAGATTGATCCCGTTCTGCGCCTACAACTCGGTCGGCTACCGGGAACAGGTCCGCGAGCAGATGTCCGGGGTGCCGGTCGCCGACGTGGTGCCCAACGCACTCGTACTGCGCTCGATGATCACCGACTCCCCGTACGGGTCGAAGGTCGCGCAGCGTTCCGACGGTGGTGCCGCCGGGCGGCGGGTGGCACCGGACGCCACCAACGTCGGGCGGCGGATCCGGTGACGTCGGCGAGTGAGCCCGCGGCGTACCCGAAGAGTTGTTGCGCCGCGGTCTACGGTTCGGACCTGGTCGCCCTGCTCCTCGGCGAGGCCTACCATCCCGGCGGTTCGCCGCTGACCCGTCGACTCGCCGCCCGACTGGCGCTGAGCAGCGGTGAACGCGTGCTCGACGTGGCGAGCGGACGGGGTGCGAGCGCGTTGCTGCTGGCGTCCGAGTACGGCTGCACGGTGACCGGTGTGGATCTTGCCGGTCCCAATGTCGCGGCCGCCACCCGGGCGGCCCGTTCCCTCGGGCTCGCCGACCGGGTGCGGTTCCAGCAGGGAGACGCCGAGCGGCTCAGCGCCGACTCACACACGGTTGACGTGGTGGTCTGTGAATGCGCCTTCTGCACCTTCCCGGACAAGCCCACGGCGGCCGAGGAACTGGCCCGGGTGCTGGTCCCGGGCGGTCGACTGGGGATGGCCGATGTCATCGCCGTCCCCGACCGGCTGCCATCTGAACTGACCGGATTGGGGGCGTGGATCGCCTGTGTTGCCGATGCGCGTCCCCTCGACGAGTACGTTGCCCTGCTGGCCGACGCGGGGTTGACCACAACCCACGCCGAACGGCGCGACCATGCGGTCACCACGATGATCGACCAGATCGAGGCGCGCCTGACCGTGCTGCGGATGACCGCTGGTGACGAGGCTGCGGCACTCGGCCTGGACTTCGCCCGTGCCCCGGCGGTTCTGGCCGCGGCCCGTGCCGCGGTCGCCGACGGTGTCCTCGGCTACGCCATGCTGACGGCCAGAAAGCCGGAGTCTGGCCCGCGCTGAATCCTCCTGGCCCGCGGCGGAGAGCGTGGCGTCGGGGCGTTGCGCGTGGCGGAGGCGCGCGTCGATCAGTGTGAACCGACAGCTTGCCGTCCGGGCAGCCGCCCGATAGCCTCTCGCCGTCAAGGTGCACGGGAAGCCGGTGGAAGACCGGCGCGGCCCTCGCCACTGTGACCGGGTAGTGATCTCTGACTATGCCACTGGGCCAACCAGGCCTGGGAAGGCTGGAGTGAACGTCGATCCGGAAGCCAGGAGACCGGCCTTGACACGGATCTCATCCACGAGGTGCTGGAAGGGAAGGTCGTTCGATGCATATCGCCGAGGGGTATCTCCCTCCGGAACAAGCCGTGGCGTGGTTCGTCGTGTCCGCGCCATTCGTCGTCCACGGGAGTCGGGCCCTGGTCCGGCAGGTCCGTGCAGATCCAGATTCGAAACTGCTACTCGGAGCGGCCGGTGCCTTCACCTTCGCGCTGTCCGCACTGAAGATCCCGTCGGTGACCGGGTCGAGTTCCCATCCAACTGGCACCGGGCTGGGGGCGGTGCTGTTCCGCCCGCCGGTGATGAGCGTGCTGGGCGGCATCGTTCTGCTGTTCCAGGCGCTGCTGTTGGCACACGGCGGGCTGAGTACGTTGGGCGCGAACGTCTTCTCGATGGCGATCGTCGGCCCCTGGGTGGCGTACGGGAGCTACACCGTGGTCCGTCGCGCCGGCGGCGGCCTGGGCCCGGCGGTGTTCGCCGCTGCGGCCCTGGGCAACCTGGCGACCTACAGTGTCACCGTCGCCCAGCTGGCCCTGGCGTTCCCCGACCCGATGTCTGGCATCGTCGGTGCGCTGGCGAAGTTCGGTGGGATTTTCGCCGTGACCCAGATTCCGCTGGCGATCAGCGAGGGGCTGCTGACCGTTCTGGTGGTCCGCCTGTTGAGCCGGACCAGTGGGGATGACCTGCGCCGGCTCGGGCTGCTGCGTCCGGTGGCGGAGGTGCGGGTATGAGGCGCTTCTCTTGGATCAACCTGCTGCTGCTGCTCGCGGTGCTGTTCCTGGCGGTGGTGCCGCTGGCGTTCGGCCTCGGGTCGGGGGAGGAGCCCTTCTCCGGCGCGGACGCCCTTGCTGAGCAGGCCATCGTGGACGACCACCCCGACTACCAGCCGTGGTTCTCGCCGATCTACGAGCCGCCGTCGGCCGAGGTGGAGTCGGGACTCTTCGCCGTCCAGGCCGCGCTCGGTGCCGGCCTGCTCGGCTACTACTTCGGCGTTGCTCGGACCCGGCAGCGCGATGCTGCCGACCGGCAGCGCGGTTAGCGTGTTTGCCCTCGACGTCGCCGCGCATACCGGCCCCTGGCGAACCCGGCATCCCGCCGAGAAGGCGCTGCTCGCGCTCGGGTTGCTGGTCTGCGCGGTGGCCCTGCCCACCTGGCCCGGCGCGTTCTTGTCCGGTGGAGCGGCGGCGGTGCTGCTGGCCGCCGCACGGGTGCCGTTGGTCGTGGTGCTGCGGGCGGCCCGGGTCCCGTTGCTCTTCGTGGCCACGTCGACCGTCCCGTTGCTGGTGTCGATGTCGGCTCCAGCCCGGCTGGCCATTGACCCCGTGGGCCTGTCGGTGGCGGCGCAGACCGCGGGCCGGTCTGTGGCGGCGTTGACCTGCCTGCTGCTGTTCAGCGCCACCACACCGCTGTCGGACGTCCTGCCACGACTGCATCGGTTGGGGATCCCCCCGGCGGTCACCGAGATTGCCGCGCTGACGTACCGGATGCTCTTCCTGCTGGTGGAGAGCGTGCGTGCGGTCCGGCAGGCGCAGGCGGCGCGGCTTGGTTTCCGTACCTGGCGGACCACCTACCGGTCCCTGGCCGGTCAGGCGGGGGCGGTGTTCGTCCGGGCGTTGCGCCGGGCGCGGCGGCTGGAGGAAGGACTGGCAGTACGGGGCTACACCGGTTCACTCGCCGTGCAGGTGGAGGCCCACCGGGTGTCGGTGCCGTTCGTCGCGGCGACCACGGTGCTGCTCGCCACGATCGTCACGGTCACCACCGGGCCGGGGTCTCCCTGGTGAGCGCCCCACTGCTGGAGTTCGACGGGGTGAGCTTCGCCTACCAGTCGGGTCAGCCGGTCCTGACCGGCGTCAACCTCCGGGTCGACACGGGTCAGCGGCTGGCCGTGCTGGGCCCGAACGGCGGCGGCAAGACCACTCTGTTCCGGCTGGCGGCCGGCTCGCTGCGGCCCGCCGCGGGCCAGGTTGCCGTCGCCGGTACCCGGGTGCGGCACACCAGGGCCGGCCTGCGGGAGCTGCGGCAGCAGGTGCAACTGGTGGTGCAGGACCCGGACGACCAGCTCTTCTCCGCCAACGTCCGGCAGGATGTCTCCTTCGGACCGGTCAACCTGGGCCTGCCGGCCGAGCAGGTGCGGCGGCGCTGCGACGCGGCGCTGGCGGCACTCGGTGTGTTGGCGATTGCCGACCGACCGACCCATCTGCTCTCCTACGGCCAGCGCAAGCGGGTGGCCATCGCCGGCGCGGTCGCGATGCACCCGCGGCTACTGATTCTCGACGAACCGACCGCCGGGCTCGACCCAGCCGGGGTGGAAACTCTGCTGCGGACCCTGCACGACCTGCACACCGCGGGTACGACGGTGGTGCTCTCCACCCACGATGTCGACCTCGCCTTCCGCTGGGCGGATGCGGTTGCCGTGGTCTCCGACGGCAGCGTGCGCACCGTAGCCACGGCGGACGGGCTTGCCGATGGGGAGCTGCTCGCGGCGGCGCACCTGGTGCCGGCGTGGGCGCCGCTGGTGCACCGGCTCCTGGACCGGATCCCGGATTTGGCGGGGGCCCGCCCCCGCGCCGCGGCCGAACTCGCCGTGCTGCTCAACGGTGATGGGCCAGACGACCGGTCGCCGCCGTAGCGCGGCGGCGGTGACGGCGCTGATGCCGCAGGGAGCGGGCTCCAAGGGGTGTCGGGCGGCGTTCGGCGCCGCCTGACACCCCTTGGTCAGGTCGTACCGCGTCGGCGGCGTAATAGCACCAGGGCGCCGGCTATCAGCACCAACAGGATTCCACCGCCGACCACCGCCGGGGCGCCGATTCCACCGCCACCGCCACCGCCGTCGTCACCGGTCGCCGCCGCCGGGCTGGCCAACGCGGGCTCGGTCGGCGTCGTAGCGGGGGGCGACGGTACCGGCGCCTCGGTGCCGGCGGGGTCGGCGACGGTGAACGCGTACGAGCCCTGGACCGGGTGCCCGTCGGCGGAGACCACCCGGTACGCGACGGTGTAGGTGCCGTTCGCCAAAGTGCCCTCGATGCCTATTGTGCCTTTCGTCCCGGTAACCACGGGTTCGCTGGTCGGCACCTTCTGCTCCGCGGCGTCGGAGAGAATGATGGTGGTGAACGCTGGATCGAGCCGCTGGAGAAACTCCAGGGTGATCTCGGTCGGCGCCGCGTCCAGCTCGGCGTCCTTGGCCGGAGTGGTGGCCTTCAGGGAATTGTGCGCGGCGGCTGGGGAGGCCGGTACGAGCAGCAGCGCGGCGGCGGTGAGGACGGCGGCGAGGAAGCCGGCGGGTCTCGGGCGGGTGCTGGTCCGCATGGTTCTCCTGTCGAGGTCAGCCGAGCAGTTGCTGGCCGATCCAGCCGCCTTCGGAGCAGCCGGGTGGGATCGCGAAGACGGCAGAGCCGATGGGGGTGGTCCACTCGTTGAGTAGGTCCCGTTCGGCCAGCCGTCGTTGGATGGGTAGGAACTGACGGGTGATGTCGGCCTGGTAGGAGGCGAAGATCAGGCCGCTGTCCGCAGTGCCGTCGGCGCTGGGTACGCCATCGTAATTGTAGGGGCGGCGCAGAATCCGGAGCCGGTCCTCGGCAACATGGGAGCGGGTCAGGTGGGAGAAGTCCGGGATGACGGTGAGCCCGCCCGACCCGAGGGCGGTGAAGTCGGGCTCGTCGTGTTCGTCCGTGCCGGTCAGCGGCGCGCCGGTGTCGAGCCGGCGGCCGACGGACAACTCCCGGTCGGTGCGGCCGAGGAGATCCCACGTCTCCAGGTTCATGCTGATTCGTCGGACGACCAGAGTGGTGCTGTCGCGCAGCCAGGTCGGCCCGTCTGGCACCCATACCGCGGTCTCCAGGGGAGCGCCCGGCTTCGGGTTGGCGGTGCCGTCGAGTTGGCCGAACAGGTTGCGCTGGGTGCGCCCCGGCTCGGCCCCGGCCGCGCGCCGGAAGCCCTGCTGCACCCAGGCGACGGTGGCGAAGGGGCGGCTGTCCTTCACCAGCACCCGCTGGGCATGCGTGACGGTCAGCGGATCGTCGGCGCAGATCTGTAGCAGCAGGTCTCCGCCGGACCAGCGGGGGGAGAGCCGGTCGATGCCGAACGCCGGGAGGGCGGCCACCGACGGTGGCCGCCGCTCGTCGAGGTTGGCCGCCCGGTAGAAACCGGGACCGAAACCGAAGGTCACGGTCAGCCGGGCTGGCAGGAGCCCGAGCTCCGGCTCGGTGTCGGCCAGGGCGGGACGGCCCTGGGTGAGGCGGGCGGCGTCGTCGGAGAGCAGTCGTAGCATCCGTCCCAGCGCCTTCCGGTCCGTCTCCGGCCGGAGGACGAGCGCGACGAACGCCGCGTGTGCCTGCGGTTCGGTGGCGACCCCGGCCTGGCGAGTCCCGTGGAACGGTTCGACGGCGAGCCCGATCTCCGCCACCGGCGTCGTCGCGGCGGGGCGGGTCGCGGGATCGTCGGAGCCGGCGGCGGTGACCGCCACGGCGGCGCCGAGCGCGCCACCGGCAGCCAGGGCACCGCCGGTGAGTAGACCGCGTCGGCTCACCGCGCGGGGGCTGCTCCCAGTCACGACGCTGCGCTGGGGCTAATGGACATTTCCGGCATACTGTGCTCGGGGTTGTAACTCTCCTCCGCGCCGGTGAATGGCTTCGCCACCGCTGTGAACGACTGGGTGCGCCCGTCGGCGAAGGCGAGGGTGAAGGTCAGCTCATCCCCGGCCTGCACCGGCTGCTGGAGATCCAGCAGCATGAGGTGGTCGCCGCCGGGCTCGAGCACGTAGCTGCTCTTCGCCTTGATCACAATGCCGCCCTGCTTGGCCTGCATGACCATCTCGCCGTCTTTCATGGCCATCTCATGCAGCTCCATCGGCGACACCTCGGTGCTGACGCCGGTCAAGGTCACATCGGCGTCGCTCTCGTTGACGAGGGTCGCGAACGCCGCGGTCATCCCCTTGTCGGCGGCCTTCACCCACGGGTCGTTGATACCGATCACCCCGGCGGGGGCATCCGCCGACGGAACGGCCGTCGTCGATGGGTTCGGGTTGGTCGCCGACGAGTCGCCGGACGAGCCGCAACCGGCCATGGCGGCGGTCAGCAGGGCGGCGGCGACCAGGGCGGCCGGGCGTAGGTGCCGACCGGTGACGTTGCTTGGCATGGAGACCTCTCTGAAGTTCGGTGTTGACTGTTGGTCGGATCGACATGGCGGGAAAGTTCCCGGTGATTCGATTAGCAACATCACCGGGATCCGGATGCTCAGGCCGCAGCGCTGTCTTGATGGCGCGCCGAACCCGGAAGCGGTGGGGGCGCGAGCCGCAGACTCGGTGGTGGCGGCTCATCCTCGGCCGGGATGCGCCAGCGGGGCCGATCAGTGCGCAGGTCGGCGGGTGGGCCGTCCGGGTGTAGGCCCGGCCGGGACATGACCACGACGATCGCGTAGCCAACGAAGAGGAACCCGTGACTGACCAGCCGGGCGGTCTCCACCCGCCCGGTCATCACATCGTTGACCGACAGGAGCACCAGCGTGCCGACGAAGGCGCTCAACATGGGTAGCAGCCCGGTCGGTGGGGTGCGGCGGGCGGCGACGAACAGGAACCCGGCACCGACGGCGATGTTCCACGCCGCTGCCTCGTGCCACAGGTGGCCCGAGGCCAGTGGGCCGCCGGCGTGGATGTGTGGGCCCGCCGCCGCCTGACCGACCTGGGTCAGGCCCAGCATGACCTGCAACGCTCCGGTCAGCCCGAGCACTGCGCGCAGGGCGAGTGCCAGCCGTTGTCGCCACGGCCGCCGCATCGTCGCCCCCGTCGGTGCCGTTGCGGGGTGCGCGGCCAGGATCGCATCGGTGAGGTCGGGGCCGATCACGCTGACCGACAGCCGCGCCCGGCGGGTGATCGCCGCCGCCTGGTCAAACCACGTCCGGCACGCACCGCAACTGGCCAGGTGGGAGTCGGCCGCCGCCCGCTCGGCCGGGGTCTCTTCCCCGTCCAACTGCGCCGACAACACCTCGCGCCACTGCTCACACCCCATGTACCGGTAGTCGGATCGGTGCCGGCGCTGGTTCCCACGCGGGGCGGGAAGGGTCCTCAGCCGGCTGCGGTGTCGCGGGCCGACCCGCCGGAGCGGGCCTGAAGCGCGACAACCAGATCTTCCCGAGCCCGGGACACCCGTGATCGGATCGTCCCGACCGGGCAGCCGCACACCTGTGCGGCCTCGGCGTAGGAGAGGCCGAGAACCTGGGTGACGACGAACGCCTCCCGGCGGTCGGTCGGCAGCGCCGCGATGATCTGTTCCAGGGCGACCTGCCGGTCGAAGCCGCTCTCGTCGGCGACATCGTGGGAGTCGGTCATCGGGACCGTCCGCGGACGGGACGTGGCGGCCCGTACGTGGTCCACCGCGACCCGCCGGGCGATGCTGAACAACCAGGTACGGGCTGAGGAGCGGCCGGCGAACGAGGGCAGCGACCGCAGCGCGCGCAGGTAGGTCTCCTGCGTCAGGTCATCCGCCTCGGCCGGGGAGATCAGGGCGGCCAGGAAGCGCCGAACCTGCTGCTGGGTCGCCCGGATGAAGGCGGCGGCAGCCGCCTGATCACCGCGTCCCGCGTCGAGAGCCCACGAGGTGACATCGGTGTCGTCGGTCACGGTGGGTACCTCCGGGTCGCCGTTCGGAGCGAACGACGGGCACAAAATGCCCGTACGGGACGGCTGAGCATCGTGCTGAACGGTAGCGTACGGCACTCCCGGGATGCCGGCCTCTTGCCGTTCGAGGCCGCCGATTGTTCCGGATCAATCCGGGGTGGTGGTTCGTGCCTCCCGGGCGGCCCGACCCATGCGGGCGACGGCGTCGGTGAGAATCGTCGGGGAGGTGGCGAAGTTCAGCCGGACCCAACCCGCTCCACCGGTGCCGAAGGCGTGCCCGGAGCTGAGGGCCACCCGTGCACGTTCCAGGAACAGCTGGGCCGGCCCGGCGCTGACCTCGCTGGGCGCACCGTCGGATGGTTCGGGACGCGGGCCGATTCGCCGGCAGTCCAGCCAGGCCAGGTAGGTGCCCTCGGGGCGGTGGTAGCCGACCGTGGGCAGGTGCTCGGCCAGTAGCGCCTCCAGTCGGGTGCGGTTGGCGTGTAGTCCGTCGAGAAGGTGGTCGAGCCACTCCCCACCCGCACGGAGGGCGGCTGTCTGCGCGACCACACCCAGGTGGCTCGGTCCGTGGCTGACCTCCTCCGGCATCCGGGCCAGGTCGGCCGCGGCGAGCGACCCCGCGACCGCGAGTGCCGCCTTCAAACCGGCGAGGTTCCATGCCTTGGAGCCGGAGGTCATCGCGAAGGCGTCCTGGGTGCCGGTGACGGTCAGGTACGGGGTGACGTCTGCCCCCGGCAGCGCCAGCGGCGCGTGGATCTCGTCGGAGATCACCCGCACGCCGTACCGGCTGGCCAGCTCGGCGACGGCCTCGAGCTCCGCGCGGCGGTGTACCACTCCGGTGGGGTTGTGCGGGTTGCACAGCAGGAAGGCCGGTCGCTTGCTTCGGGCGCGGGCGCGCCGGAAGGCCTCGTCGAGGGCGGCGGGATCGATCCGTAGGTCGGCGCCGAGTGGGGCCTCGATCACCTGCCGTCCGGCGTGGCGGGTGAACGCGTAGAAGGGCGGGTAGACGGGGGAGCAGACGACAACGGCGTCGCCGGGGTCGGTCACGAGCCGGAGCACCTCGACGATGCCCTGCATCACGTCGGGTACCACCGCGGTTCGTCCGGGGGAGAAGTCGGTCCAGCCCCAGCGTTCGGCGGCGAACGCGCCGAACGCCTCCGCGTACCCCGTTGGGTGGGCGTAGCCGGTGTCGCCGAGCGCGATGGTGCGGTGCAGCGCGTCGGCGACCGCGGGGGCGAGTGGGACATCCATCTCCGCCACCCAGAGCGGAAGCACGTCCGGGGCGTATCTGCCCCACTTCACACTGGTACGTCGCCGGAGCTGATCCAGCGTGAGCTGGGTGAGCGGGTTCGGTGCGGCGACGGGGTGATCGTCGGTGGGCGCGGAGCGGGACATCCGCCCACCCTAGGGCGTTCGGCGGCGGGCGGACTCTGGGCCCGGTATGCGGACTTGCCCAACGTTGAACGACTGTTTAATGTAGCGGAGTGGCATCAAGTGACGGCGTTTTCGAGACTCGGGCTGACGGCTTCGTCACCACGGGTTTCTGCCGGGATGCCGCGGGGATCGCGTCGCCGGTTTACGGGCGGTTCACCCATGGGCTGCACGTCGATCGCGCGATGCTCGACGACTATCTGATGTACGTCCCGGATCCGCCCGCGGCGAGCGGCGCAGTAGGCACCTGTGCGTTAGCTATCACGCCCCCGGCGTGAATTTCTCCGCGGCGACTCACCGATTCTTCGTGGGCTCCGCCGTGACCGACTCGGACCACCCCCGGGGCTTCATCCTGCCCGGGTCTTCCTTAACGAGGTCTACGACCATGACTACGGCAATCGACATTCAGCGCATCGATAAGCGCTTCGGCCGCATCAGGGCACTGGACGGTCTCGACCTGCAGGTCGAGACCGGCACCGTGCACGGCTTCCTCGGCCCCAACGGCGCCGGCAAGTCCACCACCATCCGAATCCTGCTGGGGCTGCTCCGTGCCGACCGCGGCCGGGTTCGGCTGCTCGGTGGTGATCCGTGGGGCGACGCGGTGCGACTGCACCGCCGGCTCGCCTACGTCCCCGGCGACGTGGAACTGTGGCCCAACCTGACCGGCGGCGAAGCGATCGACCTCTTCGCCCGCCTGCGCGGCGGGACCGACCCGGTTCGCCGCGACGAGCTGTGCCAACGCTTCGACCTCGACCCCCGCAAGAAGGGGCGGACCTACTCGAAGGGCAACCGGCAGAAGGTCGCCCTGATCGCGGCGCTGGCCAGCGACGTGGACCTGCTGCTGCTCGACGAGCCGACCGCTGGGCTGGACCCGCTGATGGAGGCGGTGTTTCAGGAGTGCATCCGGGAGGCCCGCGCGGCCGGCCGGACCGTTCTGCTCTCCAGCCACATCCTTGCCCAGGTCGAGGTGCTGGCCGACCAGATCTCGATCATCCGGCAGGGGCGGATCGTCGAGACCGGCTCCCTGACCGACCTGCGTCACCTGACCCGGACGTCCGTAGACGCGATCGTCGACCAACCGGCCGCCTCGCTCGCCACCCTGGCCGGCGTATACGAGCTGCACGACACCGACGGTCACGTCCGCTTCGAGGTCGACGGCGATCACCTCGCCGCCGTCATCCGGCGGCTGGGCGACCTCGGTGTGCGCGGGCTGACCGTCCGGCCACCCACTCTGGAACAGCTGCTGCTGCGGCACTACGGCGATGAGCCGGCCCGGCACGGGGTGGTGGCGTGATGGCCACCGTGACGCTGGACCGTCCGGTGGTCGCGGCGCCTGGTCGGGTCGGCGGCACGGTCACCGGGACCGGCACCCTGCTGCGGTTCATGCTGCGCCGCGACCGGATCCGCCTCCCGGCGTGGACCCTCGGCCTGGCGCTGCTGATGGGGTACTTCGCCACCGCGCTGGAGACCTTCGTCGAGAGTCCCGAGGACCTGGAGGGGCTGACCGCCTTCTCTGGCAGTCCGGCCGGTGCGCTCTTCGGCGGACCGGGGTTCGGCTTCGACGCCCTGACCATCGAGCGCTTCCTCGCTGGGCAGTACGGCCTCTACGTGGCCATCGGTGCAGGCCTGATGGGGCTGCTGACAGTCGTGCGGCACACCCGCGCGGAGGAGCGCTCCGGTCGGGCCGAGCTGATCCGCGCCAACGTGGTCGGCCGGCACGCCCAGCTCACCGCCGCGCTGGTGCTGGCCGCCACGATGGCCGCGGTCGTCGCCATCCTGATCGGTGGCCTGATGGCCAGCCGGGGCTACGACCTTGGTGGGTCGTTGCTGTTCGGTGCTTCGGTCGGTGCCGTGGCGCTGGTGTTCGCCGGAGTCGCGGCCGTCACCGTCCAGCTGTCGGAGTATCCCCGGGCCGCCTCCGGCGCGGCCGGCGCCCTGCTCGGAGCCGCGTTCGTGCTGCGCGGGCTGGGTGACATGGCGGCGGCGCAGGGCAGCGGCGGGGCCTGGCTGTCCTGGTTGTCACCAATCGGCTGGTCCCAGCAGACCGCGCCGTACGTGTATGACCGCTGGTGGCCACTGGCGATCTCGCTGGCCTTCGCGGTGACCGCCGCCGTCGGCGGTTACGCGCTGTCCGCCCGCCGGGACTTCGGTGCCGGGCTCGTGCCGCCCCGCCCTGGGCCGGCTCGGGCGGCAGCCTGGCTGGACGGGCCGCTCGCGCTCGCGTTCCGGCTGCACCGGGCGAGCCTGATCGGGTGGAGTGTGGGACTGCTCGCCGCCGGCCTCGCCTACGGCTCGTTCACCCAGCCACTGCTCGACGGGTTCACCGACGCGCCCGAGGACATGGTCGCCATCATGGGCGGTGCGGAGAACCTGTTGGACGGCTACCTCGGCACCATGGGCCTGACCATGGCCCTCGCCGTCGGGGTATACACGGTGCTCGCCATGCAGACACTGCGGGCCGAGGAGAGCGAGGGACGGGCCGAGTCGGTCCTCGCGACGGCCGTCAGCCGTTCGGCCTGGATCGGCAGCCACCTCGCGGTGACGGCGGTCGGCGTCCCGTGGCTGTTGCTGGTCGCCGGCGCCGGAATGGGCGTCGGGGCGGCGGTGAGCACCGGCGACGCCGGGTCCTTCGGTGGCCTGTTGCTCGGCCACGTGGCGCACACTCCGGCGGTCTGGCTCCTCCTCGCCGCCGCCGCGGTGCTCTACGCGGTGGTGCCCCGGGCCCTGCCGCTGATCTGGGTGGTGCTCGGCTACGGGCTGGTCGTCGGGTACTTCGCCCCGATCCTCGAGATTCCCGCCGGCGCCGTACGGCTGTCACCCTTTGCGCACGTGGGCGAACATCCGTTGGAGGAGGTCAGTGTGGTCGCGGTCATGGTGCTGACCGTGCTTGCCGTGGTGACCGCCCAGGTGGCTCGCCTGGCGTTCCGGCGGGACGTGGTCGGTCGAACCTGACCGGGTGGCCCGTGGGGCGGCGAGGGGTCGCCGCCCCACGGGAACCTACCGGGATCCGGCCACGTCTGATCTGACATGACCAATAGTCGACTCCGCTGGACGGCGTCCGCCGTGTCGCTGCTCCTGCTCGTCACCGCCTGCGGCCCGCAGGACGAGGTGGCCAACGCCGACGGTCCCGGTCAGCCGGCGGCGTCCCACCCCGCCGACGCGGTGGTGTTCCAGATGACCTCCGTCGGCGGGTTCGGGATGCCGTCGGCGCTGGCCGGTCGCATCCCGTCCATCAGCGTCTACGGTGACGGACGGGTGATCAGCCAGGGCCCCACGATCCTGATCTATCCCGGGCCCGCGCTGCCCAACCTCCAGGTCCACCCGATCGCCCCCGAGGACGTGTCGACGTTGCTGGAGTCGGCGCGGGCCGCCGGCGTGGACGGCGCCGTGGACTTCGGCACTCCGGCGCTCGCCGACGCGCCGACAACCCGATTCACGGTTCGCGGCCCGAACGGCACCGAGCAGATCGACGTCCCGGCCCTCACCGAGGCGGGCGACGACGCACCCGGCCTCACCGCCGACCAGCGGGCGGCTCGGACGCAGCTGCGGGCGTTTGTCACGTCGCTCACCGGCGATTCGGGTCCGCTGGCGCCGACCAAGGGTGACAGCGCGCAACCCTACGTGCCCACCACGCTCGCGGGCATCGCGGAACCGTACACCGACGAGGAGGGCCTAGGTCAGCCCGAGGTGGCCTGGCCCGGGCCAACGCTGCCCGGCGAGCCCCTCGGCACCGGCAACGGGCCGGGCTGTGTGACCGTCACCGGAGATGCGCTGCGGACGCTGCTTGCGGACGCGGCGGAGATCACCGCGGCGGCACCGTGGACCTCGGACGGCAAGAGCTGGACGGTGCAGCTGCGACCGTTGCTGCCAGAGGAGACGAGCTGCGGGGATCTCGTGGCCAACGGCTGACACTGGCCCGGGCCGGGCAGTGCGAGCCACACGGGGGATTGCGTGCGGCGAACGTGAAGGTTGATCGTGTCCTGTTATGGACTCGGCATTGACCCTGATCGGATTGCCCGTCGCGCTCGGCATCATCATGCTCGGCCTGGGCCTCGGGCTGACCGTGGCGGACTTTCGTCGGGTGGCGCGATACCCGAAAGCCGCCCTCATCGCCCTGGTGTGCCAGGTGCTGGTGCTGCCGGCGCTCTGCTTCGGACTGGTGCTCGCCTTCGACCTGGCCCCGGAACTTGCCCTCGGGATGATGTTGCTGGCCGCGTCCCCCGGGGGCACCACCGCCAACCTTTTCAGCCATCTGTTCGGCGGACACGTCGCCCTCAACATCACCCTGACCGCCATCAACTCGGTGCTGGCCGTGGTCACCCTGCCGATCGTGGTCAACCTCTCGGCGGCATACCTTCTCCCCGACGGGAGGAGCCTCGGCCTGCAGTTCGACAAGGTGCTGCAGGTCTTCGCCATCGTGCTCATCCCGGTCGCGATCGGCATGCTGATCCGGGCCCGGGCGCCCCACGCCGCCGTACGCCTGGACCGGCCGGTCCGGGTCCTATCGGTCGTGGTGCTCGTCGCGGTGGTCGTCGGCGCGGTGCTGAACGAACGGGAGAACCTCGCCGACTACTTCGTCGCGGTCGGCTTGGTGGTGTTGGCGTTCAACGTGCTCAGCCTCGCGGTCGGATACGGCGTGCCCCGGCTGGCCGGGGTTGATCGGGGTGCCGCGACCGCCTCCGGATTCGAGATCGGTATCCACAACAGCACCCTGGCGATCACCGTTGCGCTCAGCCCGGCGTTGCTCGACAACACCCGGATGGCCATCCCCGCCGCGGTCTACGGCATCGTCATGTTCTTCACCGCCGCAGCCTTCGGCTTGCTGGTGACCCGCAACGGATCCCAGCCGGAGGAGCCGGTTGGCCAGAATCCGTAGCAGCGGGGGATGGTAGACAGTCGGCGTGGTGGAGTGGAGCCGGACCGGCGAGCGTGGCATCGAGGATGCGGTTCTGGACGCCGCCCGTGACTGCGTCCTCGCCTATGGCGTACGTCGTACGACCGTGACCGACGTGGCGCGTCGTGCCGGGGTTTCTCGGATGACCGTCTACCGGCGCTGGCCGGACGTGCAGTCGCTAATCGGCGATCTGATGACCCGGGAGTGGCAGCAGGTGCTGCTGGCCGCGGCGACCGACGAGGGCACCGGGCACGCCCGGTCCCGCCTGGTTGAGCGGGTGGTGGCGGGCGCGCGGGTGTTGCGGGAACACCCGTTGCTGTGCAAAATCCGCGACGTTGACCCGGAGGTGCTGATTCCGTACCTCCTCGACCGGCGTGGCGCGGGCCAGGAGGAGATGCTGCGGTTCCTGGTGGACGCCGTCGCCCACGGCCGGGCCGACGGCTCGGTCCGGTCCGGCGAGGCCGAGACCATGGCCCGGGTTGTCCTGCTGACCACGCAGTCCTTCGTGCTCTCCGCCCGGACCGTCGCTGATGGTCTTCCCGCCGCCAGCCTGGACCGAGAACTGGCCCGGTTGGTGGACGGCTACCTGCGGCCGGACTAGAACTCATCCCAGCTAATCTCCTGCATGGTCAAAGGTGGCCGGTAGCAGGCCGTCGAGGTTCGTGGGCGAGCCGGACCGCTGTCGTGAACGCTGTTGTCCAGGGGAAGGCTTTCTGTCGCTCGTTGCCGTTGCCGGGCAGGTGTGGTTCCCATTGGTCGTCGGGGCCGAGTAGGACGTGTACCCCCTCGTCGCGGAGGCTGGCCACGGCGTGCTGGAACGGCGTCCGCGCGGCGAGGGCGGCGTTGACGAACGGGACGATGACGGTCGGTACCTGCCTGCCGATCAGCTCGGCGACGGAGGTCATGGCGTAGTTGTCCGCGAGACCGAGGGCGATCTTGTTGATCGAGTTGTAGGTCGCCGGGGCGATGACCAGGGCGTCGGTGGCGGGAAGCGACCGGCGGGTGCCGGGTGACGATTGGTAGGTCGACCGGACCGGCTGGCCGGTGAGGCTTTCCAGTGGCTGCGGTTCGATGAAGTTCATCGCGCTCGGGGTGGCGGTGACCGTCGCTGTCCAGGATCGGTGCTGTGCGGCCTTGACCAGTTGGGCTGCGTTGGTGGCGGGGCCGGCGCCGCAGATGACGATCTGGAGGTGACCGCCGGTCACAGCGCGATCCCGGCGCTTTGGGCGAAGTCGACAGCGGCGGTGCGGATCGAGCCGGTGGCGAGAATGGCGAGGTCACTGGCGATGCCCTGGACCGCCGGTCGGCAGCGGATCTCCTCGGGTGCCACCTCGTACGCGATGCGCAGCGCGCCGAGGCCGTGTTCGTAGCGGCCCCACTGGGTGTAGGCGCGTGCCACGTCCACGTACAGAGATGCCCGGCGTTCTACCAGCGTCACCTTGTCCAGCGCAACGGTGCGGGCGACCGCGATGGCGGTGCCGGCATCGCCGAGGGCCAGCGCGATGTTGACCTGGTGCAGCAGGACGTTGACGGCGCCGAAGCCGGTCCACCGATCGTTGCCGTCGTAGCCGAGGCAGGTCGCGGCGCGGGTTGCTCCGTCGAGCATCGCGTAGGCGGTGTCCCGGTCGTCTCGGCGGGCGGCGGCGATGGCTCCTCGAAGGACGAGGGCGCCGTAGACGGCCACCGCGTCGGTCGACGCGAGGCGGGTGCCTCGGTCGAGTGAGTCGGCCGCTTTCGCGGCGAGGGTGACTGCCTGGTCGTCGTGGCCGTTGCTCATCAGCGCATGGGTCATGATCCGGGCGCTCGCGGCAATCGCCACCGGGTCCTGGCTCAGGGCAGCGGCGTGGGTGCTCCGTTCGGCTGCTACCAGGGCCGGCCCACGGTCGCCCACTTTCAGCAGGGCACTGCCGACGACGTGGTACAGGTCAGCGGCCAGGACCTCGACCCGTTGCCGTTGTTCACCCGTCGTGCCCGACCGCACCGCTTCGAGGCAGGGCAACAGCGTCGCGAGTCGGTTGAGTACCCGCCCGTACCGGCAGGCCTGATAGTCGACCCCGCGTAGGAGGGCTCTCCGTCGCATGTCACCCCCCGAATCCGAGTCGCGGTCTGCGTCATCGCCAGTATCCGCATGCCCGCCGGCATCCGGCCGTGCGGCACCCGCAGCTGTACCGCTGGTGCCCACCGTACGCAGGACCTCGAAGCGTGCCCGTGCCTCAGGTGCGGCTCGGGACAGCACGGTGTCCAACGCGGCCTGCATGTCGGCGCGGGGAAGCACCTTGTCACCCTGGCTGCTCCACTTGGCCACGGTCCGCCGCGCTGCGCCGAGGTGCTCGGCGAACCCGGTCATGCTCATCCGTAGCGCATGTCGCAGCGCGTTGGCGTCCCGACCGGTCCAGGTCGCCAGCGTCGTCATCGCACGTCCTTCCGGAACGGACAGTTCATCGGTGGAGGTGATGCTAGCCACACATGGGGTGACGGTATGTGCACTGCGGGTGCATCGCCGCGACATTCCGGCCGTGCACCGACTGGGCCAGCCTGGTTGTGCCGACGCAACCGATCCAAGCGGCGCGCCGGTGGGCCAGCGGCAACCTAACGGCAGGGAGATCCAGATGGACGTGTCGATCGGTGACATGGTCGGAATGCGACCCAAACCACCGGCCAGGGCTTGTGCCGGGCACTCCGTCGACCGCACAGGTGATTCCCCATTTGCGTACCGCCAGCAGGGCTGCGTGGGTGGGTGACCGGCGGTCTGCTCCCAGCCGCCGGCCGACGGCGGTGGGCTTGCCAGCATGCCGGCAAGCCCACCGCGCACCCGCGTCGTCCGGATGTCGGCGATGACGACGTATGTGTCTCGGTACGCTGCGACCGGCCAGCTGACAGCAGACCGCATAGCGCCGACTCCGGCATCGACGCGGCCGTTCTCAGCTGATCCGCCACTGCTGACGCACGTATGGCGGATCGTGTTTGAGCGTCAGGCGCGGGACAGCGAGCGTCGATGAGCAGGCATGGCGTGCCTCCTGTTGCGGTCGGCCCGAAGATGCCGTCGGAGCACCTGCCGCTGCGTCCGCTCTGGCTGTGCCGCCGATGCGGGCAGCCGTGGCCCTGCGGCGCGGCGAAGCTTGCGCTCCTGGCTGAGTATCGAGAAGTGCCGGTGAGTCTGTTCCTCTACCTGGCTAGCTGCCTGCACGACGCGATCGACGACCTGCACCGGCTTAACCCGAGCGTCACGGGCAGCGCCGCCGAACTGTTCGACCGGTTCCTCGGCTGGCCTGCCCGGGTGGCGTGCCCACCCCGCGCCTAGCCGGCTCGGTGTGGTCCAGCACCGCGCCGGGGACCGGCTATGGCACCAGGATGCCGGGGTTGAGGATGCCGGCCGGATCCAACTGCCGCTTGACCGTGCGGAGCAGGTCAACGGCGAGCTCCCCGATCTCGGTCGCGTACCAGTCGCGGTGATCGGTGCCGACTCCGTGATGGTGGGTGATGGTGCCCCCGGCGCGGGCGATCGCGTCGCTGGCGGCCGCCTTCGCGGTGCGCCACCGGTCGATCGGATCGGAGCCGGGAGAGCAGATCACGGTGAAGTACAGCGATGCGCCGGTTTCGTAGACGTGGGAGACGTGCGCCAGCACCAGTGTGCCCTCCGGCAGCGCGCCGAGGATCGCCGCCCGGACCCGCTCGTGCACCTCGGGCAGCCGGGACCAGTACGCCGCGGTCTCCAGGGTCTCCGCGAACGCCCCCGCGTCCAGCAGCGCGTCGCGCAGGTATGGAGCGTCGAAGCGGTGTCGCTGCCACTGCCGCCCCGGTTCGGCGCCCAGCGGTTGGCCGTCCTGCGCCGCCAGAACCGCGGCGGCCGTCTCGGCGGTGGCGTGGACCTGCTCACCCTCGTACCCGACGACCAGGAGACAGCCCCCGTCGGACTGACCCCAACCCGTCGCCCCGATCAGGGTCTCGACCTCGTCGGAGAGCCGCAGTACCGTGGCCCGCGGCCCCTCCTGCGCCAGTCTCCGTACGGCGTGCAGCCCGGCGGCGAAGGATTCGAACCGCCAGCCCTCGTAGTGTGTCTGCGCCGGGATCGGTCGCACCCGTACGGTCACGTCGGTGATGACGCCCAACGTCCCTTCACTTCCCAGGAAGAGCTGTCGCAGGTCGGGGCCGGCGGCGGAGGCGGGGGCGCGTCCCACTCGGATGGTGCCGCGGGGGGTGGCGACGGTCAGCTCGGTCACCAGCTCGTCGAAGCGACCATACCCGGTTGACGCCTGCCCACAGGAGCGGGTGGCGGCGAAGCCACCGATGGTGGCGTATTCGTAGGACTGGGGGACGTGGCCGAGGGTGAATCCGTGCTCGGCGAGCAACTCCGCGGCGCGGGGGGTGGGTAGTCCCGCCTGGAGAGTCGCGGTTCGGGAGACGGCGTCAACGGCGAGGATCCTGTCCAGCCGGCCCAGGTCAATGGTGAGGTGTGCGGTCGCGGTGGGTGTCACCCCGCCGACGACCGAGGTGCCACCCCCAAAGGGGGCCACGGGCACCCGGTGCTGGGAGCAGATGTCGAGGACGGCGAGGACCTCGGCGTGATCGGCAGGGCGGACCACCGCCTGCGGGGCTCGGTGGAGCACGCCTCGGCGCCGTCGTAGTAGGTCGGGTGTGGACAGACCGGTCGCGTGGCGGGCCCGGATCGCCGGGGAGGTCAGCACGTGGTCGGTGCCGACGGCCGCCCGGAGCGCGGTCAGAACCGCCCCGTCGGGTTCGGCAACGGGCATGGCGACCTCGGGCAGCGGCACGGCCGGGGGTGTCGGTGTCAGCTCCAGCAGCTGCGCCAGTAGCTCCGACGCGGAGTCCGGTAGGGGTTGTGCTTCCGAGGCCGACCCCCAGCGGTTCCATCGGTCGGCGTCTTCCCCTTCTCCATTCATGTGTGACACAGTGACATCCAGTGTCACTATTCGGCAAGGGGGTGTGCGCATGGACGCTACGCTGACCGGGCCGCGTCGGGATCGGGAACTCGCCGAGCTGGCCGGTGGCGTCGCCGTTGACCTCCTCGTCGTCGGGCTCGGCGTCACCGGCGCCGGCGTGGCACTCGACGCCGCCAGCCGCGGCCTCTCCGTGGCCGCCGTCGAAGCCCACGACCTTGCCCACGGCACCTCCCGCTGGAGTTCCAAGCTGGTCCATGGTGGACTGCGCTACCTCGCCCACGGTCAGGTCGGCATCGCCTACGAAAGCGCGGTCGAACGCCACGTCCTGATGACCCGCACCGCCCCGCACCTGATCCGGGCACTGCCGATGTTGCTGCCCATGACCGAAGACACCGCCGGGTGGCAGGACCGTGCCGCGGCGGTCGGGCTCCGCGCCGGCGACCTGCTGCGCGTCTGCGCGGGAACCACCCGCCGGACCCTGCCTGGTACCCGACGGCTCGGCCCGGCAGAGGCGGGCGCGATGGCACCGGCGTTGCGCCGGGTCGGCCTCCACGGCGCCCACCTGTCCTGGGACGGCCAGCTCTGCGACGACGCCCGGCTCGTGGTCGGTCTGTCCCGCGCGGCGGCGGCGCGCTCCGCCCGCATCCTGCCCCGCGCCCGGGTGGTCGAGTTGCACGGGGACGGCGCCACCGTTGAGGACACCCGCACCGGGGAGACACTGCACATCGCCGCCCGCGCCGTGATCAACGCCACCGGCGTCTGGGCGAGCAGCCTGACCCGACACGTGCGCCTGCGGCCCTCCCGCGGCACCCACCTCGTGCTGCCCGCCGCATTGCTGGGTGGGCTCTGGGCCGGTCTGACCATCCCGGTCCCCGGCGAGTTCGCCCGCTATGTCCTCGCACTGCCCCAGACCGACGGCCTGGCCTACGTCGGGCTGACCGACGAGCCGTTGGTCGGACCCATTCCGGATGTGCCGGAGCCCACCGAGGCCGACATCGCGTTCCTGCTCGACGTGCTCAACAGTGTCCTCGACCGGCCGTTACGACGCAGCGACGTCCTGAGTGCCTACGCCGGGCTCCGGCCGCTGCTCGCCGACGCCACTGACCGTACCGCTGACCTCTCCCGACAGCATGCCGTTATCGACGACCCGGACGGGATCATCAGCGTCGTCGGCGGAAAGCTCACCACCTACCGGCGGATGGCCGAAGACGCGGTGGACACGGCGGTGCGTCGTCGGGACCTGACCGCCGGCGCCTGCCGTACCCGCCGCCTCCCGCTCCCGGGTGCCGCGAGCCCCGCGCGCCTGGCGCGGGTCCCGGCGCCCCGGCGTCTGATCGCCCGCTACGGTGTCGAGGCGGTCAACGTCCTGGCCGAGGCGCCAGCGCATCTCCACCGGCCGATCAGTGCAGAGATCCCGGTCACCGGCGCCGAGTTACTCTGGGCCGCCCGGCACGAACTCGCCCGTACGGTTGATGACCTGCTTGACCGCCGAACCCGCCTCGGGCTTGTTCCCGCCCACCGGGACGCGGCGCTGCCGGTGGCGGGTGAGGTCCTTGAGCTCGCCGCGCGACGGTGATCGGTGTCGCATTGTCGGCCGGTCGCCGGGTCTGGACGCCTACCTGTCACCGGTCGGCTCGGTCTGGACCTCCCCCGATGTTCGGAGCTGCCGGCGATCCTCGCGGACCGTGTACCGGATCGACTCCAGGGAAGCATCCGGCGTGACGATCATTGCATACCAGCGGTCCAGAGTGGTGCGAAGCTGGGTGATCCTGGCCTGGAGCCGACGGCTTCGCTCGTTCGAGGCGCGTAGCTGCTCCCGGATGGTCTGCGCCTCGGCCTCCAACTCGGCCACCCGGGTCCGCATCGGCTGCACCAGGGTCAGGGCGGTGTCAGTGAGCACATCGGCCGCCTCGGCGCGGAACTTTCCCCGCTTCACCACCACGGCGGCAATCGTCGCGAGCCCGCCGGCGCCACCAAGGACGCCGAGCACCGACAACACGACCTGGAGCCACTGTGGAGCGGCGGCTGCGTCGGTCGGAGGTGGGGGTGGGGGTGGGGGTGGGGCTGTCATGGGAACTCACCAGCCAGTTCCGGGGCCGGACGTTGCGGCTCGACCAGCCGATGTAGATCGTGTAAAAGCTCCCCTCCGCGCCACCACGAACCGAAGGCCACCGCGGTGACGAAGGAGACTGAGGTGACGGCGGCCAGGCCGCCGCCTACCCCAAGGGTGATCGCGTACATGCTGCTGATGGCACCGAGCATCAGCATGGACGCCAGCTCCAGCCCGAGCCCGGTGGCGTACCGGCCTGGCCACAGCAGCCCGGCGATGCCGATCAGGCCGGCGAGGACCAGTCCCAACTGCCAGCCGATGCGAATCGGCTCGGGCATGGCGACCCCCATTGTCGGTGGCGCCCCCAGGACGAGCATCATCGTGCCGCACATGGGCGAGGTGAGGACGACGGCGTTCTGGAAGGGCCGTCGATTTCGCCAGATCAGCCTTTTCCGCACCGCAGCTCCTCAGGTGCTCACTCGCCGAGCCGGTCTCGGGACACGCTCGGACCGGCGCTGCGCGAGGAGGGGATGACGACGAGCATCATTGATTGCCGATAGATCAGTCATATCACCCGGGGGAGCGGTCACCAAAAAATGCTGAGATCCGACAAAATCGCAGGTCAGTGAGGCTGCCGTGGCGATGTCGGCCCAGGGTGGAACGGGCCGGCGCTGGCGTCGACACGAGTTGTCGCTACCGCCGATCGCGGTCAGCGATGCCGGCGTCCACGCTGCGCCACCCGCAGCGTGTTACACACGTCAGCCACGCCCGGGATATCCCACGCTAGTTCGCCCGCGACCTGCCGCGTTTCGAGATCGGCGATGGTGCCGGCCAGGATGACCACCCGGTTCTGCACCGTCACCACGATCTGCTGGCGGCGCGTCGTCCAGTCGGTGCTGAGCCGTTGGGCGGCTATCGCGGCGAGCCGGGCGTCCTCGTCGTGGTGTGCCGGCGGGTCCCAGGCAGGGTGGAAGGGGTCGTCCTCGGGTTGGGGCCAGGGCATGACCATATGGCAGTTCCTCATCGTCGGAGCTGGCAGCGGGGTGCGGCCGTTCACCGGTCGCGACGCGCCGGTCCGCTGCTCACACCAGCACCTTGGGTTGGTTCGTCGCGTCTGGATGGTCGGTGACGACGGGGAACGCGGCGTCCAGGCGCATCGTGTGCAGCACGGTCAACACGAACCGGGAGGGCGCGTGGAGGCACAGCTCCGCGCCGCGCTGGCGAGCCTCCTGCCGCGCCCGGACGAGCAAGCCGAGGCCGACGGAGTCGATCTGCTCAACGGCGGAGAGGTCAACGACCACGCGTCCCTCGTGCTCGATGGCCTCGTCCAACGCCGTACGCAGCGGGTCCGGCGTCGCCGCGGTGGCCTCGACGACCTCGCTGTGGTCGGGAACCCCGAGTGGCTGAGCGGGGGTGGCTCGGCCGGGCGGGGATGGGGTGCACCCGGCGCACCGGTGTGGACCGGTGGCAAACGGAGATCCGCTCCAGCCGTGCTCGGACACGAGTGTCCAGACCACTTCGTCGTCGGGTAGGACAACCGCCGTGCTGGCGGCGGTCTCCCCGCAGCCATCGCAGATCAGGGTCATCATGTTGTCGTCTGGCACGACGGTCATGGTCGGTTCCCTTCCTGGTCTGCTGGCGCCGAGGGGTCGGCGGCGGCATGCCACCGGCGGATGGACCGCCCCGGTGTACGCCTCGCCGTTACGACCGCGAGGGTAACCGCGGCGCCCGCGAAGCCGGCCTGCACGGCCAGCCGCAGGGCGGAGGGAGCGGCGACATCGATGCCAGCGACCCGGGCGGTGATGGTGCCGAGCAGGGCGGCGCCGAGACCCACGGCGATTGCCAGCCACACCGGGGCGTCCCGGCCCGGGAGGACGAACCGCCCGAGTATGCCGACGGAGACGCCGACGACGAGAGCGTGGATGAGGGCGTTGCCGGTCACTGCTGCCTCCTCTCAGCGAACGGGGCCAGGTTGGCGCGACGAGCGGCCCGACACGCCTCTCACCCTCTAAGCAGGTCGTGTAGCGGCCGGTGCGGTTGGATGACAGTCACATGACAAATCGGCGGCTGCCCCGGAGTGGGCGATCGCCGGGACGCCGGGGATGATGCCGTAATGACCGCGGTACTGGTGATCGAGGACGACGACCGGATCCGGTTGGCGCTGCTGCTCGCGCTCGAAGAGGAGGGTTACATCGCGCGGGGAGCGGCGACCGCCGAGGAGGGGCTGCGCATGCAGCGGTCCGATCCGGCCGACAACGTGTTGTTCGACCTAATGCTGCCTGGTATCGATGGATTTGAGGGTATTCGCCAGCTGCGCCGTGACGACGATGTCCCGATCGTGGTTGTCAGCGCCCGGGACGACACCCACGACATCGTCGCCGCGTTGGAGGCCGGAGCCGACGACTATGTGGTCAAACCGGTCGCCATCAAGGAGCTGTCCGCCCGGCTGCGGGCTCTGCGACGTCGGGCGCGGGCCGTGGCTACCCCGGTCGCTGTGCAGGTCATCGGGGACCTGGAGATTAGCCCCGATGCGGGGGAGGTGCGTCGTGCCGGACAGCCCGTGGCGTTGACCCGCACCGAGTTCCGGCTCCTCTGCGAGTTGGCCGAGCACGCCGGCCGGGTGCTGTCCCGGCAGCAGCTGCTGCAGCGGGTATGGGGATACGACAGCGGCGACGAGCGCCTGGTGGACGTACACGTCGGGCGCCTGCGCCAGAAGATCGAGGCGGAACCGGCCAATCCGCGACACCTGGTCACGCTCCGTGGCCTCGGCTACAAGCTGCAGCGATGATACGGCTCGGGCTCCGCGCGCGAGTGACGGCCGGATTCGCCGTCGGCGCCGCGTTGCTGGCCTCGTCGATGGCGTTGATCTCCTATGACCTGACTCGGCGCAGCCTGCTCGACGAGCGGGAACGCACGGCCGTGCGGGCCGCCTACTTCGACGCGGCGGTCGTGAGCGCCGGGCTGAACACGGACGAACCCGACGTCGTCGAAGTGCTTCGTTCGCTGGACACCGGCAGCTCCCGGCGACCCCTGCTATACCTCGACGGCTCCTGGTACGGGCGTACCGCCGAGACGGCGGCGACGAGCGTACCGGCGGCACTGCACGACTGGGTCCGGGCCGGACAGGCCGGAGTGCAGCGGGTCCAGCTGGCTGGGCAGTTGACGCTGCTCGTCGGGGTGCCACTGCCCGACGGCGCCAGCTACTACGAGCTGACCTCCCTGCGTGAGTTGGAGGAGACCTTCCAGGTTCTCGCGCTGGCGTTGACCGCCGTGGCGATCATGGTGGCCGGCTCCGGGGCCACCTTCGGCTGGTACGCGACCCGGCACAGTCTGCGCCCGCTGACCGCCGTCGCGGACGCCGCCGAGCGGATCGCCGCCGGCGACTTCACGACCCGGCTGGCACCGGCCACGGACCCAGATCTGACCCGTCTGTCGACCTCCTTCAACGACATGGTGGACCAGCTGGCCAGACGGATCGAGCGGGACCGGCGTTTCGCCGCCGACGTGAGCCACGAGCTGCGCTCGCCGTTGCAGACCCTCTACGCCGCCACGAGTGTGCTGACCAGCCGGCGGGAGCACCACGACGAACGGACCGCAACCGCGGCGGGGCTGGTGGCCGACGAGATCGGCCGTTTCCAGCAACTGGTCAACGATCTCTTGGAGCTGGCCCGTACCGATCAGCCTGCCCAGCGGGAGTCGGTGGACATCGCCGCGCTCGCCGGTGAGGTGTGCCAGAGCCGGGGACTGCCGGAAAGCCTGGTGCGACTCGACCCCGGTACGCCGACGGAGTGGCGGGTGGACCGGCGGCGCACCGAGCAACTGCTGGTCAACCTGCTCGAGAATGCGGTCCGCTACGGCGGGGGCCCGGTTGCGATCCGGCTGTCGGCCGTCGGTGCCACCGGCCTCGTCGAGGTGGACGACGCCGGTCCGGGCGTACCGGTGGCCGATCGAGCCGTCATCTTCGACCGCTTTGTTCGCAGCCACGCCGCCCGGGCCCGCGCGGGTACCGATGGCACCGGGCTCGGCTTGGCGATCGTCGCGCAGCACGCCACCGCTCATGGCGGGCACGCGACGGTCGCCGACCGCCCCGGGGGCGGCGCGCGGTTTCGGGTGGAGCTGCCCGGGAGCCTGGAGTGAACGCCCTGCGGGCCGTGGCCATGCTGCTCGTGCTGCTGCTGGCGGGTTGTGGTGTACCCACCGACGACCAGCCGCGGGCGGTAGAGGCGCCGCCCGGGCCGTTCCCGACCCCGGGCACGGCGATCTCCGATCCGGCCGGGCGATTCACCGAAGCGCTCTACTTTGTGCGTGATGACCGCCTCATCCTGGTCTACCGCCGTCTCGACATGTCGCCGACGGTTACCCAGCACCTGGCGCACCTGCTGGCCGGTCCGAACGAGGCCGAGCGGGCCGAGGGCCTGGCCACCGCGCTACCCGGCGCGGTCACCGTGGCTGGCGTACGCCTTACCGGGGCGCGGGCCGAGGTGGACGTGCCGCCGGTGGTGGACGGTGCCGGCCGTAGCGACGAGGTCTTCGCCTTTGGTCAGATCGTCTGCACCCTCACCGCCCGCCCGGAGGTCGACGCGGTGTCGTTCCTGCGCGACGGTGAGCCGTTGGGGGTCCCCCGGGCTGACGGCTCGCTGTCGCAGGGGCCGTTCACCGCCGCCGACTACGTCGAGCTGTCCGGCTCCGACTGAGCGGTGGTGCTCAGCTGGCGACCGGAACCGTCTCGCCGGGATGGGTCGACTCGTCGGAGTGCACCGGTGCGGCACCGGGCAGCTCCGATGTCTCGCCGCTGTGTCCGTCGTCGCCGGAGACGCCGCTGGCGCCCTCGTCCGGCAACTCCGGCGGCTGGCCGCCGGCCGAGGCGTTCGACTGGCCGGGTGCTGGTTCTGGTGCTGGTGCGTCACCGCCGGCGGGGACGGTGCGGGCGACTACCTGCGGGTACTCGGCGGTCGCGGCACCGCCTGTCGCGGCTGCCATGACCGCCGCCGCGGCCAGATCGGCCACCCGCTTCGCCTCGCGCTTGACCCGCGACCTGACCTCCTTGGCGTGTTGGTCGGCGTAGTCGGCCGCGCGCCGCGCCTCCTCCAGCCGGTGGAGTTCCTCGGCGAGTTCCCGGCGGGTGGTGCCGAGTCGCTGCTGCTGCTTGTTCAGCTCCTGATCGATGGCGTTGCCGTCTTGGCGGACCTGAGCGAGCTGCTGTTGGCCGGCCTCCAGCTCGGACTGGAGCCGGCCGAGTCCCTCCCGGCGGTCTCGGATGTCCTGCTGCACCGCAGCGAGCTGCTGCTGGTGGCTGGCGGCCTGCTCGTCAATGCGTTGGCGCACCTTTGCGGCGTACTCCTGAGCCTCGGCGATGAGCGCGGCGATCTCCTGCTCGGCGGCGGTGCGTTGGGTCGCGAGTTCCCGCTCCGCCGTGGCTCGCTGCTCGGTCAGCTCCTGCTCGGCGGCGGTGCGTTTGTCGGTCAGCTCCCGTTCCACAGTAGACTGCCAGCGCGCCAGCTCCTCCTGGGTTCGGGTCCGGGCGGCCTGCACCTCCTGCTGGATCTGGGTGCGGGCGGAGCTGAGGAACGCCTCGGCCTCGGCCCGGGCCTGCTCGATCCGCTGGGCGCTCTGCTCGTCGACCTGGATTGCCTCCTGCCGGGCTCGCTCGTGGGCGGCCTCACCCGCCTCCCGCAGCTGTTCAGCGGCGGCGCGGATCTCGGTCAACTCGGCCTGGGCGGCGGCCCGCCGCTCCTCGTCCGCCTGCTCCTGTTCGGTGCGGCGGGCGGCCAGCTCCTCTTCGAAGTCGCGCATCGTTCTGGCCGCGTGTTCCTGGGCGTCGGCGAGCGTCCGCTCCGCCTCCGCCGTGAGCTCGGCCGCCCGCTGTCCGGCCGTGTCGCCGATCATGTCGGCCTGTCGTTCGGCCAGCACCAGAATCTCTTCGACCATCGGTCCCAGATCGCGGAACGCGGCGCGGTCGACCCGGGCCGGCCGCTCGCGTAGCTCGGCGACCTCCGCCTCCAGGCCGGCGAACTGGGCCGTCAGTGCCTCGGCGCGGGCGTGCGCCCGGTTGCGGTCGGTCACGGCCCGCAGCAGCTCGCCGTCGAGCTGGTCAAGGTGCCGTTCCACCTGCCGTTTGTCGAAGCCGCGCATGGTGACGTCGAAAGCCGGCCGCGACACCTGGTAGTCGCTGGCCGTGAACGACTCGTCGCCGTGGGACATGGCTGCATCCTCCGTACGATCGCGAGCGCCACGCCGGGGCGGGGACCACCCCACGGGCAACGGTGTGGCGACACGCTACCGCCGTCCTGGTGTGGGTTGAAGACCTGCCCCGCCCTCGGGCGCGGTGAGGGGCGAGCTGTCGGCCGGTCGAGCCGTTCGACTGTGTCGATCTCCGCTTGACAGCGGTCAAGGTAAGGCTAACCTAACCGGGTCGAGTGCGGTGTGGGACGAGTTCCCGCGCCCGAACCCGGAAGGCATCATGACCCAGACCCTGCCCGTCGCGCCGTGGCGGCTGTTCACCGTCGAGGTTCGCGCCGTGCGTCGGCTCAGCCCGTCGTTTGTGCGGGTTACCTTCACCGGCCCGGACCTGGACCGGTTTGCCGACAACGGCTACGACCAGCGCGTCAAGCTGGCATTCCCGCTGCCGGGTGAACAGGGAGCCGGGCTGCCGGAGGGTCCGGACTGGTACGCCCGCTGGCGGGCGCTGCCGGAGTGCCAGCGTAGTCCGATCCGCACCTACACCGTCCGCGCCGCGCGCCCCGAGCTCTCCGAGGTCGACGTTGACCTCGTCCTGCACGGTGACGGCGGGCCGGCGACCCGCTGGGCACGCCGGGTGCAGCCCGGCGACCGGATCGCGATCGTCGGCCCGGACGCGGGTTACGACGGTGAACACGGTGGAGTCGAGTTCCGGCCGCCGGCCGCCGCGAAGCTTCTGCTCGCCGGCGACGAGACGGCGGTGCCGGCAATCTGCGCCATCCTGGAGCGGCTCCCGGCTACCGCCCGCGGCCAGGTGCTGCTGGAGGTGCCGGAGGCCGACGACGTGCAGTCGGTGGTGGCGCCACCCGGGGTGGCGGTGCGCTGGCTGGCCCGAGGCGGGGGCGCCCACGGCGCCCGACTCGTGCCGGCCGTGTCGACCGCGGCGGCGGAGCTGATGTCCGGCCCGTCGTTCGGTGTGCCGCTCGCAGAGGCCAACCTGGACGCGGAACTCCTCTGGGAGGTGCCCACCTCCGTTCTCCCGGTCCCGCTGTACGCCTGGCTGGCGGGCGAGGCGGGCGTCATCCGTACCCTCCGTCGTCATCTTGTGACCGAACGCGGCTTGGATCGTCGGGCGGTGGCCTTCATGGGCTACTGGCGTCACGGCCGCCCTGACCCGGCCTGACCGGTAGAGCGAGGGTGGGGGAGAAGGCCGCCAGGAAGCGGTCCCGGAAGTCGTCCATCCGCCACACCGGGGCGCCCGGCGCCGGACGCAGCCCGTCCGGCCAGCCCCATCCGGCGATCTGCTCCAACACGGCCGGGTCGCGGGCGACGAGGTGGACCGGTACGTCTCGGCTGGCGCCCGGCCCGGTGATCACTGGTGCCGGCTGGTGGTCACCGACCATGATCAGAACCAGATCGTCGTCCCCGTACCGCTGCACGTAGGAGAGGAGAGCGCCGAGGGTGTACTCGATCGAGCGGCGGTACCCGACGCGGGGCTGCGCCGACGAGCTGCGTTCGCTGGCATCGTGGAACACTCGGCCGTCGTCGAGGCTGTCCCAGTCGACCAGCCTCGGGATGTGGGTCCAGGGCGAGTGACTGGAGACCAGTGCCAGCTCGGCCATCACCGGCCGGCGGTCGGTGCCGGCCAGCTCCCGCTGCTGGAAGGCGGAGAGAGTGTACTGGTCGGGCATCGGGGCGAAGCTGAACCGGGGACCCTGATAGCCGAGGCTGTACTCGTCGTAGAACCGTTCGTAGCCGTAGAAGGCCCCCTCCGGCCAGGGCTGGTTGACCGCCGGCATCACACCCACAGTCCGCCAGCCGGCCCGCTGGAACGCCTCGCCGAGGGGCGTCCGATCGCTGGCCAACAGCGTCCGATGCCGCTGGTCATTGTCGATCCAGAGCCCGGAGAGCAGCGTCGCGTGGGCCAGCCAGCTGCCCCCTCCGGCAGTGGGCGAGGTGAGGAAGGCGCTACGGGTACCGAAGCCAGCGGCGGACAGTCGCCGCTGCCCCTCGTCGAGCACCGCCCCGACGGTGCCGAACTCCGGTTCCTGCACCACGTCCCGCCCGTAGCTTTCCACGAAGGCGACCAGGACATCCTTGCCGTGTAGCGCGGTCAGCAACTGGTCGTCGGGGACCAGGCGGTACGGGTCGATGTTCACCCGGTCGGCGAAGCTCGCGCGGTCCTGAAGGCGTGCCTGCACCTGCGCGGCGTGTGCCCGGACCAGGTCGGTCGTGGCGGCGTCGGCCACCGGGAGACCTGGGACGATCCGTACCCCGGTGGCGGCGGCTACCAGCCAGAGCGTCACCAGGCCCGCGAGCACCCGCCGAGCGCCGTCAGGGTGCCCGGTCAGCAGCTGACTCAGCCGCAGGACCGCCCAGGTTGTTACCGTCAGCAGCGCCACCACCAGCAGGCCGGCGCCGACGGATGCCGCGATCGCGCCGGTCCGGCCGACCGAAGCGCTGACGAAGGTGAACGTCTCGTCGAGCAGGCCCCAGTCCAGGACAAGGTCGAATGAGCGGCCGAGCGTCGTGCCGAAGCCCAGGTCGGCGACCTTGAGTAGGATCAGCAGCCCGAGTAGCGTCCCCGCCAGTGTGGCCACCGGTCGCCGTGCCCGTGCCGGCACGGCGAGCAGGACAGCGGCCAGCGCGAGGCCCTCCAACGGGATCCGCAGCAGCGCGGCCGGCACCAGCAGACCGGGCTGTCGCGGCACCGCGAGGGCGACCAGTACCAGCAGCACCGCCAGGGTGGCGGGTATCCGCCGTGCTCCCTGCCGCCACCACGCCCGCCTTGGTGGCCCCGCCGCGTCCGTTGCTGCTGTCGCCGGCGGGACGGGCGGCGTGCTGGCTCGGTGTCGCCACCGCCAGATCACGTCCCGGCCGAACGACTCCAGCTGTAGCACCAGCACCGCCAGGGCGACCAGCCCGCCGACCGTGTCCGGCAGCAGCCGGGACGTCACCACCAGCAACACCACGCCCAGGGCCGCCGCGACGACCTTTCGCCAGTAGCGCGGCGGCAGCGGCCCCCGCAACCAGGGCAGCGCCCAGCCGGCGGCGAGGTACGCATACCGCATCGCGCCGAGGACGAGTACCCACGGCCCTACCGCAGTTGCCACGTGCAGGCTGAGCACGGCCACCAGGACGCTGTCGATTTCCATGTCGAATCGGGCGCCGAGCGCGTTCGCGGTGCGGGTACGGCGGGCCACGTATCCGTCGACCGCGTCCAGCGACAGCGCCACCGCGGCGAGGGCGGTCAGCAGCCCGACCGGCGCCGGTCGGCCGGTGAGTCCGTCGACCACCAGCGCGGCGACCGCTCCCACGAGCACCGCCCGGGCCAGCGTTACCCGGTCGGCCGGCCCGAGGTCTCTCGCTGCCCGATGCAGGGCTCGACTGAGCGTCAGCGAAACCACCAGCGCGTAGGCGAGGCCGGCGAACCAACCCGCGGCACCGAGCCCCACCGTCCCGGCCAACCCGGCTAACAGGAGAATCTGGACGGACAGCCCGATCAGCGGACCGCTTCGAACCATGGCCACCATGCCTCCACGTCTATGATCGTCAACTCTGACAGGGTCTACGGATGGCGCGTCGCCCCGGTTCACTGGGGCCGCGGAGAGGAGCAACCGGTGAGCCGGACCGCACGTGCCTTCTGGCTGGCCACGCCCGGCCGGGGCGAGATCCGCTCGGTGCCGGTGCCCACTCCGGACCTCGGCGAGGTGCTCATCCGGACTCGCTACTCCGGCATCAGTCGTGGCACCGAGACGCTGGTGTTCACCGGCGGTGTCCCGACCGACCAGTACTCGGCGATGCGCGCCCCGTTCCAGGACGGTGACTTCCCGGCCCCGGTCAAGTATGGCTACCTGAGCGTGGGCGTGGTCGAACAGGGCCCGGCCGGACTACGCGGGCGGACCGTCTTCTGCCTGCACCCGCACCAGACGGCCTACGTCGTCCCGGCCGAGGCCGTGGTGGTGGTGCCCGAGGCGGTGCCGGCGGCCCGTGCGGTGCTCGCCGGCACGGTGGAGACCGCGGTGAACGCACTCTGGGACGTGCCGCCCCTGGTCGGCGACCGGGTTACCGTGCTCGGTGCCGGGATGGTCGGCGCGGCGGTCGCGGCCCTGCTGGCCCGGTTTCCCGGCGTGCGGGTGCAGCTCGTCGATGTGGACCCGACCCGGGCCGCGCTCGCCGGGGCCCTCGGCGTCGGTTTCGCCGCACCGGCCGACGCGGCGGCCAGCCGTGACCTGGTGGTGCACGCCAGTGCGACCTCGGCCGGCCTTCGTCGCTGCCTGGAACTGGTGGCTCCGGAGGGCACGGTGTTGGAGCTGAGCTGGTACGGCGACCGTGAGGTGGCGCTGCCGCTCGGTGCGCAGTTCCACACTGGCCGGCTCACTCTGCGCAGCAGCCAGGTGGGACGGGTCGCCCCGGCCCGCCGGGATCGGCGGAGTACCACCGACCGGCTCGCCCTGGCGCTTGACCTGCTCGCCGACCCGGCCTTCGACGCCCTGCTGACCGGGGATTCCCGGTTCGCGGACCTGCCCGACGTGCTACCCCGGCTCGCCGACGGGCGGCTGCCAGCCCTCTGCCATCTCATCACCTACGACGGAGAGTGACACCGTGTTCAGCGTTACCGTCCGTGACCACATGATGATTGCCCACAGTTTTCAGGGCGAGGTGTTCGGTCCCGCCCAGCGACTGCACGGGGCGACGTTCGTGGTCGACGCAACCTTCCGCCGCTCCGACCTGGACGCTGACGGGATCGTGGTCGACATCGGTCGGGCCACCGCGCAGCTGCGCGCGGTCCTCGGCGAGCTGACTTACCGAAACCTGGACGACGAACCGGAGTTCGCTGGGGTGAACACCACCACCGAGGTACTGGCCCGCACCGTCGCCGACCGGCTCGCAGCCCGGGTGAATGCGGGGGAGCTGGGCGCGGGCGCCGGTGGTCTGACCGGCATCAGCGTCACTCTGCACGAGTCGCACGTCGCCTGGGCCAGCTACGAACGGTCGTTGTGATCCGCGCCCTGTACGCGGTGCTGCCGGGCGACGTGGACGATCCGGCCAATCCGAGTGGCGGCAACCGGTACGACCGACGGGTCCTCGACGGACTGGCCGCCGCCGGCTGGTCGATCCACGAGCACCCGGCTGCCGGTGCCTGGCCGTACCCGGCGAGCGCGGACCGTTCCGTCCTCGCCCGGGTGCTCGACGCGCTGCCGTCCGGGTCACTCGTCCTGCTCGACGGGCTCGTTGCCAGCGCGGTGCCGGAGATCCTGGCCCCGAACGCCGGGCGGCTGCGTCTGGCGGTGCTGGTGCACCTGCCGGTGGCCAGCGAGGCGGAACGGGCGGCCCTGCGGCACGCGGCGGTGATCGTGGCGACCAGTACCTGGACCCGCCAGTGGCTGCTCGACCGGTACCGGCTGCCCGCCGAGCGGGTGTGCGTCGCGGCGCCCGGGGTTGATCGGGTAGCCGCTGTGCCCGGCTCAGCAGCGGGAGAGCGGCTGCTCTGCGTCGCCGCCGTCACCCCGCTCAAGGGACACGACACCCTGGTTGACGCCCTCGCCATCGTCGGGGATCTGGCCTGGCGCTGTGACTGCCTCGGGTCGCTCACCAAGGCCCCAGGCTTTGTTGAGCGGCTCCGGCGGCGGATCGACGACCAGGGCCTCACCCGGCGGGTGCACCTCGTCGGACCCCGCACCGGTCCCGCCCTGGCCGCCGGGTACGCCACCGCCGACCTGCTGGTGCTGGCCTCCCGGGTCGAGACGTACGGGATGGTGGTGACGGAGGCGCTGGCGCGGGGCGTACCGGTACTGACCACCGCCGCTGGTGGGTTGCCCGACACCCTCGGGCGCGCTCCGGACGGGACGGTGCCGGGGCTGTTGGTGCCCCCGGACGATCCGGCAGCCCTCGCCGGCGCACTCCGTCGCTGGCTCACCGACCCGGCCTTGCGGGACCGGCTGCGCCGCGCCGCGCGCGCACGTCGGGAGACCCTCACCTGCTGGACCACCACCACCATGTCGCTCGCGGCGGCGCTGGAAGGAGCGAGATGACGGAGCGTGACTGCGACCTCGAGCCGGGCCTGCCGGCGGCCTTCGCGGACTGGCTCACCCGGCGCGAACCGGCCGACGCCGCCGCCCGCGTCGTCGACCTCGTCGACCGGGTCCGGGCCCGGCTCACCGGCACCCGTCCGGTGGTCGTCCACGACCTCGGCAGCGGTACCGGCGCGATGGGGCGCTGGCTCGCCCCCCGCCTACCCGGGCCCCAACACTGGGTTCTGCACGACGGGGACACCGGCCTGCTGGCCCGGGCCGCCGCCGACGTGCCACCGGCTGCTGTCGACGGGAGCCCGGTCAGTGTCGAGACCCGTCGGGGTGACCTGACCCGGCTCACCGCCACCGAGCTGGCCGACGCCGACCTGGTCACCGCCTCCGCGTTGCTGGACATGCTCACCGCCGAGGAGGTCGGACGGGTAGTGGCTGCCTGCGTCGGCAGGCCGGCGCTCTTCACGCTCTCGGTGGTCGGCCACGTCCGGCTCGACCCGGAAGACCCGCTCGACGCGGAGGTCGCCGCGGCGTTCGACGACCACCAGCGCCGTACTGTTCGGGGGCGGCGGCTGCTCGGTCCGGACGCGGTGGCCGTCACCGCCGCGGCCTTTGCCGGGCACGGCGCTGCGGTCACGCTGCGGTCCAGCCCGTGGCGACTCGGTCCCGTCGACGGGGGCCTGTTGGGGGAGTGGCTCACCGGATGGATCGACGCGGCCCGGGAGCAGCAACCCCTGCTGGCCGGTCCGCTGAGCGGGTACGTGCGTCGCCGCCAGGCGGACCTCGCGGCCGGCCGGTTGTCTGTGCTGGTCGACCACCAGGACCTGCTGGCCCTGCCGACGGTGAACCCGTGACCGTTGTGGATCGTGCCTACCCACGGAAGGATCGGGAGGGAGGTTCGGATGGCGAGGAGGTGTCTCGGATACCGGCGGCCAGCGGCAGGCTCTGGGCGTGGGCCCGGACGCTGGGCGGTCTCGGTCTGCTGGCTCTGCTGCTGTGGCTGGTGGGCACCGGCCCGTTCCTGGACGGGCTACGCCTGATCACTGTTCCGGCGTTGGCCGCGGCGCTGGCGATCGGCGGGATCACCACGGTCTGCGGCGCGTGGCGCTGGAGTCTGGTGGCCCGGGGACTCGGGGTCCGGCTGCCGCTGCGCACCGCCGTCGTCCACTGTTACCGGGCGGTCTTTCTCAACGCGACGCTGCCCGGCGGGATCCTCGGCGACGTGCACCGGGCGGTCCGTCACGGGCGGTCCGCGGGTGACCTCGGCCGGAGTGTCCGGGCCGTGCTCTGGGAGCGTACCGCCGGCCAGGTGGTCCTCGCGGTGGTCGCGGTGGTGGTGCTGGCCGCGTTCCCGTCCCCGGTCCGGCCGTATCTGCCGGTGGTGACCCTTACGCTGGCCGGGGTCGGTCTCGGTGCGGCGCTCCTGGCGCGGATGCGCCCCGCCGGTCAGTCCCGATGGGCGCGGGGGGTCCGCGTCGCCGTCGCCGACATCCGCGCTGGCCTCCTGGCCCGCCGCACCTGGATCGGGGTGCTGCTCGCCTCGACCCTGGCCGTGGCGGGACACCTGGCGACCTTTGTGCTAGCCGCCCGAACCGCCGGTTCGACGGCGCCCCTGTCGCTGCTGTTGCCGTTGACCCTACTGGCCCTGCTCGCCATGGCTGTCCCGGCGAACATCGCTGGCTTCGGGCCCCGTGAGGGCGTGGCCGCATGGGCTTTCGGCGCAGCCGGCCTCTCCGCCGCTGAGGGCGTCTCCACCGCCATCGTCTATGGAGCTCTGGTGCTCGTCGCCAGTCTTCCCGGTGCCGCCGTCCTGGCGGCCTGTCGTGTCCGCGTGCCGGCTGGCACCCTCTGACGAGGAGTCCGATGCATCCTACTGCCACGATCCGCACCGAGGTCATCGTTCCGTTACGATTTCCCGACGGGTACGCCACCACAGCCCGGGTCTACTCCTTCGCTGGCCTGGTGGACGGTCGGGAACACCTGGCCTTCGGGCTCGGTGACCGGGCTGAACCGGCGGTTGTGCCGGCGGAGCGGTCGGTACCGCTGGTACGGCCACACAGTGAGTGCCTCACCGGGGATGTGTTCGGCAGCCAGCGCTGCGACTGCGGCCCGCAGCTGCGTGAGTCGGTCGAACGGATCGCCGACCGTGGCGGCTACCTGCTCTATCTACGCCAGGAGGGCCGGGGTATCGGCCTGTACGCGAAGTTGGCGGCGTACGCGTTGCAGGACACCGGGTTGGACACGTACGAGGCGAACATCGCCCTCGGCCACCAGGCGGACGAGCGGGACTACACCGTCGCCGCGCAGATGCTCACCGCCCTCGGTGTGGACCGGGTCGCACTGCTCAGCAACAACCCGGACAAGTCCGCACAGCTGAACCGACACGGCATCGCCATCAGCGAACGGGTGACCACCGGGGTCTTCCTCTCCCCGGCCAACGCCGACTATCTGGCGATCAAGGCGACTCACGGCGCGCACACCCTCGACCTGCCCTTCGTACATGACTGAGCGCCCGTACGTCCTGCTCAGCTGCGCCACATCGTTGGACGGCTACATCGACGACGCGACCGGTCAGCGGCTGCTGCTCTCCAACGACGCCGATCTGGACCGGATCGACGAGGTGCGGGCTGGCTGCGACGCGATTCTGGTCGGTGCGGGCACCGTCCGGCGAGACGATCCGCGGCTGTTGGTGCGGTCCGCGGCGCGGCGCGCCGAGCGGGTTGCCCGTGGCCTGGCTGCCTCGCCCACCCGGGTGACCGTCACCGGCTGCGGCGACCTCGACCCAGGGGCTCGGGTGTTCACCACCGGTGCGACCGCGCGGTTGATCTACTGTGCCACCTCGGGGGTGGAGAAGGTCCGGGAGCGCCTCGGCGATATCGCCACCGTGGTTCACTCCGGGGAGCCGGTCGACCTGGCGGCGGTGCTCGCCGACCTGGCCGCGCGGGGGATCGGCCGACTACTGGTGGAGGGGGGTGCGAGCATGCACACCCAGTTCCTCGCCAGCGGGCTCGCCGACGAGCTGCATCTGGTGGTTGCCCCGTTCTTCGTCGGGGACGGCCGGGCACCCCGCTTCGTGCGCGACGGCTCCTTCCCGTGGCACGCCGGTCACCGGGCCCAGATCGTTGAGGTGCGTCAGATCGGCGATGTCGCGCTGGTCCGGTACGCGCTCTCCGACCGTTGTCCTGGCTGACGGCAGCCCTTTGGTGAGAGTGTTCCCACGCCGCGATGTCCCGCCGCAGCCGGCCGCGGGCGGGACGATGGCGTGGTGCGGGCCTTACGCCGAGGCTCGACCCTTCCGCTGACGGCGACCAGTCAGCGGCCCGCGGCGACGCGGTCCAGGAACATCAGTCGAGCCCGCTTGTCCGGCAGGTCGACCAGCGGCCCGTCGACGAAGCCGGTACGGCGCAGTCGAGCCTGTGCCCGCTCGTTGCGGGCGTCGGGCTCGGCGACGATCCGGTGGTGGGTGGGGTCGGCGAAGACGAAGTCGACCAGGAGCTCGAAAAGGTGGCCGGTGAAGCCCGGCTCGGGGCGGGCCGGCGGGCCGATCAGAAAGTGAATGCCGTGGTCGCCGGGCAGGACCGGGTACACCTCGCCGACTGGATCGGCGTCCGCTTGGTACGTCTGGAACAAGGCCGCCGGAGCCCCGTCGCGTAGCGCCAGCCAGGCATGGTGAGTGGGGAGTGAGTCCAGGTAGCGGTAGATCTCCGCCACCCGATTCCGACCGGCGTCGCGCATGCCCCAGAACCGAGCCCGCTCCTGGCTGACCCAGCCGTGGATGACGTCCAGGTCGCCCTCCGGATCCACCGGCCGTAGCCGTACCTCACCGAAGTCCGCAATTACCCGCCCGAAAACCACCTGGTCACCCATTCCGCTCCTCAGTCAACGTGTCCCAGTCGGTGATTATCGGTAGTAGCTCCCCGCGTTGCCAAACCATCAGCTGGTCGTCGTCGTGCGCCGAGCCGGGCACGCCATCCGCGCCGAGTGGCACCACCCAGCGGCTGTTCTCGCGTCGGGCGAGGTCCCAGGCGTACCGTGCGGCCGGCCCGCGTCGGCACAGGTCGGTCACCCCGGGCACGCTGGAGGTGGCGAGCACACAGTCGTGGTCCCCGCCCAGCTCCGGTCCGGCATCCACTCCCGGGGAGCCTGGCACCGGGTTGTCCGCGACCACGGTGCCCGCGCCCCGGTTGACCGGCACCGCCTGCCAGGGCGCGAGCCGGTGGCGGGCGCCCCACCGGGCCGCCTCGCGCCCGATGGCAGGGTCGAGGTCGCTGCCCGCGACCTCGAGCAGCGCGGCCCGGACCAGGGCCGGCGCGTCCAGTCCGGGTAGCGCGTCGGGAGCGAGTAGCGCGCCCAGCGCCGTCCCCACCCGCGGGGCCAGTGCCAACCAGGGCGCGAAGACCTCCGGGTACGCCGGTGGGTCAGCGAGCGCCGCCAGCGCCGGGTGCGCGGTGATCCGCCGGACCAGGGCGGCGCGGACGGCGGCGAAGGCGCCCGCGTCGGCGCTGTCGGCGGCCATCCGCCGATCCCAGCGCAGCAGCCGGTCCCGCAGCGCGGCGGCCGGCGTCGGCAGGTCGTCCAGCCGGGCCAGGAGGGTGAGCAGCGGCCGCGCGGCGGCCGCGTACGTGTCGGTGTGCACGTCGGCCATTCGCTCCGCCGTCCAACCAGCGGTGGCGTCGAGTAGCTCGCGGATGCGCCGGGCCCGGTGCGGAGGTGCGAACTCGACGCCCAGCGCAGCGGAGACAGCGCGTTCGTTGGCCATCACGGCGACATCGGTGACGGTAGCCCGCGGCATCGAGCGCCAGCCAGACCAGGCGTACCGGGGCTCCCAGGCCGGCACGACCCGCACGCCGTTGGCCGGGGCGCGGACCGGTACCGCACCGGCCACCCGGTGCAGCAGCCCACCGGTGGTGTCGGCGGCGAGCACCACGTTGACCGGCTCCACCCAGTGCTCCACCGCAGCGTCAACGTCGGCGACGGTGCGTGCCCGCAGCAGCGCCGGCAGCGCGGCGAAGCCCAGCTCCCCGGTGACCCGGGGTGGGTAGCGGAGGCTGATCGCCTCGGCCGACTTCGGGCCGCCGACCACCACCGGCCCCCGGTCGGTCTCCACCACCTCCACCTCGACCGGCTCGCCGCCGGCCACCGTGATCGTCTCGGAGTGCGTGCGCGTCGGCTGCCAGCCGTCCGGCCCGTACGCCTCCACGCCGCTGTCTCGTCGACGGAGTCGCTCGGCGTACAGGTCCTGGTAGTCGGCCATCGCGTTGGTGATCGCCCAGGCGACCTCGCCGGTGTGCCCGAAGTGGGCGATGCCGGGCACTCCCGGTACCGCCAGGCCGACCACGTCGTACGCCGGGCAGGCGAGGCGGATCTGCTGGTAGATGCCCGGATCCTCGATGTATCGGTGTGGGTCGCCGGCGAGCAGGGCGGCACCGGTGGCGGTACGTCCACCGGCCAGCAGCCAGCCGTTACTGCCGGAGCTGACCGGCGCGTCGGCGTAGAAGAGTGCGACGGCGTCCGGGCCGAGCCGCCGGGCGACGTGCTCGCGCCAGAGCTTGCTGGGGAAGCCGGCGAAGAGGACGTGGTGGGCCAGCCAGATCGCCAGCGGGGTCCACGGCTCCCACCGACCGGCGTCGATCCCGGCGGTGGTGAAGCGCGGGTCGCGGGCCGCCCCCGCGGCCAGACCGGCGTTGATTCCGTCCACGTACCGGCCCACCCAGGAGGCGGTCGTCGGGTCGAGGCGGGCGTGGCAGCTCCGGGCGGTGTCAGCGAGGCGGGCCTGTCGGGTGAACTGGTCCCACGGCACCGCCTCGGGGCCGAGGAACGCGGCGCTCGTCCCGAGCGATCGGTGCCGCTCCACCTCGACCTGCCAGGCCCGGTCGTACGCGGTGACCCGGCCCTGGGCGAATGCCAGTTCGTCGGGGTCGGCGGCCCGCAGGTGCGGGACACCCCACTGGTCCCGGAAGACTCTCACGCCGTGACTCCGATCGGGGTTCGGCGCCGGGAGGCCGGCACCACCAGCGGGGTGCCGGTCTCCGGGTCGTCGATGACCCGGCAGGGCAGGCCGAAGACCTCCTCGACGAGCGCGGCGGTAACCACCGTCTGGGGTGGGCCGGTGGCCACCACCTGCCCGTCGCGCATCGCGATCAGGTGGGTCGCGTAGCGGGCGGCCTGGTTCAGGTCGTGGAGTACGGCGACCAGCGTGCGGCCCTCCTCCTCGTGTAGCCGGGCGCAGAGGTCGAGGATCTCGATCTGGTGGGCGATGTCCAGATACGTGGTGGGTTCGTCGAGCAGCAGCAGGGGGGTCTGCTGGGCGAGGGCCATGGCGAGCCAGACCCGTTGTCGTTGCCCACCGGAGAGTTCGGCTACCGGGCGGTCGGCGAGGTCGGCGACACCGGTGGCCGCCATCGACTCGGCGACCACCGCCTCGTCCTCGCGGGACCACTGCCGCAGCAGCCCCTGGTGTGGGTATCGACCCCGGGAAACGAGTTCGGCCACCCCGATGCCGTCCGGGGCGACCGACGACTGGGGCAGCAGGCCAAGGGTCTTCGCGATCTCCCGGGCGGGACGCTGGTGGATGTCGGCACCGTCCAGCAGGACCGCACCGGTGGTCGGCCGCAGTAGTCGGGACAGGGCGCGCAGCAGGGTGGACTTGCCGCACGCGTTCGGGCCAATGACGACGGTGAACGACTGGTCCGGAACGTCAACGGTCAGCTCGCGGGAGATGGTCCGCCGTTCGTACGCCAGGGTCATCGCGCTACCGCGTAGCCGGGACCGCATCTTCGGTGCTCCGTTCTTCTCCGTCGTTGTCACAGTCGGCCTGCCCGACGCTCGGCTGCCAGTAGCCAGATCAGGTATCCGCCACCGATCAGGCCGGTCACCACGCCCACCGGCAGCTGGTGGCCGGGAACGGCGCGCTGGGCGATCTGGTCGGCAACGACCAGTAGTAGCGCCCCGAGCAGTGCCGAGGGCAGCAGGTTGGGCCCGGGCGCGCGGGTGAGCCGTCGGGCCAGGTGCGGCGCGGTGAGCGCCACGAAGTTGACCGGGCCGGCAGCCGCCGAGGCGAGGGAGACCAACAGCACGGCCGCACCGAGCAGGGCCAGCCGCAGCCGCTCGACCGGCACACCGAGGGCGCTGGCAGAGTCATCGCCCATCTCCATCAGCCGCAGCGCGGGCCCGGCACCGGCCAGCACCGCCGGCCCGAGCAGGGCGAGGGCGACCAGGACCGGTAGGGCGTGTATCCAGCCCCGGCCGTCGAGGCTGCCGGTGAGCCAGAGTACGGCCCGGGCGGCGTCCATCAGCGGGGCACGGGTGAGCAGCCACCCGTTGATGCCGGTGAGGATCGCGGCGACCCCGATGCCGGCCAGCACGAGCCGGTAGCCGTGCACCCCGCGTCGCCAGGCGATCACGTAGACCAGGAGGCCGGTGGCGAATCCACTGACGGCGGCGGCGCCGGAGAGCATCGTGCTGGTGCCGCCGATGACGACCACCACCAGCGCACCGGTCGCCGCGCCCTGGGTGAAGCCGAGCAGGTCGGGACTGCCGAGGGGGTTGCGGACCAGGGTCTGGAAGACGGCACCGGCCAGAGCGAGTGCGGCGCCGACCGCGATGGCGGTGGCGAGGCGGGGTAGCCGTAGCTCGTGGACGATGAACTCCTCGGCTGGGCTACCGCCGCCAGCCAGGGTACGGAGCACGTCGGCGGCGCTCATCGGGTAGTCGCCGCTACCCAGTGCCAGCACTCCCACGGCCAGGGTGAGGAGCCCGCAGGTCAGGCCGACGGCGAGGGCGCGGGGGCGCAGGCGCAGCGAGACGCCGCCCGGGGTACGTACGACGATCATGGCTGCCCCACCCGTCCGCGTAGTACCAGCCAGAGGAAGAGCGGCCCACCCAGCACGGCGGTGACCATGCCGACCTGGAGTTCGCCGGGGCGGCTGAGGATCCGGCCGAGCACGTCGGCGCCGAGCAGGAGCACCGGTGCGAGCACGGCGCAGTAGGGCAGCAGCCACCGCAGGTCCGGCCCGGTCAGCGCGCGTACCAGGTGCGGGACCAGCAGCCCGACGAAGACGATCGGTCCGCAGGCGGCGGTGGCGGCGCCACAGAGCAGGGTGACCGCGGTGATGACCGCCGCCCGGATCAGCGCCGGCCGCGCCCCGAGCGCTCGTGCGGTGTCGTCGCCGAGGGCGAGGGCGTTCAGTGGGCGGGCCACGGCGAGGGCGAGCAGCAGCCCTGCCGCGATGAACGGCGCCACCGTGCCGACGATGGCCAGTTCGGCGCTGGCCAGCGATCCCACGGTCCAGAACCGCAAGCGTTCCAGCGAGGCGGTGTCGAGCAGCATGATCGCGCTCACATACGAGTAGAGAGTGGCGTTGATCGCGGCGCCGGCGAGGGCCAGCCGCGCCGGGGTGGCGCCGCGCCCGCCGCCCACGACGTAGCCGGCGGCGGTGACGGCGGCGGCGCCGATCAGCGCGAACCAGACCTGTCCGTCCAGTCCCGCGACACCGACGAGGGCAGTGCCGGTGGCTACCGCCGCGGAGGCGCCGGCGTTGATGCCGAGGAGCCCGGGGTCGGCGAGCGGGTTGCGGGTGAGCGCCTGCATGACCGCCCCGGCCACCCCGAGGGCAGCGCCGGCGAGTAGGCCGAGCAGTGTGCGGGGCAGTCGCATCTGGTGGACCACGGTGTACTCGTCCGCGTCGGGGTCGAGTAGTCCGGGCCAGACGTCGGCGAGGGGGAGGGCCTTCGCTCCGACGGCGATGCTGAGCACCGCGACGACGGCGAGTAGGAGCAGGGCGGCGGCGAGGCCACTGGCGCGGGTGGCGGTGCGACCGCGTCGGATGGGGTGCGCCGAAACCGTTTGTGCAGCGGACGGCGGTGAATGAGTGACGGACAGGGTGAACTCCGAGTTGGTGCGAAACGCCGGGGCTGGACTTGACAGCATCTTAGGTTAGGTTAGCCTAACCCCGCTGTCCATGGTCGCCCGCGACCCCCGACCGAAAGATCTCACATGTCGCACCCCGCGCCTGCCCGCCGACTCTCCCGTCGTGGCCTGCTCGCCGCCGCCGGCGGTGTCAGCCTGGCCGCCCTCCTCGCCGGCTGCGGCAGCGAGGACACCGACACGCCCGCTGCCAGCACCGATTCCGGCCCCTGGTCCTTTGTCGACGACCGGGGCGAGAAGCTCTCCGCCGACGCCCGCCCCGCCCGCGTCGTCGCCTTCACCGGGGTGGCCGCGGCGCTGGTCGACTTCGGCGTCAACGAGCAGATCGTCGGTGTGTTCGGCGAGACCGTCCGCGCCGACGGCAGCAAGGAGCCGCAGGCCGGGGAGCTGAACGTGGAGAGCGTTGAGATCCTCGGCAACACCTGGGGTGAGTTCAACCTGGAGAAGTACGTCGGCCTGCGGCCCGAACTGCTGGTCACCCACATGTACGACCCTGATGCGCTTTGGTACGTGCCGGACGAGAGCAAGGACAAGATCGTCCCCCTCGCCCCGGTCGCGGCGATCACCACCGCCCGGGTGCCCATGACCCAGCCCATCGAACGATACGCGCAGCTCGCCGAGTCCCTCGGCGCGGACCTGTCCGCGTCGGCGGTCACCGAGGCGAAGGCCCGCTTCGAAGCCGCTGCGGAGTCGGTCCGTGAAGCTGTCAAGGCCAATCCGGGAATCAAGGTGATGGCCTGCTCCGGCAGCCCCGACCTGTTCTATGTCTCCAACCCGCAGGTCAGCACCGACCTGATGTACTTCGCCGAGCTCGGCGTCGACCTCGTGGTGCCCACCAAGCTGGAGGCGGGCGACTACTTCGAGGCACTCAGCTGGGAAAACGCCGGCAAGTTCCCGGCCGATCTGATTCTGCTCGACAACCGCGGCACCGCGCTGCAAGCCGACGACCTCGCCGCCAGGCCGACCTGGGCGCAGCTACCGGCCGTGGCGGCCAACCAGATCACCGCCTGGGACTCCGTGCCCCGCTTCTCGTACGCCGGCGCCGCTCCGCTGCTGGAGAACCTGGCCACCGCGATCAAGGGTGCGAAGAAGGTCAGCTGACCGTCGCGTCCCGGCCGGAGACGTCGCCGGCCGGGACCCGCCCGACCCTACGTACCGCAACCGCCGTCAGCGCAGCACGCACGGCGGACGGTGGCGGCTGCCCGCATCCGGACGCCACGAACATGAGGATCGCGTATGAATCCGTCCGCAGACCCCGTTGACGCCGTACCACTCGACGGGGCGCCCACCTCGGCCCCCTCCGATGTCAAGCCCACGTCACCGGGTGCTGTTGTCGACGCTGCCCAGGCGTACCTGCTCGCCAACGGCTCGGTCGACCACTACCGACAGTCGCTCGTCGACGGGGTGGAGCGGGTGGCCCGTCGCGTCGCCGCGGTCGATCGACCCTTCACCGGAGTCACCCCGGACGAGTTGGCCCCGCTCGTCGGCGGCATCGAGCTCGACCGGCCGCTCGGCGACCACATCACCGCCCTGAACGAGTTGGACGAGCTGTGGCTACGCGACGCGGTCTGGTTTCACCACCCCCGCTCCCTGGCCCACCTCAACTGCCCGGTGGCAATCCCCGCGCTGCTTGGCGAGGCGATGCTCACCGCGGTCAATCCGTCGCTGGACACCTGGGACCAGAGCGCTGGCGCCACCTTCATCGAGCGCCGGTTGATCGAGTGGACGGCCACCCGCATCGGTCTCGGACCGACCGCCGACGGGATCTTCACCAGCGGTGGAACCCAGTCCAACCTGCACGCCCTGCTGCTGGCCCGGGAGGAGGCCGTCGCCCACGCCGTCGATGCCGACGCCCGTGCCGCGCTGCTGCCCCGGCTGCGGATCCTCACCTCCTCCGCCGGGCACTTCAGCGTCCAGAAGGCCGCGAAACTGCTCGGACTCGCGCCGGACGCGGTGATCACCGTCGAGACCGACGCGGCCCGGCGGATGTGCCCGCAGGCGCTGGACCGGGAACTGGAGCGTTGCCAGCGGGCCGACCTGCCGGTGATGGCGGTGGTCGCCACCGCCGGTACCACCGATTTCGGCACCATCGACCCGCTGCCGGAGCTCGTCGGGCGCTGCGCCGCCGCGGGCGTCTGGCTGCACGTCGACGCCGCGTACGGCTGCGGCCTGCTGGTCTCGCCGACCCGCCGGCACCTGCTCGACGGCATCGAGCAGGCCGACTCGGTGACCGTCGACTACCACAAGTCCTTCTTCCAACCGGTCAGCTCCAGTGCGCTGCTGGTCCGGGACCGCCAGGTACTGCGGCACGCCACCTACCACGCCGACTACCTCAACCCGGCCCGGGCGGTCGCCGAGCGCATCCCGAACCAGGTGGACAAGAGTCTGCAGACCACCCGCCGGTTCGACGCGCTGAAGTTGTGGTTGACCCTGCGGGTGATGGGACCGGACGCGATCGGCGCGCTCTTCGACGAGGTCTGCCTCCGCGCCGTCGACGCCTGGGCCCTCGCCGACGCCGACCCCCGCTTCGAGGTGGCCGCCCGCTCACCGCTGAGCACCGTCGTCTTCCGCTGGTGCCCCGCCGGCACCGACGCCGAACTGGCCGACGAGGCCAACCGGCACGCCCGCGCCCAACTCACCGCCTCCGGTGCCGCCATGGTGGCCGGCACCATGGTCGACGGCCGGGCGCACCTCAAGTTCACCCTGCTCAATCCCGCGACCACGAGCGCCGACGTGACCCTCGTGCTGGACCTGATCGCCGAACACGCCGGCCGGTACGCGCACGACCACGCCTCCGAGCAAAGTGACCGCCCCGCCGACCTGTCCTGCTCGGTCGCCTGACCACCGCCCGCACCCCGCGCGTCTGGAGAACCACATGACCACCCACGACTTCATCGCGATCGGACTCGGCCCGTACAACCTGGGACTGGCCTGCCTGACCGAGCCGATCTCCGAGCTGGACGGGCTCTTCCTGGAGGCCCGCGCCGATGTCTCCTGGCACCCCGGCATGCTGCTGGAGTCCACCCGACTACAGACGCCGTTCCTCGCCGACCTGGTGACCTTCGCCGACCCCACCTCGCCGTACTCCTTCGTCAACTACCTGAAGGAGACCGGACGGCTCTACCCCTTCTACATCCGGGAGAGCTTCTTCCCGCTGCGGGTGGAGTACGACGCGTACTGCCGGTGGGCGGCGGCCCGGCTGTCGAACCTGCGCTTCGGGCACACCGTCACCACGGTGGAGTACGACGAGGCCGACGGTGAGTACGTGGTGACCGCGGAGACCGCCGACGGTCCGGTCACCCACCGGGCTCGGCGCCTGGTGCTCGGCACCGGCACCCCGCCGGAGCTGCCCGCCGTCTGTCAGGGCCTCGGTGGGGATGCGATTCACAACTCTCGCTACCTCGAGCACCGCGACGCGCTGCGGAGCAAGCGGAGCATCACGATCGTCGGTAGTGGACAGAGTGCCGCCGAGATCTACTACGAACTGTTGACGGATATCGACACCTACGGCTATCAGCTCACCTGGGTGACGCGGTCGCCCCGGTTCTTCCCGCTCGAGTACACCAAGTTGACGCTGGAGATGACGTCACCGGACTACGTGGACTACTTCCACGGGTTGCCGGAGGAGACCCGCTACCGGCTTGAGGGAGAGCAGAAGGGTCTACTCAAGGGGATCAACTCCGACCTCATCAACAGCATCTTCGACCTGTTGTACGCGCGTAGCACCGATGGCCCGGTCCGTACTCGGCTGCTCACCAACACCGAGCTGGTCAGCGCCGCCCACGATGCCGGCACGTACACGTTGGGTCTGCGCCACCACGAGCAGGGCAGGGACTTCACCCTCGACACCGAGGGCCTGGTGCTGGCCACCGGCTACCGGTTCCAGGTGCCGGCGTTCGCCGACGGGATCCGAGACCGGCTCCGCTGGGACGCCCACGGCCGGCTCGACGTCGCCCGTAACTACAGCGTCGACCACACCGGACAGGAGGTGTTCCTGCAGAACGGTGGTACCCACACGCACAGCGTCACCTCACCTGACCTGGGCATGGGGCCGTACCGGAACTCGTACCTCATCCGGGAGATGCTCGGCCGTGAGTACTACCCGGTGGAGAAGAGCGTCACCTTCCAGGAGTTCGGGGCTCCGGCGGCGGTGGATTCGTGACCGTGCACACCCGCCGGGACCCGCGCCTGGGTGATTTCACCCTGCGCGCTCTCGACCCGGACGGTGACGCCCCGCTGCTGCACCGCTGGGTCACGCATCCGAAGGCGGCCTTCTGGCTGATGCAGGACGCCGACGTGGCGCAGGTCGCCGCCGAGTACCGGCGCATCGCCGACCACCCGCACCACGAGGCGTACCTCGGGTGGCACGAGGGGGAACCGGTCTTCCTCGCCGAACGCTACGACCCGGCCCACGTGGAACTCGTGGGCCGGTACGACGTCCGCCCCGGCGATGTCGGCATGCACTTCCTCTGTGCTCCCACCGAATCGCCCGTGCACGGATTCACCCATGCCGTCATCACGACGGTGCTGGACTGGCTCTTCGCCGACCCCGCCACCGGGCGGGTCGTGGTCGAGCCAGACGTCCGCAACACCGCTGTCCACGCCCTGAACGCCGCCATGGGTTTCCAGGTCGTCGGCCCGGTGGAGCTACCGGCGAAGACCGCCCTACTGAGCATCTGCACCCGCGCGGCCTTCCGCGCCGCCACCCAAGGAGCGCCCGCATGACCCCCGGCGACGCCGTCACGCACCTCACCCCGGCGCGTTGGGAGCAGGCCAACCGGCTGCTGGTGCGCAAGGCCCTCGCCGAATTCGCCCACGAACGGCTGCTCACCCCGGAGCCGTTGCCGGCCGAGCCGGGCCGCTACACCGTCCGCAGCGACGACGGCACGGTCGAGTACCGCTTCACCGCCCGGCTGCTCGCCCTCGACCACTGGCAGATCGACCCGGACAGCATCACCCGACACGGGGAGTCCGGGCAGCTGCCAGTTGATGCCGGCGACTTCTGCCTGGAACTGCGCGGCGCACTCGGCCTCTCCGACCGGGTCCTGCCGGTCTACCTGGAAGAGATCACCGCCACCCTCGCCGGGAGCGCGTACAAGCTCGCCCGGGGTGGGCCGGCGGCGGAGAAGCTGGTCGCCGCCGACTTCCAGACCGTGGAGTCGGCGATGACCGAGGGGCACCCCTGCTTTGTGGCGAACAACGGCCGGCTCGGGTTCAGCTCCGACGAGTACCACCGGTACGCGCCGGAGGCCGCCGCGCCCGTGCGGCTGATCTGGCTCGCTGCGCACCGCGACCACTCGACCTTCAGCTGCTCAGCGGAGCTGGACTACGACACGCTGATCCGTACCGAGTTGGATGAGCAGACCCGGGCCCGGTTCGCTGCCACCCTGGCCGGGCTCGGCCTGGACCTTGCCGACCATCACCTGATCCCGGTGCATCCGTGGCAGTGGTGGCACAAGCTGTCGGTCACCTTCGCCGGGGAGGTGGCCCGCCGACACCTGGTCTGCCTCGGTGAGGGGCCGGACGACTACCGGGCCCAGCAGTCCATCCGGACCTTCTTCAACCTCACCGAACCCAGCCGGCACTATGTGAAGACCGCGCTGTCGGTGCTGAACATGGGCTTCATGCGGGGCCTGTCGGCCGCCTACATGGCGGCCACCCCGGCCATCAACGACTGGCTCGCCAACCTGATCGACGGCGACGAGGTGTTCCGCAGCACCGGGCTGACCATCCTGCGCGAGCGGGCTGCCGTCGGCTACCGGCATCGGCAGTACGAGGCGGCCACGGATCGTTACTCCCCGTACCGCAAGATGCTGGCGGCGCTGTGGCGGGAGAGCCCGGCGCAGGGGTTGGAGCCGGGCCGGCGGCTGGCCACCATGGCCTCGCTCCTGCACGTCGACCCGGAGGGCCGGTCCCACACCGCGGCGCTGATCGCCGCCTCGGGGCTCACCCCGGCGGCCTGGCTTCGCCGCTATCTCGACGCCTATCTGGTGCCACTGCTGCACGCCTTCTACGCGCACGACCTCGCGTTCATGCCGCACGGCGAAAACGTCATCCTGGTCCTGCACGAGGGCGTGGTCGAGCGGGTGATCTTCAAGGACATCGCCGAGGAAATCGTGGTGATGAGCGCCGATGCGCCGCTGCCCCCGGCAGTGGAGCGGATTCGAGCGGACGTACCGGAACAGATGCGACTACTGTCGATCTTCACCGACGTCATCGACTGCTTCCTCCGGCATCTCAACGCCGTGTTGGTCGAGGCGGGGGTGTGCCCAGAGGAAACTTTCTGGCAGACGGTCGCCGAATCTGCCGCGGGCTACCTGGACCGGGTGCCGCACCTGGCCGAGCGGGCCCGCCGGTACGACCTCTTCGCGCCCGAGTTCGCGCTCTCCTGCCTCAACCGGCTCCAGCTGCGCGACAACCAGCAGATGGTCGACCTCGCCGACCCGGCGGGGGCGCTGCAACTCGTGGGGACGCTGGCCAACCCGCTCGCCCCGTACCGCCCCGGGACCTGACGGTCCGGCCCGGACGCGCCTACCCAGTCGGGTAGGCGCGTCCGCTACCTCGCTGGGTAGGCGCGCGTCTCCGCCACCCCGACCGCGGCCCACACCCGTTGGCCTGGTACCAGGCGCAGGGTCGCCGCCGTCGTGGGCGGCACGTCGGCCGCCACTCGGATCGGACCGTCCAACTGCACCCGTAGGTTGTCACCGTGGCGCTGCACCCCGGCGACCGTGGCTGGCCAGGTGTTGGGTGGGCTACCGGCGGGCTGGCCGTCGTGCAGCACCACCGCCGAGGGGCGGAACGCGACGAAGGCGTCCCCGGCGAGGTGCTCCGGGACGGTGAGCAGGAGCCCGTCGGCGACCTGGATGCGGTTGTTGTCGGCCCGGCCTCGGTGCAGGTTGAGCCCGACCAACTGGGCGACGTAGTCGGTACGGGGCCGGGCGGTGACGGTGGCCGCATCCCCCTCCTGGACGACCCGGCCCTCCTCCACGATCACCAGCCGGTCGGCCAGCACCAGCGCATCGAGGGGGTCGTGCGTGACCAGCACGGTGGCACCGGGGTGGGCGGCCAGGTGCCGGTGCAGCTCGACGCGGGTATCCAGGCGGGTACGGGCGTCCAGGGCGGCGAGCGGCTCGTCGAGCAGCAGCACGGCCGGCCGCACCGCGAGCGCCCGGGCCAGTGCCACCCGCTGTGCCTGCCCGCCGGAGAGCTGCCCAGGTCGCCGGCGAGCGTGCTCGGTCAGCCCCACCCGGGCCAGCCAGTCGCCGGCGCTTCGCCGGGCCGTTCGTCGGTTGACGCCGTGCCGGCGCGGGCCGAAGGCCACGTTGTCGAGCGCACTCAGATGTGGGAAGAGCAGGTAGTCCTGGAAGACCACGCCGACCGAACGGTGTTCGGCGGGGACGAAGGTGCGCCGGACGGGTCGGTCCAGGTCGCTGCCCGCCACCGTGATGTGGCCGGAGGTCAGGGGCTGCAGGCCGGCAAGCGCCCGCAGGGCTGTCGTCTTGCCGGCGCCGTTTGGGCCCAGCAGCGCCACGACCTCACCGGCGGTGACCCGCAGCGGTACGTCCAGCCGGAAGTCGCCCCGCTTCACCGCGAGACGCGCGTCCAGCAGGTACCCGGTCACGGTGTGCTGATCCACCGGTCGCGCAACCCCGCCAGGATCATGACCGAGACGACGAGCAGGATCAGGCTGAGTACGATCGCGGCCTCGACATCGGTCTCCAGCGCCAGGTAGACCGCGAGCGGCATGGTCTGGGTCCGGCCCGGGTAGTTGCCGGCGAAGGTGATCGTGGCACCGAACTCGCCCAGCGCGCGGGCCCAGCACAGCACCGCCCCGGCGGCCAGGCCTGGGCCGACCAGCGGCACGGTGACGTGCGTGAACGTGGTCCACCGTCCGGCGCCGAGGGTGGCCGCGGCCTCCTCGTAGCGGCGGTCGGCACCCCGTAGCGCCCCTTCTACGGCGATGACCAGGAACGGCATCGCCACAAACGCCTCGGCGAACACCACGCCGGTGGTGCTGAACGGCAGGGTGATCCCGAAGGTCTGGTCGAGCCAGCCGCCGATCAGCCCGCGCCGACCGAAGACCAGCAGCAGGGCCACCCCACCCACCACCGGTGGGAGCACCAGGGGCACGGTGACCAGGGCGCGCACCAGACGCCGGCCGGGGAATTCCACCCGGGCGAGCAGCCACGCCAGCGGCACGCCGAGCAGCAGGCAGAACAGGGTCGCCAGGGTCGCGGTGAGCAGCGACAGCCGCAGCGCGGCGAGCACCCCGGGCTCGGCGAGCCGCTGCGGCAGGGTACTCCACGGGGTGCGGGCCAGCAGACCGATCAACGGCAGGGTCAGAAACGCCAGACCGAGTAGCGCCGGCAGCAGCAAAGCGACCGGAACGCCTCCGCCCCGCCGACGGGCGCCACGCGGTCGGCGGGAGCTCGTCGGCCGGCGGACCGGACGTTCGAGGAGCGTCATGGCGCCTGGAACCCGGCCTCGGTGAGCACCGCCCGCGACTGGGCGGACCGGACGTGGGCCACGAAGGCGTGGGCCGCGGTCGGGTTCGGCGCGTCGGCCAACACGGCGATCGGGTAGTCGTTGACGGCCTGGGCGGACTCGGGGAACTCCACGGCCGCCACGTCCGGCGCGGCGGCCCGGGTATCGGTGCGGTAGACGAGGGCGGCGTCCACCTCACCCAGCCGGACCTTGGCCAGGGCCCCCCGAACGTCCGCCTCCAGAGTGACCGGGGTCAGCGCGACTCCGGCGGTGTCGAGCGCCCTGAGGGCCGCTGACCCACAGGGCACCTGCTCGGCGCAGAGCGCCACCTTGAGCCCAGGCCGGGTCAGGTCACCCAGGCTCCGCACGCCTGCGGGGTTGCCGGCGGCGACCGCGATGACGAGCTGATTACGGACGAAGACGGCCGGGGTGTCGGCCGCGCCGTCGGCTGTGGTGACGGCGGCCAGGTGCTGCGGGGCGGCCGAGGCGAAGACATCTGCCGGGGCCCCTGCGGTGATCTGGGTGGCGAGGGCGGAGCTGCCGGCGAAGTTGAACACGACGGTGCTACCCGGGTGGGCTGCCTCGAAGTCGCGCCCGATCCGGTCGAACGTCGCGGCGAGTGACGCGGCGGCGAAGACGGTCACCGGGCCGGTCACGCCACCGCCGCCGGCTTCGCCGCCCGGGGCGCCGCAGCCGGCCAGGACCAGCGCGACGGCGCCGGCCGCGATCGAGGTGCCCGCCTTCACGATGCCGGCCTTCCCCGGGTGCCGGCCGGGGGCGTGGCCCGTTCGACTAGCACGTTCGTCGACTTGATCACGGCGACGGCCAGCGAGCCGACCCGCAGGTCCAACTCGTCGACGGCCTCCCGGCTCATCAGGGAGACGACTCGGAACGGGCCGGCCTGGATGTCGACCTGGGCCATCACGGTGTCCCGGACGACGCCGACGACGATGCCGCGGAGTCGGTTGCGGGCCGACGAGGCGTCGGACCGCTCGTCGCGCTCGGCCGCCTGCGCGCGGGCGAACGCCGCCAGATCAACCCCGTCCACGGCGCGGTGTCCGTGCTCGTCACGCTCGGCTCGAATGCGTCCGGCGTCGATCCAGCGGCGGACGGTGTCGGCGCTCACCCCGAGCAGCTCGGCCGCCTCCCCGATTCGGAACCTTGTCACCCGGTCACCCTACCGTCTGCATCCGAGAGCTTTTGCCCCTACTCAACTCCGGCAATTGCAAGGGCCTGGAGTCATATCCTCTTGCAATCGCAAAGCCTGGCTCCGGTGCTGTGGTGGGACGCCGTGGGCCGGCTCCGACCCGACGGCGCATAATGGTGGTATGCCGGAGCAGCATCCGGCGATCAACACACGCGAGATGGTAGGGAGTACGGTGCCGCAGACGATTTCGAAGGCAACCCGGAACACCCGGCAGCGTGCCGAGGTGCTCGCGCTGCTCGGGGAGGTTGACGGGTTCCACACGGCGCAGCAACTGCACCGGATGCTCTGCGACCGCGACGCCCGGGTGGGCCTGACCACCGTCTACCGGACCCTCCAACTCCTGGTCGAAGCCGGTGAGATCGACTCCACCCGGCTGCCCGGGGGCGAACAGCTCTTCCGCCAGTGCAGCCAGAGCCGTCACCACCACCACCTGGTCTGCCGGTCCTGCGGGCGGACCGTGGAGGTGGCCGGCCCGGCGGTCGAACGGTGGGCCAACCAGGTGGCGGCCGAGCACGGCTTCACCGATGTCGGGCACACTCTGGAGATCTTCGGCAACTGCGCTGCCTGCGCCGCGTCCTGAACCTCTGACGGCTGCCACCAGCCGGGGCGTTTCCCGCCCCGTCGGCCGGGAAATCGTCTCCGCGGCACCCCGGCAACGCGGCGTCTCGCGCGCCGCCCGACGAACGGACGCCGATCGCTATGACGTACCGTCCGGCCACCGACCCTCCTGACCTGGACACCCTCACCCTCGGGGTCGAGGAGGAGTTTCTGCTGTTGGACTCCGATACCGGGGAGAGCATGCCGGTTGCGGCTCGGGTGCTCGACGGGTTGTCCGGCACCGCCTACGAACAGAGCCGGCGGGAGTTTCGACACAGCATGGTCGAGATGGTCACGCCAGTCGTATCCGACCTGGCGGAACTACGGCGGCACCTGGTGGCGTTGCGCACCGCCGCCGCCGAGGCGGCCGAGTCCGCGGGTGCCCACCTCGTCGCGGTGGGAGCGACGCCGGTGAACGAGACGCACCGGACCGTACCGGACGAACCCCGTTACCACGCGATGTCCCGGCGGTTCGGACCGGTCGCGCACGACCCGGCGGTCTGCGGCTGCCACGTGCACGTCGGCCTGCCGGACCGGGAACTGGCGGTCCAGGTCTGCAATCACCTGCGCCCGTGGTTGCCGGTCGTGCAGGCCATCACCGCCAACTCGCCGCTGCACGACGGCCAGGACACCGGACACGCGAGCTGGCGGGCGATGCAGCTGGAGCGTTGGCCGAGTATCGGACCCACCCCGTACTTCGACTCGGCCGCCGACTACGACGCCACGGTGGCGGATCTGATCAAGGCGGGGATCATGCTCGACGCCGGGATGGTCTACTGGTATGTCCGGCCCTCCGCCGCGTTTCCCACAGTCGAGATTCGGGTTGGCGACGTCTGTCCCACCGTTGACGACACGGTGCTGGTGGCCGCGCTGGTGCGAGCCCTCGTCGCGACCCTCGCCGCAGATGTGCGTGACGGTGCCCGCGCGACCCGGATCCGTGGCTGCCTGGTCTCCGCTGCCCACTGGCGAGCTGCCCACGACGGGCTCGACGGTGACCTCGTTGATCTGCGTACCGGGCACGCCCGGCCGGCATGGGATCTGGTGGACGAGTTGTTCGCCCTCGTCGCGCCCGCCCTGGAACGCCAGGGCGACCGGGCGTACGTGCTCGACCAGCTAGCTCGGCTCCGGGACGAGGGCACCGGCGCCGCACGGCAGCGCCGGATCCTGGAGCGGACCGGCTGCGATGTCCGCGCCGTGTTGGCCCACCTGGCCGCACAGACCCGCCCCGTCCCGGCGTGAGCTGGGCAGCGCCACCTGCCTAACCGATGGTGCGTCCCGCTGCCCTACCGATGGTGCGTCTGAAGCCACAGCTCCAGCAGTCCGAGCTGCCACAGCTTGTTGCTGCCGGCCGCGGCCTGCGTCACCGCGGGGTCGGCGAGTAGTTCGTCGACGTACTCGGGCTGAAACAGCCCCCGCTCCTGGGCGGCTGGTGCCCGCAGCGCGTCGAGCACCAGGTCCCGCACCCGTCCGGAGACGTTGCGCAGCGCCGGCACCGGAAAGTACCCCTTCGGCCGGTCGATCACCTCGGCCGGTAGCACCTCCCGGGCGATCTCCTTGAGCACTCCCTTACCGCCCTGCGCCACCTTGTGCTCGGGCGGACAGGCCGCGGCGAGTGCAACCAGGTCCTGGTCCAGAAAGGGGGTGCGAACCTCCAGCCCCCACGCCATGGACATGCTGTCCACCCGCTTGACCGGGTCGTCGGGGAGCATCCGGTGGGTGTCCAGGCGCAGCACCGCGTCCAGTGCGGTCTCCGCACCGGGCACGGCCAACTCGGCGACGAGCAGTTCCCGGCTGACATCCCGGTCATGGGCGTACGCCGGACCAACAACCCGGGACAGCTCGGCGTGGTCGCGGTCGAAGAAGGCCCCGGCGAACACCTCCGCCGCACCGTCCCGGGGCACCACCGCTAGCGGCTGGTGGTAGCCGTACCCGGCGAACACCTCGTCGGCGCCCTGCCCTGACTGGGCCACCTTGACGTGCTTGGCCACCTGTTCGCTCAGCAGGTGGAAGGCCACCACGTCGTGGCTGCCCATCGGCTCGGTCATCGCGGCGACCGTGGCCCGTACGGCCGGCAGGAGGTCGTTGTCGGCGAGCTGGATCCGCCGGTGGTCGGTGCCGAAGGCACGGGCCACCTGGTCGGAGTAGTGGAACTCGTCGCCGGCCTCGTCGCCCCGGCCGTCGAATCCGATGCTGAACGTTTGCAGGTGGTGTTGGCCCGCCTCGGCGAGCAGGGCCACGATGAGACTAGAGTCCAGGCCACCGGAGAGCAGAACCCCGACCGGGACGTCCGCCACCAGCCGCCGGCGTACCGCTGTGCGCAGGGCGTCTCCGACCGCTGCTTGCCAGTCCCGGGCATCCCGGCCGGCGTGCGCGGGGTCGCGCGCGTACTCCGGCTGCCAGTAGACGTGTTCGCGGCTGCGCCCGTCTGCCTCGACCACCCGCAGCGTCGCCGGGGGCAGCTTCCGGACGCCGCGCAGCACGGTCCGTGGCGCCGGCACGATCGAATGCCAGGAGAGGTAGTGGTGCAGGGCAACCGGGTCGATGTCGGTGTCCACGTCGCCGCCGTGCAGTAGCGCGGGCAGGGTTGAGGCGAAGCGCAGCCGGCCGTGGGACTCAGCCAGGTAGAGCGGCTTGATGCCGAGCCGGTCGCGGGCCAGTACCAGCCGCCGGCGGGTCCGGTCGACCAGCCCGATTGCGAACATGCCGACCAGGTGGTCGACGAAGGCCTCCCCCCACTCGGCGTACGCCACCAGGATGACCTCGGTGTCACTGGTGGAGCGGAAGGTGTGCCCGGCGGTTCGGAGCTCCTCGCGCAACTGCGGGTAGTTGTAGATACACCCGTTGAAGACCAGTGCTAGTCCGAGGTCCTCGCGCACCATTGGCTGCGCGCCGGCGTCGGAGAGGTCGATGATGGTGAGCCGGCGATGCCCGAGGGCTACCCAGCCGTCCGTCCAGTGGCCGGTGTCGTCCGGGCCGCGGGACTCCATCGCCTGGCTCATCCGGATCACCGCGTCGGTGTCCGGCCTCGACCCGTCGAAACGTGCTTCCCCGCTGATGCCGCACACGCTCAGTGCCCTTCCGGCCGCTGTCCGGCGGTCCGGGCGGTCCGGCGGATGAGCGTCGATCCCATGGCCACCGTCCCGTCGCACCGTCTCACCTGGCCACCGGGCGTGGCCCGGGCCCCGTCCCGCGGACGGGTGCGCCGGGTACCCGCTGGTCGGGTCGCTCAAACCCAGCCCGGGTGGGGCCAGCATCGGCGTCGTGGCCGAGCCGGCGACCAGCGCTCCATGGTCGGACCAGGTCTCGAGGACGAACCCGAGACCGGTTTGGCGTTGCGCGGGACCCCTAGGGTGGTATCGACCTGTTCATCAGGTGGGACTCGACGCGCGCGACCGGCGCGAACTGACGGCAGCAGGAGGTCACATGCCCGTTATCGCAATCGACGGACTGGTGAAGAGATTCGGTTCGGTCCGCGCGCTTGACGGGCTCGACCTACAGGTGGAGGCGGGGGAGGTGCACGGCTTCCTCGGGCCCAACGGCTCCGGAAAGTCCACCACCATCCGCGTCCTGCTCGGGCTGCTGCGCAGTGACGCCGGCAATGTCCGGCTGCTCGATGGTGACCCGTGGCGCGACGCGGTGGCGCTGCACCGCCGACTCGCCTACGTGCCGGGCGACGTGAACCTGTGGCCCAACCTCTCCGGCGGGGAGGCGATCGACCTGTTCGGAGCGCTGCGCGGTGGCCTGAACCACCGTCGTCGGGACGAGCTGCTGGAACGCTTCGACCTCGATCCGACCAAGAAGTGCCGGGCCTACTCCAAGGGCAACCGGCAGAAGGTCGCGATCGTCGCCGCCTTCGCCTCCGACGTTGAGCTGTACGTGCTCGACGAACCCACCTCCGGGCTCGACCCGCTGATGGAGGCGGTGTTCCAGGAAGAGGTACGGCGGCTCACCGGCAACGGCGCCACGGTGCTGCTTTCCAGTCACGTGCTCGCCGAGGTGGAGGCGCTCTGCGACCGGGTCAGCATCATCCGCGCCGGCCGTACCGTCGAGTCCGGTTCCCTGAGCGATCTGCGGCACCTCGCCCGCACCACGGTCACCGTCGAGACGGTGCGTCCGCTGACCGGAGTCGCGGAGCTGCCCGGCGTGCACGAGGTCCGGGCCGTTGACGGCCGGGTCCGGTTGGAGGTTGAGCCGGAGCACCTCGACGCGCTGCTCGCCCACCTGATCCGCTTCGAGGTCCGGGCGTTGATGAGCGCACCGCCCACCGTGGAGGAACTGTTCCTGCGGCACTACGACGGGGCCGACGACGGCCCGGCCGCCGCCGACAGCGGGGCGGAGCGGGCCCAGTGAGCGCAGTCACCGGCACCGGCCGACTGGCCCGGCTCGTTCTGCGCCGTGACCGGATCAAACTCGGGGCCTGGGTGCTCGGTACGCCGCTGCTCGGGTACGCCCTCGCCGGTAGCGTCATCGAGTTCTACCCCGACGAGGCCGCTCGCCTCGGCTATGCCGAGACCGCACTCACCAGCGTGGTGGCGCGCGCCTTCAACGGGCCGATCTTCAACGCCGACCTGGGCTCGATCGTCATTGTCGAGGCATACCTGACGTTAGCCCTGCTCGCCGCCCTGGTCAGCACGTTCGCCGTCGTCCGGCACACCCGGCAGAACGAGGAGACCGGCCGGGCGGAGCTGCTCGGTGCGGCCGTCGTCGGTCGGCACGCGTTGCTCACCGCCGCGTTGCTTGTTGTCGTCGGGGCGAACGTGGCCGCCGGCCTACTCCTCGGGCTGGCCTTCGCGGCCGCCGGTCTGCCGCTGGCCGGGTCCCTTGCTGCCGGCGGGGCGATCGGTGGGGTCGGCGTCGCCTTCACCGCCGTCGCCGCCGTCGCCGCCCAGCTCACGGTGACCTCCCGAGGTGCGAACGCGCTCGCGGCCGCCACCGTGGGGGTGGCGTTCCTGCTCCGCGCTGCCGGAGATGTTCTCGGCGAACGGGACGGCCTGCAACTGGTGAGCGCATGGCCGTCCTGGCTCTCCCCGCTTGGCTGGGGCACTCAGGTACGCGCGTTCGATGCTGAGCGGTGGTGGGTCCTGGGCCTGCCGGTCGTGTTGCTGGTCGGCGCCACGCTGGCCGCGTTCGGTCTTGCCGGTAGGCGGGACCTCGGGGCCGGGCTGTTCAGCGCCCCGCGGGGGCCGGCCCGTGCCGCCGCCGGCATGCTCAGCCCGGCCGGACTGTTCTGGCGGCTGCACCGCGGCTCCCTGGTCGGCTGGTCGGTGGCGGTGGTGATCCTCGGGATCTCGATGGGCTTCGCCGCGGACGAGGTCAAGGACGTGATCGCCGAGAATCCGACCGCCGCCGACCTGATCGCCGAAATGGGGGGCGGGGCCGACGACCTGGTCGACGCGTTCCTCGCCGCGATGCTGGGGCTGTTCGCGTTGGCCATCGGCGCGTACGTGGTGCAGGCATTGCTGCGGACCCGCGCCGACGAGTCGGACGGTGTTCTGGAGGCGGTGCTCGCGACCGCGGTGAGCCGAGTTCGTTGGCTGGCGACCCAGGTGGTGGGCACGGTCCTGGGTGCGGCGGTCCTCGTGCTGCTGGCCGGGATCGCGACCGGCCTCGGCTACGGACTCGCGGCCGGCGATCCGGTCGGGCAGGCACGTCACCTGGGCGGGGCCGGGCTGCTGCAGCTACCGGCGTTGCTGGTGGTGGCGAGCTTGGTGACCGCGCTGATCGGGCTGACCCCGCGGTGGTCGGTGCCGCTGTCCTGGGCGGTGCTGATTGGGTTCTTGCTCATGGGTCAGCTCGGCGCGGTGCTCGACCTGCCGCAGGTGGTGCTCAACCTCTCGCCGTACACCCATGTGCCGTCGGTGCCGGCGGTCGAGGTGACCGTGTTGCCGCTTGTGCTGCTCACCGCCGTGGCCGGTGTGCTGTTCGGCGCCGGGCTGGTCGGCTTCCGCCGCCGCGACGTCCCCAGCTGAGCCGCCGCCGGTCGGGTCCGGGCGTTAGCCGGATACTTCTGGCTCCGGCTCCGTTTCGGCCTCCGGGCCGGTGTGACGTTGGCGTAGCAGTTCACCGCTCCACCGGGCGGCGGCCCGCTGCTCGGAGAGGGTCCGCTCCCGGGCGCGGGTGAGCCCGTCGCGGACCGTTTCCGGGACATCGGCGTCGGGCAGGTCGGCGAGGATCGCCGACCAGCGTCGGTTGAGCTGTTCGGCGTAGCGGGCACGGCGTAGCAGCTCCTCGTGCCGGCAGTCCAGCGCGATCACGCGTTCCCAGTAGGGCTGGAGGGTTTGGCGGACTCGCTCGTCGAGCTGCACCCAGGCCTCCGGACGGCAGGTGACCGTCTGACCGCCGCGCTCGAACGACCACGGTTCCTGCTGGGCGAGCTTCCGCTGAAGCTGCGCTTCCAGCTCGCCGGCCCGGTGGGGTGCGACGCTTCGGGCGAGATCGGCGGCGATGCCGGTCAGCCGCTGGGTCACCGGTGGCAGGAAGTAGTGGGCGTACCAGGCCAGCTGGTCCGGTCGCAGTCCCTGCGACCGCCAGGTGAGGTCGGCGCGGATGGTGAAGGTGAAGACGTAGCCTCGGGCGAAGACGGTGATCGGCCCGGCCGGCTCACGCCGCTCGATCGGGTCCTGCGGTGGGGGCGGGGCCGGCCCCTGCTTCGCGGCCGTGTCGACGGTACGGGCCACGGTGAGCAGCCACCGCCACAGTCGTCGGGTGGCCGGTGTCAGCCGGGCGGCCAGTCGTCGGGCCGTTGGTGTCAGCCGGGCGGCCCGTCGCCGCGCTACGGCTGCCAGCCGTGCCGCGCCCCGTCGACACGCCCGCACCGGCCGGGCCCAGCGGCCAGACCGCCCGGCGTCCGGCGCGGCCTCCGGGTGCTGCTTCGGATCGGGGGGTACGGCCGGCGGGGGCGTCTCCGCCGGCGGGCCGTCGGCCATGTCGTCTCCCTCGTCCGTCAACCGGTCCGCCGGGCCGAAGGGTGGTGCGGTCGGTGCCAGGTACGAGGGGGAGTGCCGGCAGGCGGCGTCGCCGCGTACTCACGTTAACAAGGATCGGGCCATGGGGGCGGCAGCGGCACGGCGTGCCGATTGGCGCTCGGCGGACAGCGCGTGAGCCGACGCGGGATATTCGGTATGCGTTGAGAATGTTACTCGGGGGTGTGCTCGTGCGGCCCGGCCCCAGCACCACTCCTCGAGCGAGAGGATCCCGTCGTGAGCAGCGTCGTGGCCCCGGCCGCCGCGCGGTCGGCGCTGGCTGCCCGTACCGGTGTCGTGGTGGTGTTTGCCCTCAACGGTTTCGTTATCGGTTCCTGGTTTGCCCGGGTGCCGGGGGTCCGGGAGGTGCTTGACCTCTCCGCGAGCCGGCTCGGGCTGCTGTTGCTCGCGATGTCGGTCGGTGCGGTGGTGGCGATGCCCGTCGCCGGTCTGGTCGTCCAACGCCTCGGCACTGCCCGGACGGTGATGGTGGCGGCGCTGACCCTCTCCGTCGGCCTGCTGGTAGCCGGTGTCTGCGCGAGCGCGGCCAGCTGGCCGCCCGGGGTGGCGGTGGGGTTGTTTGTCTTCGGCTACGGCACCGGTACCTGTGATGTCGCGATGAACATCGAGGGTGCTGCCGTTGAGCGGCGGCTCGGTCGCGCGGTGATGCCTCGGTTTCACGCGGCGTGGAGTCTGGGTTCGGTGGCGGGGGCGGGTCTTGGTGCGGTGGCCGCCGAGGTGGGGCTGGCGGTGGCTGTGCACCTGCCGCTGGTCGGCGGTGCGGTGCTGGTCGGCATGGTGTTCGGCGCGCGGGGGTTCCTGCCGGCTGCCCAGACGACCTCGGTCGCCAGCAAGGTGTCCCGGGCGACCCGCCGCCGGGCGTTGTTGGCGGCCTGGCGGGAGCCACGGACCCTGCTGATTGGCCTGTTTGTGCTGGTCGCAGCGTTTAGTGAGGGGAGCGCCACCGACTGGATCGCGATTGCGTTCGTTGACGGGTACGGGGTCAGCGAGGCCGCTGGAGCCGCGGTGTTCGGGATGTTCGTGGTCGGGATGACCATTGGCCGGACCGCCGGCACCCTTGCCTTGGACCGGTGGGGGCGGGTGCCGGTACTCGGGGGTGCGATTCTGCTTGCGGTGGTCGGCGTGAGTGTGGCGGTACTAGCTGACTCCGAGCCGGTGGCGGCCGTCGGCGTGGCGCTGTGGGGCCTCGGCGGCTCCCTCAGCTTTCCGGTGGGGATGAGCGCAGCGGCCGACGAGGAGGAGCGCGCCCCGGTCAGGGTCAGCGTGGTCGCCGCGATCGGGTACACCGCGTTCCTCGCCGACCCGCCCCTACTCGGCCTGATCGGGGAACGGATCGGGACGCTGCACGCCCTGCTGGTGGTACCGATTGTGCTGCTGTTGTCGGTCGCGTTGGTGCCCGCCACCCGCCCTCCTCGTGGACACCATGAATGATTACCGAACCGTCGTCGCCGTGGCAGGGTTCCGAGCTGGCGGGGAGGCTTCAGCCTGACGGTTGGTCCGGTGAGGGTGGACAGATTCATCAGCTTTATGGCGCCACGGTCTCCAGGGCGTCAATACTGCCGGACATGATCGTGCGGATGTGATCGGTGATGTGTTGCAGCGGCCAGTCCCACCAGGCAACCGCCATCAGGCGGGCAACGTCTTCTTCGGGGAAGCGGCGGCGGATCACCCTGGCCGGGTTGCCGCCGACGATGCTATATGCGGGGACATCGTCGACGACCACAGATCCAGCAGCAATGATCGCCCCGCTGCCGATGTGAACACCAGGCATAATCATGGTGTGGTAGCCGAACCACACGTCGTTACCAACCACCGTGTCACCCCGCCCGGGCAGGTTGGTGATGAGATCGAAGTGTTCGCTCCAGGAGCCACCCATAATCGGAAACGGGAAGGTCGAGGGCCCGTCCATGCGGTGATTGGCGCCGTTCATGATGAACCGTACGCCCTCGGCCAACGCGCAGAACTTTCCGATTATCAGCCGCTCCGGCCCGAAGTGATAGAGAACGTTGCGAACCTCGAAAGCGGTCGGATCGTCCGGGTCGTCGTAGTAGGTGAATTCCCCAACTTCGATCAGTGGCGAGGCTACCAGTGGCTTCAACAGCACCACACGTGGCCGTTCGGGCATCGGATGCAGGGTGCTCGGATCGGTTGGAACGCCCGTCATTGCAAACTCCTTCCGGGGCGGAGGTTGAATCGGCCCGTAGAGCCCCTCCGGGGGCTGTCACTGCGCTCATGTGGCGACGTGGCGCCCGGGGTATTCGGGTTGGTGCCGGACCTGGTGTTGGACCGTCACCGGCGGTCAGCCGCTCATCCGGTGCACCGGGCGGGACGGAAAGAGCGTTGGCGGTAGGACCGCGTCGCCGTTGAGTACGGCGGTCACCGCAGCTGTCGCGATTCCGGCCACCGGGTGGGTGGACGTGGTGAGCGAGGGGTTGGTCATCGCGGCCAGTGGGGTGTCGTCGAAGCCGGTCACCGCGATGTCCCCGGGGACCTGGACGCCATCCCGAAGGAGCCCGTTGATCACGCCGAACGAGGTCACGTCGCTGGCACCGACGATGGCGTCGGTGTCCGGCCAGCGGGCCAGAACCTCCCGGGCTGCGGCACGTCCCCGGTCGGCGGTGAAGTCACCTCGGACCAGTCGGGGCGGCAGCCCCGCCGCCCGCAGCACGGCCCGGTAGGCGCGCACCGAGCGGCCGGCGCAGGGCAACCAGCGAGAACCACTGATCATGGCGATACGGCGGCGGCCCGTCGTGTAGAGGTGCTCCACCAGCGCCGTGGTGCCGCCGCCGTTGTCGATGTCGAAGGAGGCCACCAGGGGGGAGCCGACGCCGAGAGAGGCGACCCGGCCACGCAGGGTCGGTGGCACGGCCGCCAGGACCGAGGGGGTGGTGTTGACCAGGATCAGCCCGCTCACCCCACGCTGCTCGGCGAGCCGGCGCAACTGGGCCAGGTCGCGGGTCGGCAGCCAGTGCAGGGCCACGCCGACGCCGTGCGGGGCGCACACCCGGGCGGCGGCGCCGACAACCTGGTCAACGTACGGGTCCTCGAGTGCCCGTGGCGAGGTGCCGTGGACCACCGTGACCAGCTGGACCCCGGTGCCGCGGACCAGGGCGCGGGCGGCCGGGTCCGGCACGTAGCCGAGCCGGTCGGCGGCGGCGGTGACCCGGTCGCGGGTGCGGGCCGCGGCGTACCCGTTGTTGGCGAGCACTCGGGAGGCGGTGGCGCGGGAGACCTCGGCCGCCCGAGCCACATCCTCCAGAGTCGGCGCGCGCTGCGGTGCCGGCATTGAGGTCCCCCGTTTCCCGTCGCCGGGGCGACGTGTGTCGTCGGGACCATTATCGCTCGGTCCGGCGGCGGTGGCCTGCGAGTACTTTTCGGTTTGCACTGAGAACGTTCTCAGGGGTGTGCTCGTGTGGTCAGGCCCGATCATCCCGAGCGAGAGGACCCTGTCGTGAGCAGCGTTACCACCCCGGTCGCCCCCGCTGCCGTACCCCGGTCGGTGCTGGCGGCCCGCACCGGTGTCGCGGTGGTGTTCGCCCTCAACGGCCTCGCCATCGGGTCCTGGTTCGCCCGGGTGCCGGCGATCCGCGAGGCGCTCGACCTCACCCCGGGTCGGCTCGGGCTGCTGTTGCTCGCCATGTCGGCGGGAGCGGTGCTGGCGATGCCCACCTCTGGTCTGGTCGCCCAGCGGCTGGGTACCGCCCGGACGGTGATGGCGGCGACCCTGTTGGTCTCCGTGGGCTTGGGGACCGCCGGTGTCTGGGCGGGCGCGGTCGGCTGGCTTCCCGGGGTGGCGGTGGGGCTGTTTGTCTTCGGCTACGGCACCGGCACCTGTGATGTCGCGATGAACATCGAGGGTGCCGTCGTTGAGCGGCGGCTCGGTCGCACGGTGATGCCTCGGTTTCACGCGGCGTGGAGTCTGGGTTCGGTGGCGGGAGCGGGTCTTGGCGCGGTGGCCGCCCAGGTGGGGCTGACGGTGGCCGCCCACCTGCCGCTGACCGCCGGGGCGGTGCTGGTCGGCACGGTGTTCGGCGCGCGGGCGTTCCTGCCGGTCCCCGAGGTAGCGCCGGGTGCCGAAGGGGTCTCCCCGGCAGCCCGCCGCCGGGCGCTGCTGGCCGCCTGGAAGGAACCGCGGACCCTGCTGATCGGCCTGTTCGTGCTGGTAGCGGCGTTCAGCGAAGGGGTCGCTACCGACTGGGTCGCCGTCGCGTTCGTTGACGGCTACGGTGTCACCGAGGCTGCTGGAGCTGCCGTGTACGGCGTATTCGTGATCGGCATGACCGTCGGCCGGACCACCGGCACCCTCGCCTTGGACCGGTGGGGCCGGGTGCCGGTGCTCAGCAGCACGATCCTGCTCGCCGTGGTCGGCGTGGGCGTGGCGGTGCTGGCCGGTTCCGGACCGGTTGCGGTCGCCGGCGTGGCGCTGTGGGGTCTCGGTGTCTCCCTCAGTTTCCCGGTGGGGATGAGCGCCGCGGCCAATGAGGAGGAGCACGCCCCGGCCCGGGTCAGCGTGGTGGCGGTGATCGGCTACACCGCGTTCCTCGCCGGACCACCCCTGTTGGGTCTGATCGGGGACCGGATCGGGACGCTGCACGCCCTGCTGGTCGTGCCGATCCTGTTGCTCCCGTCGCTGGCGTTGGTGCCGGCGACCCGCCCTTCTCGCTGATCGTGCTGGCGGCCGGCGACCGTTCGGGTCAACTCGAGTGCTGTCCCTCGGCGTTGCCGGCCGGGGCGGGCACACGTTGATCGACCGGCGGGTGTTCCGTGCAGACTTCGGACATCCGGACCCGGTACCGGAGCAGCGGCGCGTACGTTGACGGCCAAGGGTGTTGACACCACCTCGGCCTGCGTCTGAGCCACCGCTGGATCCGCACGATGAATGAAGTGGGGTGCATCGTGAGCATCAAGCAGAGTTTCGCCTGGTGGTCGTTCGCGCAGGCACCGCAGCAGGTACCTGACCTGCTGCGGCAGGCCGCGACCATCGGCTACCAGGGCGTCGACTTCCTGCCCCGCGACCGTCGGCAGGAGGCCTACGACGTGGGCCTGGAGCTGACGGTCATCGATGGCCAGGAGTGCGTCGAGGTCGGCTTCAGCGATCGGGCCAATCACCGGGCGTTGGCCGATGAGGTACGCCGCAACCTGGAGATCGCGATCGCCGACGGGGTGCTGAACCTTGCGGTCGCCTCGGGCAACTGGTCCGGCCCTCCGCATGACGGGATCAGCATCTGTGCCGAGGGCCTGGCACCCCTCGCCGCCGAAGCCGAGGCCGCCGAGGTGGGGCTGGTGCTGGAACCGCTCAACACGAAGGTGGACCACGCCGGGCACGAGTGCGACTCAACGGCCTGGGCGGCGGCGGTCATCGAACAGGTCGGCTCGCCGGCACTGCGGATGCTGTACGACATGTACCACATGCAGATCATGGAAGGTAACCTGATTCACACAATAAGGGAGAAATTTCCGCTTATCGGCCACGTTCATGTGGCCGGTGTACCAGGCAGAGCCGAGCTCGACGACCGCCAGGAGGTGAACTGGCGGGCGATCGCCGCAGCGCTGCGGGAGCACGACTACCCCGGATACGTGACCCACGAGTTCATCCCGCAGGGCGACCCGGTCGCCGCGCTGCGGCAGGCTTTCGAAGTCTTCGCCCGGCCGGCCGTCGAGGCCGCCCGCAGGTGACCGGGCGTCCGGACCGCGACCGACTGCGGTGCAGGTCGGCGTCACCGACCGACTGTGGACGTCTCCCTCCGAACGGCGGCCCTGCCGGGCTTCGCCCGTCAGCTGATGTGCCGGGCGGCGGCGCGGCCGGCGGTCCGGCCGGAGAAGAGGCAGCCGCCGAGGAAGGATCCCTCCAGGGCGTTGTAGCCCATCATGCCGCCACCACCGAACCCGGCGACCTCGCCGGCGGCGTAGAGGCCGGGAAAGGCGTCGCCGTCGCGGGTCCGGCAGCGACCGTCCAGGTCGGTCTCCAGCCCACCGAGGGTCTTGCGGGAGAGAATGTTGAGCCGCACGGCGATCAACGGCCCGGCCTTCGGATCCAGGAGGCGATGCGGCGCGGCGACCCGTAGGAGCCGGTCACCGCGGTAGGTACGGGCGGAGCGGATCGCCTTGACCTGGGCGTCCTTGCAGAAGGTGTTGGTGAGCTGTCGGTCCCGCTCGGTGACGAGCGTGCGGATCCGGCCGACCTCGATCGCCGGCACGTCCGGGTCGGCGACGCGGTTCATACCGGCGACGAGCTCGTCGAGGGTGTCAGCGACGACGAAGTCCTCGCCGTGCCGTTTGAACGCCTCGACCGGCCCGGGAGCGCCGGCCCGCACCCGGGACAGCAGCAACGTGAGGTCCTTGCCGGTGAGGTCTGGGTTCTGCTCGGAGCCGGAGAGCGCGAACTCCTTTTCGATGATCTTCTGGGTGAGCAGGAACCATGAGTAGTCGTAGCCGCTGTGGCGCAGGTGGCGCAGGGTGCCGAGGGTGTCGAAGCCGGGGTGGTACGGGGCCGGTAGCCGGTTGCCGGCGGCGTCCAGCCAGAGCGAGGAGGGACCGGGCAGGATGCGAATTCCGTGGTTGTCCCAGATCGGATCCCAGTTCCGTAGCCCTTCGACGTAGTGCCACATCCGGTCCGGGTTGATGACGTTGGCGCCGGCGTCCTCAGCGATGCCCAGCATTCGGCCATCCACGTGGGCCGGTACGCCGGCGACCATCCGCTTCGGTGGGGTGCCGAGCCGCGCCGGCCAGGCCCGGCGGATCAAGTCGTGGTTGCCGCCGATCCCGCCGCTGGTGACGATGACGGCCTGGGCGCGGGCCTGGAACTCGCCGACCACGGTGCGGCTGCTCGGCCGGCCTCGCTCGGCCGTGGTCGGCTCCAGCCGGCTGCCGTGCACCCCGACCACCACACCGGCTTCCACGAGCAGCCCGTCAACCTGGTGGCGGAACGCGAACCGGATCCGCCCGGTGTCAGCGTGTGTCCGTACCCGTCGCTCAAACGGCTCCACCACGCCGGGACCGGTGCCCCAGGTGATGTGGAACCGCGGAACCGAGTTGCCGTGCCCACCGGCCCGGCCGTCCCCGCGTTCGGCCCATCCGACCACCGGGAAGAAGCGATGCCCGTACCGCCGCAGCCAGGACCGTTTCTCTCCGGCGGCGAACTCCAGGTACGCCTCGGCCCAGGCGCGCGGCCAGCGGTCCTCGTCGCGGTCGAACTGGGCGCTGCCGAACCAGTCCTGCCGGGCCAGCTCGATGGAGTCCCGAACGCCCATCCGTCGCTGCTCGGGGCTGTCAACCAGGAACAGCCCGCCGAGGCTCCAGAACGCCTGCCCGCCCAGGTTCTGCTCCCCCTCCTGGTCAACGAGAAGCACGGTACGGCCGAGGTCTGCTGCCTCGGCGGCGGCGACCAGCCCGGCCAGACCGGCTCCGACCACGACGACGTCAGCTTCCACGGATGCCTCCTATCGGTGGGGGCGGGCATTCACCCGCTTCCGGGCCGGTCGCGGGGAGCGGGGCGGCGCCGGGTGGTCGCCCCACCGTGCCGCAGCCGATCGGGCGGCGCCACCAGTTCCGCGCGTGGTGAGCACGGGTATTGTCAACCCGCGCGGTTCGTGGGCGCTCGGGCCGGCTGGCAGCGCGAGGGGTGGTGACCGGGGTGGGCCTCGCGGAACGACTGGTCGTGCATCGGACGCTCACCGAGCGTAGTCCGGCCCTCGTGGATGAGATGGTCGGCGCGGTCGTGGACCAGGTCCCGATCTACCGTGAACTCAGCGACACCCAACTGCGGGAGGTCACGGCGATCGCCCAGTGGGCCGTCACCCGGCTCACCGAGATGTGGGTCGACGGCACTCGGCTGACCGTCCGGGACATCAGCCGCTTCCGGGGCATCGGCGCCACCCGCGCCACGGATGGCCGGCCACTGCTGGCGGTGCTGCGCGCCTATCGGGTCGCGGCGGCTGTCATCACCGACGCTGTCGCCGAGCACGCCCCGCCCGGCCTGACCGTCGCCGACCTCGCCGCGCTGGTTCAGGCTCTCGTCGCCGCGCTCGACGACCTGTCCGAGGCGCTGGCCAACGGCTACCAGCACAAGGCCGCCGAGTTGATCACCGACCGGCGTCAACTGATCGACGAATTCCTGCACGATCTGCTTGCCGGTCGCCAGACCTCGCCCGGTGCGCTCGCCGACCGCACCGAGCAGCTCAACGTCCGCGTTCCCGCCAGCTTCGGCCTCCTTCTCGCCGTCGGCGACCCGGCAAGTCCGCAGACCCACCGGGCCCGCGTCGCCGCGCTCGCCGAGTCGCCAGCAGTCGGCGCGGACCACGGACCGGTCGACCTGAGTACCGGCGCGCTGCTGAGCACGATGCGAGCCGGCGCGGGTGTCCTGCTGCTCCCGGACGAGCACGATCGCTGCGCGGTCGCGACGGCCGTGGCCGCGGGGGGCTGGCGGGCTTGTCTGATCAGCGGCGCTTCCGCGGCGACCCTGCCGCAGGACTACCGGGCCGCCGTAGCCGCGCTGGAGCACGCACCCGTGGAGGCGTTCGCCCGCCGGACCGTCCTCGACCGCGGCGACGCGCTCACCGTCGCGGTGCTGCACGGCGCACCCCCCGTCGACCGCGCCGCACTGCACGCCGCGGTTCTCGGGCCGGTACTCACCCCCGCCAACGCCCACCTGTTCGAAGGGCTCCACGCGTACCTCACCCATGGGTCGGCGATCGAGGCCGCGACCGCGGTCGGACTGCACCCGCAGACCATGCGCCATCGTCTCCGCCGTCTCACCGAGCTCACCGGCCGCAGTCTGACCCACTCCTGGGACCGGCTCGTGCTCGCGGTGGCGCACGCCTCACTCCCGCCCCCCGGACGGTGACCCGGCCGACGGCGTTCCAGGGCTCGGCTCCCATGCTCACCGGTGCACCCAGCTGAGCATCAGGGGACGTACAGATGGCGGTCAGCCAAGGGTGGTGCACTGGAGGTCGGTGGTACCGGAGACCCGAGGAGGAGCGGCATGGGCTGGTTCAGTCGGAGGCGGTCGCGTACCTGGGGCTCTGACGGGGTACCGACGAAGCTCGACCGGGAGGGCACCCGTGAGGATCTGGTGGCGCTGGAACAGTTCGTCGCCAGCCGGACCGGTGTCGAGTTCTACCTGGAGCCGGAGACGACGGCGACGGACACGACGGTGGTGGCGATCGCTCACGACGGCGAGTGGATCCGCCGTCGTACCGGGTCGCCACGGGTTGCCGCGACGCTCGCCCGCCGGCTGGGCCTGCCGCTGTACGAGGCGGTCAAGATGGGCTATCCGGAGCGGATGCGGGCCTGGAACCGGGCCCATCCGGAGCGGCGCGTTCGGTAGCCGCCGCGCCCGCTGAGGTCATGGCTCCGGCTCCGGATCAGCCGGTGGGATTCCCGAGTCGTGCTGTCTGGCGGACTGGGTCCCGAGCCCGGTCGTCCGGTGGGCCCATCTCGGTCGCGTTGACCGGTGGTGCAGTCGTGTGGCAGAGTTCGCGGCCGGACGGCAGTGAAGGAAGCCGGTGTGAATCCGGCGCGGTCCCGCCACTGTCATCGGGGAGTGATCCTCCTTGCGGAGCCACGAGCGCGCGTCGCGCGGTTGGAAGGCCGGGGGTGAGCGTTGATCCGGGAGCCAGGATACTTCGGCCGTCGGCGCACCCCAGGGCGTGGATACCCGAGGAGGACCCGATGACGCGTAGCGTCCCATTTATCGACAACTGTCGTTTCAGGCCGGCCTGGAGTGATGTTCCGTGACCGGTCCGCGACCCGCCGCCGTCACGCGTGGGCCCGCCGTCACACATGTGCCCGCCGTCACACATGTGCCCGCAGTCGGCTATGGCGCCGCCGCTGGTCTCGGCCCCGCTGCCCACGGTTGATCGCTGCCTGACGCGTGCCCCGTCGGCCGCCCTGTCGGGTGGCCCAGAGCGGCGGCGCCGCGAAGCCAACATCGTCTCCCGTCTCCCTGATCACCCGCACGTCGTGCGGGTGTCACTCTCCGGAGTTTGCCGTGCGCATTCTGCTGCTCTCTACCGCCGACACCGACCTGCTTGCCGCGCGGGCCAGTGGGGCCGACTATCGCCTGGCCAACCCGACCCGGGTGGCCGTTGACGGCGTCCCGGAGCTGCTCGACGGCGTGGACCTGGCCGTCGTACGCCTGCTCGGCGGCCGGGCCGCATGGCCGGACGGATTGGCCACGGTCCTCGCCTCGGACGTGCCGACAGTGGTGCTGGGTGGGGAGAGCATTCCCGACGCCGAGCTGACCGCCGTCTCCACCGTGCCCTCCGGTGTCACCACCCAGGCCCTGTCCTACCTGGTCGAAGGGGGCCCGGAGAACCTGGCACAGCTGGTCCGGTTCCTCTCCGACACGGTGCTGCTCACCGGCGAGGGGTTCGCGCCCCCCGCACCGACCCCGGCGTACGGGATACACGGCGAACGGTCGGCCGACCCGGACCGGCCGACCGTCGGGATCGTCTTCTATCGGGCGCACGCGCTGGCCGGCAACACCACCTTCGTGGACACGCTCGCCGATGCGGTGGAGGCCGCGGGGGGCAACGCGGTCCCGATCTTCTGCGGCTCGCTGCGCGGGCTGACCGCCGGTGCGGGCCCCCTGGAACTCTTCGCCCGCTGCGACGCGCTGCTGGTCACCGTGCTCGCTGCCGGGGGCACCGTGGCGGCCGACGCGGCCGGTGGTGGCGACGAGGACGCCTGGGACGTGGGCGCGCTCGCCGCCCTCGACCTGCCGGTCATCCAGGCGCTCTGCCTCACCAGCACGCGGGAGCAGTGGGCCGACAGTGACGCCGGGTTGTCCCCGTTGGACGCGGCGATGCAGGTGGCGATCCCCGAGTTTGACGGGCGGATCGTTACCGTGCCGTTCTCGTTCAAGCAGATCGACGCCGACGGGCTGTCGATCTACGCGCCCGATCCGGAGCGCGCCGCCCGGGTGGCCGGAATCGCTGTCCGCCACGCCCGGCTGCGGCACCTGTCCAACGCCGACAAACGGGTGGCGGTGGTGCTCAGCTCGTACCCGACGAAGCACTCCCGGGTCGGCAACGCCGTCGGCCTGGACACCCCGGCCAGCGCGGTGCGGCTACTCGGCGCGCTCGCCGCCGCCGGCTACGACCTCGGCGCGGCACCCGTCCCAGACGACGGGGACGTCCTCATCCACGCGCTCATCGCCGCCGGCGGTCACGATGTCGAGTGGCTCACCCCCGAGCAGCTCGCCGCCGCCAGCGCGCGGGTGCCGCAGGAGACGTACCGGCGGTGGTTCGACGAGGTGCCGGCGCAGCTGCGCGCCAACATGGTCAAACACTGGGGGCAGCCGCCGGGGGAGCTGTACACCGACGGGGGCGACATCGTCCTGGCCGGCCTGCGGTTCGGCAACGTGGTCCTGCTGATCCAGCCGCCCCGCGGCTTCGGGGAGAATCCGATCGCGATCTACCACGACCCGGATCTGCCACCGAGCCATCACTATCTGGCCGCGTACCGGTGGCTGGCCGCACCCGCCGCGGCGGGTGGTTTCGGCGCGGACGCCGTGGTGCACCTGGGCAAGCACGGCACCCTGGAGTGGCTGCCGGGCAAGGGCCTCGGACTTGCCGCCGACTGCGCCCCGGACGCGGTGCTCGGCGACCTGCCGCTGGTGTACCCGTTCATCGTCAACGACCCGGGGGAGGGGACGCAGGCCAAGCGCCGCGCGCACGCGGTCGTCATCGACCACCTGGTGCCGCCGATGGCCCGCGCCGAGACGTACGGGGACCTGGCGAAGCTGGAGCAGCTGCTCGACGAGTACGCGACCGTGCAGGCGCTCGACCCGGCGAAGGTGCCCGTCGTACGGGGACAGATCTGGGAGCTGGTGCGCGCCGCCGAGCTGCACCACGACCTGCACCAGGCCCAGATGCCGGCCGCCGACGACTTCGACGACTTCGTGTTGCATCTCGACGGTTACCTCTGCGAGGTCAAGGACGTGCAGATCCGCGACGGCCTGCACGTGCTGGCCGAAGCACCCGACGGCGAGGCGCGGGTCAACCTGGTGCTCGCCGTGCTGCGTGCCCCACAGGTGTGGGGTGGGACCCGGGCCCTGCCCGGCCTGCGGCAGGCGATCGCCGCCAGCTACGGCCTGGATGAGTCCGCGTTGCTCGCCGTGCCCGGCGATCGGGTGCCAGTGCCGGCCGCGCTGACCGAGGCCGCCGACGGCCCGGCCGTTACCGCCGCCGACGCCGTCGACCTGATCGAAGGCCTGGCCCGGCGCCTCGCCGTCGGGATGGAGACGCTCGGCTGGCCGGCCGATCGAGCGGAGGCGGTCGTCGCGGAGGTCACCGGTCGGGCGATCCCGGACGCCGCCGCGGTGCTGCGCTTCGCCGCCACCGAGCTGGTGCCGCGGCTGGAGCGCACCACCGACGAGCTGGCGCATACCCTCGCTGCCCTCAACGGGGGGTTCGTGCCCCCCGGCCCGTCCGGCTCACCCACCCGTGGCCTGGTCAACGTGCTGCCCACCGGCCGTAACTTCTACTCGGTCGACCCGAAGGCGATCCCGAGCCGCAACGCCTGGGATGTGGGTGTGGCCCTGGCCGATTCGCTGCTGAGCCGGCACCTCGCCGATACCGGGGCGTACCCGCGCTCGGTCGGGCTCACCGTGTGGGGCACCAGCGCCATGCGGACGCAGGGTGACGACATCGCCGAGGTGCTTGCGTTGCTCGGCTGCCGGCCGCTCTGGGACGACCGGTCCCGGCGGGTGACCGGCGTCGAGGTGGTGCCCCTGGCCGAGCTGGGTCGCCCCCGCATCGATGTGACCGTCCGCATCTCCGGCTTTTTCCGTGATGCCTTTCCGCACGTGGTGGCACTCGTGGATGACGCGGTACGACAGGTGGCCGCGCTGGAGGAGTCGGCCTCGGACAACTACCTCCGGGCGCACGTGGCCGAGGACCTCGCCGGGCACGGCGATGAGCGCCGGGCCACCGCGCGGATCTTCGGGTCGAAGCCGGGCGCGTACGGGGCCGGCCTGCTTCCGCTGATCGACGCGCGGAACTGGCGCAGTGACGCTGATCTGGCCGAGGTGTACGCGGTGTGGGGCGGCTACGCGTACGGGCGGGGGCTGGACGGCCGGGAGGCCCGCACCGACATGGAACGCGCTTTCGCGCGGATCGCCGTGGCGGTGAAGAACCAGGACACCCGGGAGCACGACATCGTCGACTCTGACGACTACTTCCAGTACCACGGCGGGATGGTGGCGATGGTCCGGCACCTCACCGGTGCCGCACCGGCCGCGTACGTCGGCGACTCGGCGATGCCGCACGACGTGCGGACCCGCACCCTCAGTGAGGAGACCCGCCGGGTGTTCCGGGCCCGGGTGGTCAACCCGAAGTGGGTCGCGGCGATGCGGCGGCACGGCTACAAGGGTGCCTTCGAGCTGGCGGCCACCGTCGACTACCTGTTCGGCTATGACGCCACCGCGGGTGTGGTCGACGACTGGATGTACGAGCGGCTCGCCGAGGCGTACCTGTTTGACGCAGAGACCCGGGAGTTCCTGGAACGGTCCAATCCGTGGGCGCTGCGCGGCATGACCGAACGACTACTTGAGGCCGCCGACCGTGGGCTGTGGGCAAAGCCGGAGCCGAGCACCCTGGACCGGCTCCGAGAGACGTATCTGGCCAGCGAGGGTGATCTGGAGGACCGCGGGTGAGCACGACGAGTAAACCGGGACTGCGGGCGACCCGGCCGCCCCGACCGGAGGCTCCCGGGGCGAACTACCCGTTCTCGGCGGTGCTCGGCATGGCCGACATGCGCCTGGCGCTGCTGCTGAACGCGGTGAACCCGGCGATCGGTGGGGTGCTCGTGCGGGGTGAGAAGGGCACCGCCAAGTCGACCGCGGTGCGCGCCCTCGCCGCCCTGCTGCCGCCGGTTGTTCGGGTCGCCGACTGCCGATTCGCCTGCGATCCGCAGACGCCCGACCCCCGCTGCCCGGACGGGCCCCACCCGGCGGTGCGGACGACCGAACGTCGCCCAGCCGCGCTGGTCGAGCTGCCGGTCGGCGCCGCCGAGGACCGCGTTGTCGGCTCGCTCGACCTGGAGCGGGCGCTCGCCGACGGGGTACGCGCCTACGAGCCCGGCCTGCTCGCCGCCGCCCACCGGGGGGTGCTCTACGTCGACGAGGTGAATCTGCTTCACGACCACCTGGTCGACCTGCTGTTGGATGCCGCCGCGATGGGGCGCTGCCACGTCGAGCGGGAGGGCGTGTCGGTCAGCCACGCCGCCCGGTTCCTGCTGGTCGGCACGATGAACCCGGAGGAGGGGGAGCTGCGTCCACAACTCCTCGATCGGTTTGGGCTGACCGTGGAGGTGGCGGCTAGCCGCGACCCGGCCGTCCGAGTGGAGGTGGTGCGCCGCCGGCTCGACGCCGACGCGGACCCGGCCGGCTTCGCCGCCCGCTGGGCTGGGGAGGACGCGGCGGTCGCCGGCCGGGTGGCGGACGCCCGTGCCCGGCTGGACGGGGTGGTGCTGACCGACGCGGCACTGCGGCAGATCGCCGAGGTCTGCGCGGCGTTCGACGTGGACGGGATGCGGGCCGACATCGTCACGGCCCGGACCGCCGTGGCACATGCCGCCTGGCAGGGCCGGGACCGGGTGACCGCGGAAGACGTTCGGGTGGCCGCCCGACTCGCCCTGCCGCACCGTCGCCGCCGGGACCCGTTCGACACGCCGGGACTGGACGAAGAGCGCCTCGACGAGGCGCTGAACCGGGCGCAGGAGGAGCATCCGGACGGCCCCGATGACGGCACCGGCCCCGATGATGGTCCGGCCGGTGGCACCGGTCCCGACGGCGGTCCCGACGGCGGTCCGGCCGGTGGCCCCGACGGCGGTCCGGCCGGTGGCCCCGACGGCGGTCCGGCCGGTGGCACCGGTCCCGGTGGTGCGGGCGGCCCGGCTGGCGACACCGGCTCCGCCGGAGACACCCACCCCGATGGCAGCGCCGGCTCCGCGGCTGACCCGTCCGGTCCCGACCGACCCGCGGCCGGAGAAGACGGTACGTCTCGGCCCGAGCAGCCGAGCCGGGACGCGCGGCCGGTGGCCGCGCCGCAGCCCGGGCTACGGGCGCGGCTGTTCACCGCGCCGGGCATCGGCGAGGGGGTGCCGGGCCGACGGTCGCGGGCGCGGACCGGGCGGGGCCGCACCACCGGTGCGCGGGTACCGGCGGGGCGCCTCGGTGCGCTGCACCTGCCGGCGACGGTCCGAGCCGCCGCTGGGTACCAGGTCGCTCGGGGACGGACCAGTGGACCGTTGCGGCTACGCCCGGCCGACGTGCGGGAGGCCGTTCGGGAAGGACGCGAGGGCAACCTGGTGCTGTTCGTGGTGGACGCCAGCGGTTCGATGGGCGCCCGCCAGCGGATGAGCGCGGTCAAGGGCGCGGTGCTCGCCCTGCTCACCGACGCGTACCAGCGTCGCGACAAGGTGGCGGTGGTCGCCTTCCGCGGTTCGGGCGCGGAGGTCCTGCTGCCCGCTACCGCCTCGGTGCTCGCCGCCTCCACCCGGCTGGCCGAACTGCCCACCGGCGGGCGTACCCCGCTCGCGGAGGGCCTGCTCGCCGCCGCCGAGCTGCTGCGGGTGGAGCGCCTGCGGGATCCCCGCCGGCGACCGTTGACCCTGGTCGTGACCGACGGTCGGGCCACCGCCGGCGCGGACCCGCTGCCCCGCGCGGCGCGGGCGGCGGCGGTGTTGCGTGCGACCGGCGCCCCCTGCGTCGTGGTGGACTGCGAGTCCGGCCCCGTCCGCCTCGACCTGGCCCGCCGCCTGGCCACCCAGCTGGCCGCCGCCCACCACCCCCTGCCGGCCGTGACGACCTCCCCGTTGGCGGAGTTGGCGACCGCGGGCTTCACCGCGGAGAGGAGCGTTGTCTGATGCCGCAGGGGAAGCCGACGCACGTGCCGGCCGACGGGCTCACGACCAAGCAGCGACGGAACCGCCCATTGTTGATCGTCCACACCGGATCGATGAAGGGGAAGTCCACCGCCGCCTTCGGTCTCGCGCTGCGTGCCTGGACCGCGGGACTACCGATCGGGGTGTTCCAGTTCGTCAAGAGCGCCAAGTGGCGGGTGGGAGAGGAGAGCGCGTTCCGCGCCCTCGGCGAGGTGCACGAGCAGACCGGTCAGGGTGCTCCGGTGAGCTGGCACAAGATGGGTGAGGGCTGGTCGTGGATCCAGCGCGACGGTGCGGCCGACCACGCCGCCGACGCCCGCGAGGGATGGCGGCAGATCCAGCGCGACCTGACCGCCCAGCGGTACGGCCTCTACGTGCTCGACGAGTTCACCTACCCGATGAGGTGGGGCTGGGTGGACGTCGCCGAGGTGGTCGACACCCTCGCCGCCCGACCCGGCTTTCAACACGTCGTCATCACCGGTCGCGATGCCGACCCCCGCCTGGTGGCCGCCGCCGACCTGGTGGCCGAGCTGACCAAGGTGAAGCATCCGATGGACGCCGGCCAGAAGGGCCAGAAGGGCATCGAATGGTGACCACCCCCTGGCCCCTGCCGCGGGTCGTTGTCGCCGCGCCGGCCAGCGGCCACGGCAAGACCACGATCGCCACCGGGCTGCTCGCCGCGCTGCGCCGTCGGGGCCACCGGGTCAGCCCACACAAGGTCGGCCCGGACTACATCGATCCCGGCTACCACGCCCTCGCCGCCGGCCGGCCCGGCCGCAACCTCGACCCGTGGCTGGTGGGGGAGGAGCGGATAGCCGGCCTGCTGCGGCACGGCGCGGCTGTGCCCAGCCCCGCCGACATCGCGGTTGTCGAGGGGGTGATGGGGCTGCACGACGGTGCGGTCGGCCACCGCGGGTACGCCTCCACGGCCCACGTCGCCCGGCTCGTCGCCGCGCCCGTGCTGCTGGTGCTCGACACCACCGCCCAGGGGCGCAGCGCCGCCGCCCTGGCCCTCGGAATGGGCGCCTTCGACCCGGCGGTGCGAATCGGCGGGGTGGTTCTCAACCGGGTCGGCTCACCCCGGCACGAGTCGTTGCTGCGCGACGCCCTGGCCGAGGTCGGCGTACCGGTGTTGGGCGCGGTCACCCGGGCCGCCGAGGTCGCCGCCCCCTCCCGCCACCTTGGCCTGGTTCCGGTCGCGGAGCGGGCCGCCGAGTCGATCGCCGTGGTTGACGCGCTGGCCGACCTGGTGGGAGCGACGGTGGACCTCGACGCGGTGCTGGAACTGGCCCGGAGCGCGCCACCGCTGACGGCGCCGCCCTGGGACCCGGTCGCCGCCGTCGGCGGCCCGGCCGGGTCCGACCGTCCAGTGGTCGCCGTCGCAGGTGGCCCGGCCTTCACTTTCGGCTACGCCGAGACGACCGAGCTGCTCACCGCCGCCGGTGGGATCGTCGTCCCCTTTGACCCGTTACGCGATGCGGCGCTGCCGTCCGGCACTCGGGCGGTGGTTGTCGGCGGGGGCTTCCCCGAGGTGCACGTGGAGGCGCTCGCCGCCAACACCGGGCTGCGCGCCGATCTGGCCGCCTTCGACGGGCCGGTGGTGGCCGAGTGCGCAGGCCTGCTCTACCTGGGACGGGAACTGGACGGTGTGCCGATGTGCGGCCGACTCGACCTGACCGCCCGAATGACCGGACGGCTCACCCTCGGCTACCGGGCAGCCGTCGCCGCCGCCGACTCGGTGGCGCACGCCGCCGGTGACCCAGTACGCGGTCACGAGTTTCACCGCACCGGCACCGAACCCGGTCACGGCGAGCTGGCGGCGTGGCGCTGGGACGGCGCCGCGCACGGCTTCGTCACCGGCCGGATCCACGCCTCGTACCTGCACACCCACTGGGCCGGTCATCCCCGAGCAGCCCAGCGGCTGGTAGCGGCGGCGACCCGGTGACCGCGACGCTGACCGGGGTCGGGGTGGGACCCGGCGACCCCGAGCTCATCACCGTGCGCGCGGTACGGATCCTGCGTGAGGCCGACGTGGTCTTCGTACCGGTGCTGGACCGGCCCGAGGGCGCCCGGGCAGCCGGCCGGGCCGAGACCACCATCGCCCCGTACGTCCCATCGGAGCGGCTGCGTCGGCTGCCGTTCGCCCTGGACGACCGGGGCGGGGTGACCGAACGGCGGGAGAGCGCGTGGAACGCCGCCGCGCAGGCGGTCGCCACCGCCGTCGACGACGGTGCCCGGACGCTGGCCTTCGCCACCATCGGCGACCCCAACGTCTACTCCACCTTCGGCTACCTGGCGCAGAGCCTCCGTGCGCTGCGGCCGGCGGTCGCCGTGCACACCGTCCCCGGCATCACCGCCATGCAGGAGCTCGCCGCCAGGAGCGGAGTTCCACTCTGTGAGGGGCGAGAGCCGCTGACCCTGCTGCCGGCCACCGCCGGGCTGGCGCTCTTCGCCGACGCTGTCGCCGGGCCCGGCACGGTCGTCGCCTACAAGGGGTGGCGCCGGCACGCGGAGCTGCTGGCCGAGCTACGCCGGCAGGGTCGACTCTCCGACGCGGTGCTGGGCAGCGGGCTGGGCCTGACCGGCGACCGCGTCGGTCCGGCCGCCGAGGCCGGCGACGACCCGCCGTACCTGTCGACACTGCTGGTCCCGGCCCGCCGGGACCGCCGAGGGGGGAAGCTGTGAGCGGCACTGTCTGGTTCGTGGGTGCCGGGCCCGGCGCGGCAGATCTGCTGACCTTGCGCGCGGCCCGGGTGATCGCCGCCGCCGACGTGGTGGTCTGGGCGGCCAGCCTGGTCCACGCCGACGTACTGGCCCACGCCCGGCCGGATGCCGAGATCGTCGACTCGTCGCGGCTGCCGATGGAGGGGGTGCTGCCCCTGTACCAGCGGGCCGCCGCCGACGGGTTGACCGTGGCCCGGATCCACTCGGGCGATCCCGCGTTGTGGGGCGCGGTGCAGGAGCAGCTTGATCTGTGTCGGGCGCTCGGGCTGTCCGTGGAGATCGTGCCCGGGGTCTCCTCGTTCACCGCGGTCGCCGCCCGGGTCGGTCGGGAGCTGACCGTTCCCGAGGTCGCGCAGTCGGTCATCCTCACCCGCCTGGAGGGTGGGAAGACGCCCATGCCCCCGGGCGAGCGGGTGCGCGAGTTCGCCCGGCACGGCACCACGATGGCGTTGTTCCTCTCCGCCGCGCGCTCCGGTCAGGTGCAGGCCGAGCTGCTCGCCGGAGGGTATTCGGCCGACACTCCGGCGATCGTGGCGTACCAGGTGACCTGGCCGGACGAGCTGGTGGCGCACTGTACCGTCGGCACCCTGGCGGCGACGGTCCGGGAACACCGGCTCTGGAAGCACACCCTCATCCTGGTTGGACCGGCGCTGGCTGCCACCGGTACCCGTTCGCACCTCTACCATCCGGGGCACTTCCACGGTCACCGGCGGGCGGAGCCGGCCGCGCGGGCCGTCCTGCGTCGGGAGTCCACCGATCGGGTAGCACCAAGGGCCGGCGAGTCCGGCGCCGGCGGACCGGTCTGGACCGGCCCCGCGGGACCGGCGTCGGAGCGTGCGGACCGGCCGACCTGATGACCTACGACCTGCCGCCGTTACGCGAGCCGGACCTGCCACGCACCGCGAAGGTTCGGCCCGTGGCGCTGCGTACCGGCTGGACCACCGGGGCCTGCGCGACGGCCGCGACGAAGGCCGCGCTGACCGCCCTGGTCACCGGCGTGTCACCGGAGCAGGTCGAGATCGGACTGCCGGCCGGGCGGCGGGTGTGCTTCCCGGTGGCGCGCTGCGACCGTACGGCTGACGGCGTCGAGGCGGTGGTGGTCAAGGACGCCGGCGACGACCCGGACGTCACCCACGGTGCCGAACTGACCGCCACGGTCGGCTGGCGGTGGGTCCCCGGACTGGCCCTGGAGGGCGGGCCCGGGGTGGGCACGGTGACGAAGCCGGGGCTGGGGCTGACGGTCGGCGGACCAGCGATCAACGACACCCCGCGTCGGATGATCGGCGAGGCGGTTGCCGAGGTGGTTGACCTGGCCGTCGTCGGCGTCCGAGTGGTGATCAGCGTCCCGCGCGGCGAGATCATGGCCCGGAAGACGACGAACCGTCGGCTCGGCATCATCGGCGGCATCTCGATTCTCGGTACGACCGGTGTGGTCAGACCCTTCTCCACCGCGTCCTGGCGGGCCAGCGTCGTGCAGGCCGTCCAGGTGGCGGCCGCTCAGGGGGAGCAGACGGTGGTGCTGTGCACGGGCGGGCGGACCGAGCGGGCCGCCCGGGAGCTGCTGCCGGAGCTGCCCGAGGTGTGCTTCGTGGAGGTTGGTGACTTCACCGGCGCGGCGGTCACCGCCGCGGTCACCCACGGCCTGTCCGGGGTGGCCTTCGTCGGCATGGCGGGCAAGCTGGCCAAGCTCGCCGCCGGCGTCCTGATGACCCACTACACCCGCTCCAAGGTGGACTTGTCGCTTCTCGGTGCCGTCACCGTCGAGGCGGGCGGCAGCGCTGACCTGGCCGCCGCCGTCACCGCCGCCAACACCGGGCGGCACGCGTACGAACTGTGGGAGGCCGCCGGCCTGCTCGGCCCCGCCGGCGACCTGCTCTGCCGTCGGGTCCGCACGGTGCTGCGCCGTTTCGCCGGGGACGCCGTCACCGTCGATGTGGCGATGGTCGACTTCGCCGGGGCGCGGCGCGTGGCCGCGAGCGGGCGGTGGTCCCAATGACCGGTACGTCGGGTGACGGTCGGAGGAACACCAGCGCAGATGTCGCCGGTGACTCCGTCGTCGTCGGAGCGACGGCGGTGACGGTGGCCGGTGTGGATGCCGCCGGTAACCCGACGCACCCGGCCCTCGCCGCCGAGTTGGTGCGGGCGGGGCTGGTGGTCGGTGCGGCCCGGCACCTGACGGCTGCGCCGGTGCGGGCCGGTACGGAGACGGTCGTGCTGGGTCCGTTGTCGCCGGCCCTGGAGCGGCTCGCCGCCGCGGTTGCCGCCGGCACCCCGGCCGTCGTCCTCGCCAGCGGTGATCCGGGCTGCTTCGGGATCGTGCGGCGGTTGCGGGTGGCCGGGCTGCCGGTGCGGGTGTTACCGGCGGTGTCCAGTATCGCCGCCGCCTTCGCCCGGGCCGGGCTGTCCTGGGACGGCGCTGCCGTGGTCAGCGCCCATGGGCGCGACGCCCGGGAGGCGCTCAACGCTTGCCGGGCGCTGCCTCTGGTCGCGGTGCTCACCGCGCCGGGCGCGGGGGCCGCGGAGCTCGGCGCCGGCCTGGCGGGTTGGTCGCGTCGCCTGATGGTGGCCGAGCACCTCGGCACCGACGCCGAGCGGATCACCTGGACGACCCCGGCGGAGGCGGCGGCCGGTAGCTGGACCGATCCGCACGTGCTGCTGAGCCTCGCCCCCGGACCGATCGGCGCGGCGCGGGTCGACAACCAGCCGGCCGCCGCCCCGGCCGGTGGGTGGGCGCTGCCCGAGGGGGCGTATCGGCATCGCGATTCGATGATCACCAAGGCGGAGGTGCGGGCGCTGGTCGTGGCCGGGCTCCGGCCCCGGCTCGGAAGGCTGGTGTGGGACGTGGGTGCCGGCAGCGGCTCGGTGGGCATCGAATGCGCCCTGCTCGGTGCGGCGGTCGTCGCCGTTGAGCGGGATTCGGCCGCAGTGGACCTGGTGCGCGGCAACGCCGCTCGGCACGGCGTCGATGTACGGGTGGTTCCCGGCGCCGCACCGGCCGCCCTCGACGGGCTCCCCGACCCCGACGCGGTCTTCGTCGGCGGGGGCGGAACCGGGGTGCTCGCCGCGGTAGCGGCCCGTCAGCCGGGGCGGATAGTCGTCGCGCTCGCCGCGCTGGACCGGGTCGCCCCGGCCCGGGACGCGCTGCGGGCCGCTGGTTACACGGTCGAGGGTGTCCAACTCTCCGCCGCCCGCCTCGCCGACCTGCCCGGCGGGTCGATCCGTCTCGCGGCCACCAACCCGGTGGTCGTCCTCACCGGGGAGCGCCTGTGAAGCAATCCGATGGCACCGAGGCGCAGTCGCGCCGGATCGGGCTGGTCGCGGTCACCGCGGCCGGGCGCCGGCACGCCCGTCTCCTCGCCGATGCCTGGCCGCAGGCCCGGATCGTGGAGGCGGAGAGTGCCGCCGCGGGGCTCCGGGCCGCCTGGTCGGAGTGCGATCAGATCGTCGCGTTCCTGGCCACCGGCGCGGTGGTGCGCCTCGTCGCCCCGCTGCTCGACAACAAGCGCAGCGATCCGGCGGTCGTGACGGTGGACGAGGCGGCCCGGCACGCGGTGGCCCTGCTCGGTGGGCACGCCGGCGGTGCCAATGCCCTCGCTGCCGAGGTCGGGGCCCTACTCGACGCGGCGCCGGTGGTCACTACCGCCACCGATGCGGTCGACCTGCCCGGCCTGGACACGCTGGGCTGGCCGGTCGAGGGGGCGGTCGCCGCGGTGAGCCGGGCGATCCTGGACGGCGAACCGGTCACGATGGTCGCCGACGAGCCCTGGCCACTGCCGGCACTGCCGGACAACGTCCACGTTTCCCCGGCCAGCCCCGTCGGTGCACCCGCGGCTGGCTGTCGGGTGCTGGTCACCGACCGGATCGTGCCCCTGGATGAGCGGACCGTCGTGCTCCGTCCCCCCTCGCTGGTCGCCGGGGTCGGGGCGAGTCGCGGCGTGCCGGCTGCGGAGGTGCGTGCCCTGCTGGATCGGGTGCTCGCCACCGCGGGCCTCAGCGCGGCGAGCCTGCGCTGCCTGGCCAGCGCCGACATCAAGGCCGACGAGGTGGGTATCCGCGCCACCGCCGACGCACTGCGGATACCTCTGGTGACCTGGTCTGCCGCGGAGCTGGCGGCGGTTGAGGTGCCCAACCCCAGCGAGGTGGTTCGCGCCGCGGTCGGCACCCCGAGCGTCGCGGAGGCCGCGGCGCTGCTCGGCGGGGACGCTGAACTGTTGGTGTCCAAGACCGCGACCGCGATGGCGACCGTCGCGGTCGCCCGGCACGCGCCGCGGGGCCGGCTCGCCCTGGTCGGCCTCGGACCGGGCGCGGCCGATCTGCGTACCCCCCGGGCGGTGACCGAGCTGCGGCGGGCCGCCGTCGTGGTCGGCTTGGACCAGTACCTTGACCAGATCCGCCACCTGCTGCGCCCGGGGACCCGGGTGCTCGCCAGCGGGCTTGGCGCCGAGGAGGAGCGCGCCCGCTCCGCCGTCGCCGAGGCCACCGCCGGCCACGCCGTCGCCCTGGTCGGCTCCGGCGACGCCGGGGTGTACGCGATGGCGAGCCCCACCCTCGAGTACGCCGATGAGCGGGTCGATGTGGTCGGTGTGCCCGGGGTGACCGCCGCCCTCGCGGCGGCGGCCCTGCTCGGTGCGCCGCTGGGGCACGACCACGCCTACCTGAGCCTCTCCGACCTGCACACCCCCTGGGATGTCATTGCTCGTCGGGTGGCCGCCGCGGCGCAGGGGGACTTCGTGGCGCTGCTGTACAACCCACGCAGCCGGAACCGGGACTGGCAGTTGCCGGCGGCGCTGCGGCTCTTCGCGGAGCACCGACCGCCGGAGACTCCGGTCGGGGTGGTCCGCAACGCCAGCCGGAACGGGCAACGGGTGCAGCTGGCCACCCTGGCCACCCTCGATCCGGCGAGTGTCGACATGTACAGCGTCGTGGTCGTGGGCAGCAGCCAGACACGCCGGGTCGCCGGTCGGATGGTCACGCCACGGGGCTACCGGTGGCGGGCATGACCGGCCCGGCGCCGGTGCTCGTCGACGCCTGCCAGGGCTGTGGGGCCTGCCTGCTGACCTGCCCCACGCACGCCATCCGGCCGGTGCCCGGCGGCCTCGTCATCCGCGCCGACCGCTGCACCGGTTGCCTGGAGTGCCTGGAGATCTGCCCGGTCGGCGCGATCCGCGCCGCCGGCCCGCGACACCTGGAGGAGCCGATGGTCACCACCCCGGTCAACGCCGTACCGGTGCGGGAGGACGGATGAGCCGGCCGGTGCACCCGATCGAGATGGAGTCGTACCGGATTCTGCGGGAGCGGGTCGACCTGCGGCACCTGCCGCCGCTGACCCGTGCGGTCACCGAGCGGGTGGTACACGCCAGCGCGGACCTGAGCTACGTGACGGATCTGGTGTGTGACGAGATCGCCCTGGCCGGTGGGCTGGCCGCGTTGCGGTCGGGCGCACCGGTGGTGGCCGACGTGGCGATGGTCGCCGCCGGGATCACCGGCCGGGCGACGATCTGCCCGGTCGCCGAGGCGGGCACCGCCGAGTTGGCTCGGCGGGCCGGGATCACCCGTTCGGCCGCCGCGGTGCGGATCGCCCTGGACCGGGTGGGGCCCGGTGCGGTGTGGGTGGTCGGCTGCGCGCCCACCGCACTGACCGAACTACTCGCCCTGGATGCCCGGCCGGCCCTGGTGGTCGGCCTGCCGGTGGGCTTCGTCGGCGCCGCGGAGTCGAAGGCCGCGCTGCGGGTCAGTGGCCTGCCGGGAATCTCGAACCGGGGCGAGAAGGGCGGGTCGGCGGTTGCCGCCGCCGCCCTCAACGCCCTGCTCTATGTGGAGGGGGAAGAGTGACCGCATTGGTCATCGTCGGGCACGGCACCCGTAGCGCCGAGGGGGTGGCGCAGTTCGCCGCGCTGGTCGAGCGGGTGCGTACCCGTGCCGGCGGTACGGTTGGCGACGTCGAGGGCGGCTTCATCGAGTTGTCCCGTCCGCCCCTGACCGACGCGGTCGGCGCGCTCGCCGACCGGGGGCATCGGGCGCTGGTGGCGCTGCCGCTGGTGTTGACCGCAGCCGGGCACGGCAAGGGCGACATTCCGGCCGCGTTGGCCCGGGAACAGCAGCGCCACCCCGGCCTGTCATACGCCTACGGCCGACCGCTCGGTCCGCACCCGATGCTGCACACCGCCCTTGAGGAGCGGATCGACGCGGCGCTGGCCGGCGCGGATCGGGCCGACACGTGGGTGGCGTTGATCGGGCGTGGCTCCACCGACCCGGACGCGAACGCCGAGGTGGCCAAGGTGGCCCGGTTGTTGTGGGAGGGACGGGGCTACGCGGGCGTCGAACCGGGCTTCATCTCACTCGCCGAGCCATCCGTGCCGGCGGTCCTGGACCGGCTGCGCCGGCTCGGGGCGCGGCGGATCGTCGTCGCCCCGTACTTCCTGTTCGCCGGGGTGCTACCGGATCGGATCCGGGCCCAGGCGCGGGAGTTCGCCGCCGCCCATCCGGAGTTGGACCTGCGGGTGGCGGACCTGATCGGCGACTGCGACGCCCTGGCCGACCTGGTGCTGGAACGGCACGAGGAGGCGGTGCGCGGCGACATTCGGATGAACTGCGACACCTGTGCGTACCGGGTATCGATGCCGGGCTTCGTCGACAAGGTGGGCCGGCCGCAGACCCCGCACGACCACCCGGACGACCCGGTGGGCGGGCACCACCACCACCACGACCACCATCATCAGCACCCCGAGCCCGCGTTGCGCCCGGGGGAGGTGGCGATCGTCGGCGGCGGGCCGGGCCCAGCGGATCTGATCACCGTTCGGGGCCGGGAGCTGCTGGAGGTCGCCGATGTGGTGGTGGTGGACCGGCTCGCCCCGCAGGGGCTGCTCGCCGGACTACGTCCGGGGGTGCGGGTGGTGGACGCGGCGAAGTCACCCCGGGGGCCGTCCGTCGGGCAGGACGTCATCAACACCGCACTGGTCCGGCACGCCCGCGCCGGACGGCGGGTGGTCCGGCTCAAGGGGGGCGACCCGTTCGTCTTCGGGCGCGGGCACGAGGAGGTGTTGGCCTGCGCGGCGGCCGGGGTTCCGGTGACCGTGGTGCCGGGGGTGACCAGCGCGGTGGCCGCGGCGGCCCTGGCCGGGATACCGGTCACCCATCGCGGGACAGCGCACGAGTTCACCGTCGTCTCCGGGCACCTACCGCCGGGGCATCCGAACTCGCTGATCGACTGGGCGGCGCTGGGCCGGGCCCGGGGCACCGTGGTGGTGCTGATGGGAGTCGACACGATCGGGGCTGTCGCCGCAGCGCTGATCGCGCACGGGCGCGCCCCGGACACCCCGGTCGTCGCGGTGCAGGATGCCGGTCATCCGGGACAGCGTTCACTGCCCGCGCGCCTGGACGGGATCGCGGCGGTGGCGGCGCGGGCGGGCGTGCGTCCCCCGGCGGTCTTCGTGGTTGGCCCGGTCGCGGCGTTCGCCGAGGAGCCGGCCCTGGCCGCGTCCGGCCACTGAGCCGACTCACGGTTGTTCCGCCCCGCGGGGCAGTGGGGAGCGCGACGGTCCGGCTTACGGCCAGGGCAGGGCGGTCGCCGCGAGGTGGCCGAGCGTCGCCGCTGCCACCGCGGCGACGACGCCAAGTAGCGCATTGGCCACTGCCGGACGGAACCGGCCGGCGGTGGCCAGGCGCAGGGTCTCGTAGCTGGACGTCGAGTATGTGGTGAGGGCACCGCAGAGCCCGGTGCCGAGCAGCACGCCAGCCGCCGGCGGGAGCGGGAGCCCCAGCAGGAACCCGAGCAGGAGCGAGCCGGCCACGTTGACGGTCAACGTGCCCCAGGGGAAGCGGGTACCGAAGCGGTCCTGTACCGCTCGGTCGGCGAGGTAGCGCAGCGGCGCCCCGACGGCCGCGCCGAGCGCGACGAGCAACGCGGTCATCCGGTCGCCGGCCGCTGTCCTGGCTCGGTGCCGCTGGCCGACGACGTGAGCCGGTCGGTGGCCGCGTACCCAACCCAGACGGCGAGTAGCGCGCCGGCCAGGGTCGCCGCGAGGTAGGCCAGGGCGGTTGTCGCCGCGCCGGTGGCAGCCAGCTGCCGCGCCTCCACGGCATGGGTGGCGAAGGTGGTGTAGCCGCCGAGCACCCCGACCCCGAGAAACGGCCGGGCCAGAGCCGGTGGGTTGGCCCGCTTGGCGAGCACCGCCATCAGCACGCCGATCAGCAGACATCCGCTCAGGTTGACCGCGAACGTCGGCACCGGGAAGCCCGCCGGATCGGATGGCAGCACGGCCGACAGGCCGGCGCGGGCCAGCGCGCCCAGGACACCGCCGGCGGAGACGGCGGCGAGCACCGCGGCCGGGTGGGTGGGCAGCTCTGCTCGATCGGCGGGCACGGCCATGTCGACATCGGGGTCGAGGCGTCGCTGCTCCGGTCCGGACACCCGCTTCTCCCCTCCACCCCGCCGTCGAACGCGCCCACCCTATCGGCGGGGCGACGCGGCCACGCGGCAGCGTGGTGCGGCCGGGTCTCGGTGATGCCGGACCCGGGGCGGTGACGTACGGTGGCAAGATCGTCGAATTGTTCGTCCGGCGTAGTGAGGAGAGCGGCGATGTCGGATCGTCCGCCCCACCGGGACCGGCGGGAGTCGACCGGGCGGAAGAGGGCGACGGCGCCGGAGCCGGACGGGTCCGGTCAACGTCCGGTGCCGGACCCGCAGCGGCGCAACGCCGCGTACGACATGTTCGCTGCCGATGTCGCCTCGCGTGCGCTCGGCATCGAGCTGATCGAGGCGGCGGCGGGCGCGGCGGTGGCCCGGATGCGGGTGACCGGGGCGATGGTCAACGGGCACCGCATCGCCCACGGCGGCTACCTGTTCCTGCTCGCCGACACCGCGTTCGCGTTGGCCTGTAACAGCCACGGCCCGGTGACGGTCGCGGCCGGCGGAGACATTGTCTTTGTCCGGCCGGCGCGCGAGGGGGATGTGCTGCTTGCTCGGGCCGCCGAACGCATCCGGTACGGCCGCAGCGGGATCTACGACGTCACCGTGACCCGGGACGATGGTGCGGTGATCGCCGAGTTCCGTGGCCGTAGCCGCACCCTGAACGGGGCCTGAGCCGGCCGGGGCGGCTGCGCGGGTGCGCCACTCGGTCCGGACCGCCCGGGTGAGCCGAGCGGCGGCGACGGAGGCGACCACCGGGTCCGGCACGGTGTAGCCGTTCGGCCCTGCGGCCAGCAGGTCCTGATGTGTCAGATCGTGTAGCGCCGCGACCGCCCGGCCCGGTGCCCAGCCGAGTACGCGGTCCAGCAGCACCGGTGTGACGGGTGTCCCGATGGCAGCGGCGGCCATCAACACTGCCCGCCGGGTGCCGTCCAACTGGTCGAGCCGCGTGTCGAGGGCACGGCGGATCGGATCGGGAACCGGTGGTGCGGAGCCGGGGGCCAGCGACGCCACATATGCGGCGGCTCGCCCGGGGAGGCCGCGGACCAGCGGTAGCAGCACCTTGGCGAGCGCAGCCGGCTGGCCGGCCTGGTGCAGCAGGTGGTGCAGCAGCCGTTCGGATTCCCTGGTCGACAAGCGGTGCAGCGGCAGCCCCTCCCGTCGGCCCCCGATGAGCCGCGCGGTCGTCGGCTCCGGACCGTGCAGGGCGATCACCGCGAGGGGCAGTGCCCGGATTCGGGCTGCGGCGAGCAGCCGGTGCAGGAAGCGGCTCACCTCCGGGGCGCCGCGGTCGAGGTCGTCAACCGCCACCACCACTGGCTGCCGCTCGGCGAGGCCGAGCAGGCACTCCTGCCACCTCGCCACCCCCCGATGGGCGGTGACGCTGGTGTCCGGCTCCTCCAGCAGCTCCTGCAGCGCGGACACCACCTCGGTGCGGCGTGCCGGCGGGACCACCGCGGCGACGGCGGAGGTGAGCCGGGCCCGGACTACCGGGGTCGGATCCTGGTCACCGATCCCGGCGAAGGCACGGACCAGTTCGGCCACGGGTGCCAGTGGCTGCTCCGGATACGGCGGGCACGCCGCCACACACCAGTGGACCGAGGCTCCGTCGATTGTGGGGACCACGCGCACCAACTCGTGGAGTAGCCGGCTGCGTCCGCTGCCCGTCGGGCCGGTCGCCGAGACCCAACGGGGCCGGCGGTCCCGCACCGCGCGCACCAGCTGGGCCCGGGCGGCGGCGAGCTCCCCGCGTCGCCCGATCAGCGGCCCGCAGTGCCGCGTCGGCTTGGGCCGGGCCGGGCCGGTGGCGTGCCAGACCTCGATGGGTAGCGACTTTCCGACGACCGCCACCGCGGGCACCGGACGTTGATCGATCAGCCTGTTGGTTGCCTGGTGGGTGACGGTGCAGAGGACGACTCCGCCCGGCGGGGCGTACGTCTGGAGGCGGGCGGCGAGGGTGATGACCGCGCCGCTGGCCATGCCGTGCGCGCCGTTGTGGGTGGTGGTGAGGTCGACCACCGCCTCGCCGGTCGCCACTCCGACCCGTACGCGCAGTGTCGGCACCCCGGGAAGCGTCCGCCGGTCTAGCGAGCGTTGGATTTCCAGGCCGGCCCGTACCGCACGGTAGGCGTCGAAGCCGTCGGACTCCGTGGCGCCGAAGAGCGCCATCACCGCGTCCCCGATGTACTTCTCCACCACTCCACCCCAGCGGCGCAGCACCCGGGCCACCGTGTCGAAGTAGGCCCGTTGCAGGGCCCGTACCTCCTCGGGGTCGAGCTGGTCGACCAGCCGGGTCGATCCGACGATGTCGGCGAAGAGGACGCTGACTGTGCGCCTCTCCTCGGGAACCGGCCATCGGCCGAGTGCGTCGGCGCCGACTCGTGGGGTGTGAGGGGGAGTGCTGGGAATCCGGTCGGCGACCGGGCGGGGCCCAGCGGTGACGTTCAACATGGCGGGCATCTGTCCTTTCGGTCCCCCGTGGGTGGATTGGTTCCTGCGAACCCTGCCGATAATCCGAGACTGTCAGCTTTACGTCGCTGCGGGATCTGCCGAATGACGTATGTCCGCCGGCTGCAACTTTTGTTCACAATGCCGACGGGATGGGGAAAAACCAGCTAAATTGCTGGTAGAATGCACCGGAGGCGGTGGCTAGTCTGCATGGGTGGTCAGCGATGTGGATGGTGCGCCGCTCGTCGGCCGGACCGAATTACTGGAGGCGGTAAGATCCACTCTGGTCGGCGCCGGCCAGGGGCAACCCACCGCGGTTTTCCTCACTGGTGAGAGTGGGGTTGGCAAGAGTCGGCTGCTGCGCGAGGTCGGTTCCGAGCTGCGGGACGCGGGTGCCCTTCTGCTCACCGGTGCCTGTTTGGACATCGGTGACGCCTCCCCGCTGCATCCACTGCGCCAGGCCCTGCGTCGCCTCGACGCCGAGCTGACCACCGGGCCCATCCGCGCCTCCTCGGCCCTCCGGGGGCTGCTCGAGATGTTCGTCGACCAGACCGGTGGCCCCGACGGTGCCGGGGCGCTGTTGGAGCAGGTCTCCCACGGACTGCACCTGATCGCCGGCGGGCGACAGTTGGTACTCGTCCTCGATGACCTCCAGTGGGCCGACCGCAGCACCCGGCAGCTCTTGCTCTACCTGCTTGCCGGGCTGGGTGATCTGCAACTCTCGGTGCTGGCCGCCGTTCGCGCCGAGTCCCTCCAGGGCGCGCACCCGCTGCGCCGGATGCTCACCGAGCTGCGCCGCCTGCGTACGGTGCGGGTGCTCGACCTGGCACCGTTGGATCGTGCCGCCACCGAGCAGTTGGCTGCCGCGGTGGCTGGTGAAGCCCTGCCAACAGCCGCCGCCGAGCAGCTGTGGCGGCGGAGCGGCGGTAACCCCTTCGTGGTGGAGGAGCTGGCTCGCGATCTGCGGGACGGCCGGGACGGACTCTCTGACACGTTGCGGGAGATCTTCTTGACCCGGATGGAGGTGCTGCCGCCGGACGCGCACGCCGTGGTACGCGCAGTAGCCGTCGGGGTGGAGCCGGTGGAGCACTGGCTGCTCGCAAAGGTGGTGCGACTGCCGGACGACGAGCTGATCGACGCGGTCCGGGAAGCCGTCGCGCACCGGTTGCTGGTCGGCGCCGACGAGGGCTACCGACTACGACACCGGCTGGTCGCCGAGGTGCTGGAGGAGGAGCTGCTGCCGGTGGAGCGAGTCGCCCTGCACCGGCGCTACGCGCAGGCGTTGACCGGCGCGCACGCCGAACTGCACCAGGCCCGGCTGGCGCACCACTGGCGCCTCGCCGGGGAGCCGGTCCGGGCGCTGCCGGCAGCGATGGCGGCCGCCGAGGAGGCCGAGCGGCTGCACGGGTACGTCGAGGCGCACCGGCACTGGTCGAGTGCCCTGCAGCTGGCCGAGGCGCCTGCCGTCGGGTCAGCTGTCGACCGGGTGATGTTGCTGGAGCGGACCGCCGAGGCGGCGCACCACTGCGGCGAGCACGCCCGGGCCCTGGCGCTGCTGGAGGAGGTGGCGGGTGCCGACGCCTCCCGGTCGGCCTGCGGTCTGTCCATCCGGCGGGCCCGCTACCTCGCCGCCGCCGGTCGGTCCGCGCTGGCCGAGGTCGAATACCAGCGGGCCCTGGCTGCCGCCGACTGTACGCCCCGCGAGCGGGCGACCATCACGGCTCACCTCGCCGAGCTGCTGCTACATCTGGGCCGGTATGCCGACGCCGGTACGCGTGCCCGGGAGGCGCTGGAGCTGGCCGACACTGTTACGGGCTCCACGTCGGAGGTCGTGTTGGCCAGCGCCGCCCTGGGATTCTCCGAGGCCTTCCGGGAGGATCCGGAGGCCGGCCTGGCCGTGGTGCGTCGCGCCCTGGACACGGCTGAGCGGTTCGGCCGTCCGGAGGATGTGGCCTGCGCGTACCTGCATCTGGCCGAGCTGCTGACCGGGCCGCTGAACACTCTCGAGGAGGGGGTGGTCGTCGCGCGGCGGGGCGCGGAGCGGGTCGCCGCCCTCGGGCTCGGCCGGACCTACGAGACCCGGCTGCTGGCCATCGCCATCAACGGACTGTTCCGGGTTGGTCAGTGGGCCGAGGCGGAGAAGGTGGCCGCGACGGCGCTGCGGCACCGACCCTCCGGTGCGGAAGCGGTCGAGGTGCTGCTGGCCCGCTGTCGGCTCTCCGTTGGATACGGCGACATCGAGGCTGCCGACCGGGACCTCGACGCGGTCGCCACCCTCTGCGCAGGCGGCGGGGCGCGACACGTGATTCCGTTGCTCACCCTGCGAGCCGGTCTGGCAATGTGGCAGGGCCGGCACGACCTGGCGCGGAAGGCCGTACAACGGGGCCTGACCGAGAGCCGCTCCGATGACCTGGTCATTCTTGCCGCGCTGATCTGGCACGGCCTGCGGGCAGAGGCCGAGGCGCACGCCAGCCGGAGCCTCTCGGTGGACGAGACGGCGGTGCGGCGGCTCCGCGAGGCCGCGGATCGGGTGGCTCGTCGGGCGGGGACGGCGGCCCGCCCGGTACGCAGCGTGGTCGAGGCGTTCCTGGCCCTCTGCGCCGGCGAGGTGAGCCGGATCGACGGTAGCGACCCGGAGCTCTGGGCCCGGTCGGTGACAGAGTGGGACCGGCGACACCACCCCTATCCGGCGACCTACTCGCGACTGCGCCAGGCGGAGGCGTTACTCGCCCGCCGCAGCCGTAGCGCGAAGGCCGGGAAGCTGCTCCGCCAGGCGTACCAGGCGGCCCTGGGGCTGGGGGCGGTGCCGCTGACCGCTGAGATCAGGACCGTCGCCGGCCGCGCACGGGTCGTGTTGACGGAGCAGGGTACGACGGCCGGTAACCCGACCTCTAGCGTCCCGGCCGATGGGGAGGAACTGGCGGTGCTGACCGCACGCGAGCGGGAGGTGCTCGCGGCGGTGGCAGAGGGGCTGACCAACAAGGAAGTCGGCCAGCGACTGTTCATCAGTGAGCGGACCATCGGGGTGCACGTCTCGCACATCTTCGACAAGCTGCAGGTCCGTACCCGGGTGCAGGCGAGCGCGATCCTCCTCCGAAACCAGCCACCGGACGCGCGTTGACGAATACGTCGTTCTACTGATCCGCGCTGCTCTCACCAGCTGCGAGGCTGTACGGCGTACGGCACGTGGGACGTCTGCCGCAAGGGGAACAGGTATGAGTGATGTGGTCTGGGGTCTCGTGCATCGGGACATCATCGACCTGCTCGCCGACCGTCCGGTGGACGTTCCGGCGGTGGTTGACCACCTGACCAGGTTGCAGGATCTGTTGGATCGGCGTTCTCGCCCGGATGATGCCTGCCCGGTGGCCGACTTTAACCGGCTCTACCTGACCATTACCGAGCGGGTGTTGGAGGGCCTCTACGAGGGCTTCTTCGCCGACGTGGTCTTCTTGTCCCGGTTGGACGTCGAGTTCGCCGCTCGCTACTTCGACGCGCTGCGGCTGTGGACCGACTCCAACTCGCGCTGTCCGAAGGCCTGGTCGTGTCTGTTCCGGCGGATGCAGGGTCCGGATGTCCGGCCGTTGCCGTCGGCTGCCGCCGGGATCAACGCGCACATCAACTACGACCTGCCGTTTGCGCTGGTGACGACGTTCGACAGCCTCGAGTCGGAGCCGGTGGACGGTAGCGATCAACATGACGACTACCTGAAGATCAACAACATCTTTGCCGCGCAGATTCCCAGCCTGCGGCGCGGCTATCTCGACGAGTGGCAACTACTTGTCGACATGCTCAACGGTGAGGTCGACGACTGGTACCAGGGGGAGTTGGTCGAGTACGCCCGCAACGTCGCCTGGCGGAACGCGAAGAAGATCTGGCGGTGTCGCAACGATCGGGTCGCCCACGAGCAGGAGCGGCTACGGCTGGACAACAATGCCGAACTGCTCGGCCGGCTCCTGCTCTCGCCCCTGGGGGCGTTCTTGCAGTAGCCGGCGGGGGACCGCGCTCCGCGGCGAAGCCGTGCGCGGGTGGCGTCCGCGTCGTCAGCCAAGATCCCTAGGTCGTGGACGGCGTGGTGGGGAGGCGGGAACGGATACGCGCCGGGGGTGGGCGTCCGGCGGTAACGGGGGTATCCGTTCCGGCCGCCGCCGAGGGAAGGGGGAGGTCGGGCGGGTTGACCGGCAGGCGCCGGCCAACCCGCCCGGCAGTACATATCGGGAGTTCCCCCAGGAGGCTGGTCCGACTCACCGAGCCGGACCAGCCTCCTAGGCTTGTCTGGGTAGGTTGTTGGCGAATCACCCCCACACTGCCAGCATGGCAGGCAAACAGGTGATTTATTCACATTATCAATTCTGCCCTCTCTCTTCGCCGTAGCGTGACGTTCGGTGACGGCCACGTGGTCGCTGCCCTACCGTCCGGAAATGTTGCCGGTCGGCTCAGTCGCGAGGGAGAGGCAGGAGAGCACGATGTCCACGTATCACGACAGCCAGCGACCGCCGCGGGGCCGACAACGGTCCCGACGGCTGCTCGCCGGCGGGCTGGTGGCCGGTGGCCTGGTCGTCGGAGCGGCGGGGCTGGGCGGTTCGGCCGCGGCGTACGAGCGGGGTGGTGAGAACGCCGCCGTGGCCCGAGGCGACTCCGCCGGTGGCCGAAGCGGGGAGTCCCGGGTAACGCCGGTGCCCTGTGACAGCGCCAAGCTGATCGCCGCGCTGGTCCGGGTCAACGCCGAGGGCGGCGGGACGCTGCGGCTCGCCCCGAAGTGCACCTACACGCTCACCGATGCCTTCCACCAGCCCGACCAGTACGACGGCGGAATCCGGGACGCGCGGGAAGCGGCGGACTCGGCCGAGAACCCCGGCGAGGCCGAGAAGCCGCCCCGGAACCCCGCCGACGACAAGGCAGGACTGCCGGTCATCTACCACCCGGTCACCATCGAAGGCGAGCAGGCCACGATCGAGCGTGCGCGCAAGGCCGAGGCGTTCCGCTTCTTCACTGTCCGTGACGGTGGTGAGCTGACCCTGCGCAACGTTCGCCTCGTTGGCGGTCACTCCGACGCCGAGGGGGGAGCCGTCCACGTGGTGCACGGCGCGTCGGCGTTGATCGAACGAGTTACGGCGGTGCACAACACCTCGTCCTCGATGGAGGGCGGCGGGGGCGCACTGTTCAACGACGGCAACATGGTCGTTCGGGACAGCACGCTCGTCGACAATCATGCCTACGGATCGGCGGGCAAGGGCGGGGGCCTGCTCAACAACGGCGTGCTGACCCTGCACTCATCGACCTTCGCGGGCAACAGTGCCGCCGCCTACGGTGGCGGGCTGGGCAACTACCAGGCCGCGGCGGAGGTGCACACGAGCACCTTCGAGCACAACTCGGCGGCGCAGGGCGGTGGCCTGGCGAGCTTCTCAGCCCGTACCCGGGTCTCCGACTCGAAGGTCGTCGGCAACAAGGCGGGAACCGGCGGCGGGATCGCGAACTCGGACGCGCTGATCTTCCTGCGGGGGATGGAGATCCGGGACAATCTCGCCATCGGCGACGGCGGCGGCATCTCCACCTTCCAGGGCCTCGTGCCGCTGGACGAGAGCGTGGTATCTGGTAACACCGCCCACGGCTCCGGCGGCGGCATCCACGCGGCCAAGTCGAACCTGCTGGTACGGGACAGCACGGTCCGGAGCAACCACGCCATCGAGGCGAAGTCCACCGGCGGTGGGATCGCGGTCAGCATGGGTCGGATCGGGCTCTACCGCAGCCTCGTCGTCGAGAACCAGTCAACGCTGCCGGCCGGTGGCCTGAACGTGGATCGGGCGCAGGCGACGCTGGACTCAAAGACCGTGGTGGCGGAGAACCAACCGACCAACTGCCTGGGCAGCACCAGTCCGGTGCCACACTGCTTCCGGTAGTACCACTCGCGGCCGGTTGGGCGAACGACCGCACCGGGGAACGGCTCCGCCGCTCCCCGGTGCGGTCGTATACCCGTCTGCCCGCGGCGCCCGAGGCGGCGCACTCAGGCGTTCGCGCCGCCTTCGGCCGACGGCACACCCGCTGCTTCGGGTGCCTTGGCCAGGGTCTTCGCCTGCTGCGGCCAGGTTGGCAGGCTCGCCGCGCCACGCAGACCGGCGGCGCGAATGGTCTCCCGCAGCGCCGCCACGTCCAGCTCGGCGAGTTGCCGGTAGGTGCGGATGCCGGCGGCGTGTAGCGCGGCGGCCATCTTCGGTCCGACGCCCTGGATCCGGCGGAAGTCGTCGGTGGCGTCGGGCTCCGGCCCAGACGCAGCGGTGTCCGGCTTGGGCTCAGCCGTAGCGGTGTCCGGCTCCGGTCCAGAATCGGCGGCGACCGCCGACCGGTCCGCGGGCTCGGTGTCGGGCGCCACCGGGCGTGGCACGACCACCGGGGGTGCCGCCGTGTCGGCGTCGGCTGGCTCGGTCAGGCTGCTGCCGGGCGCCGAGCTGTGCTCCCGGGCCGGCGCCGGTTCGATCTGCGTCGACGCTGGCTCTGACGCCGTAGCGGTCTGGACCGGTGTCGGTTCGGTCCCGCTGGGACGGTCGGTGTCGGTGTCGGTGTCGGTGTCAGCGGAAGCGGACGTGGATGTGGATGTGGATGTGGAGGTGGGTTCGCCTCCGGCTGTCTTCGTCGCGGCCACCGGCGTACCATCCTCAGTGGTGCCAGCCCGTGCGGCGTTGTGCCGGCCGCGGACCACCCAGCCGGCAGCGGCGCCCACCAACAGGGCCACAACAATCAACGGCCAGTCCGACCAGGCCACGGCAGACCTCCCCTTTTCGATGAGCGAGTTAGTCGAGAAAAGCTCGCCGAAGCTTGCCACACATCCGGTGCGGTACGACAGCACGGCCTGGTAACCAGCTCGTAGCTCGACCGGATCACACCCATGATGGCTACAGGGCGACGCAACGTCGACCAAAGGGGCGGCGCCGGGCGCTACGGCCGAACCCCGGTGCTGGGGTCCGGCCGTAGCGGTTCAGTCCTCCTCCTCGCCCCGGTAGTTGTAGAAGTCATCCACAAACCGTCGGGCGAGCCGTGGTACCCGGCTGGTGATGCCGAAGTAGCCGCGGGCGCCGAGCAGGGCCAGTCGGCCGACGACGGGCTTGTACATGGGGTCGTCGCCGCTGGTGCCGCTGCGGTTCAACGAGTCGGCCACCCGAGCGAAGCCGTACGGCAACATGGCCGCCTCGTAGTCGGCTACCGCCTGCAGCAGCGTCTTCTCTCCCGCGGCGGCGCGGCGTAGCTCTCGGTTCAGCAGCGCGGCGTCCCGTAGGGCGGTGTTCGCACCCACCCCGCGCCCCGGCGTCATCGTGTGGATGGCGTCGCCGAGCAGGGTGACGGTGCTGCTCTTCCATGGTGGAACCGGCTCGCTGGTGGAGACCTTGACCGGCAGGGCGCTGGCCGGGTCGGCGAGGACCAGCAGCTGGCGTAGGCGCGGGTGCCAGTTGTGGGTCAGACCGAGCGCGGTCCGGATCAACTCCTCGCCGCGGAGCCGCATGATGTCGGGTGGGAACCGCCGAGCGGTACTCCAGACAACCAGGTTCACGTTGTCCCGGGTGCTGTCGTGTGCCCGGCCGGGCCAGCTGTTCAGCAGCGCCGCGTCGGCTGGATCGACTCCGTTCTTGAGCGCGCCGGAGCGATCCCACGGAAACTCCATGACATGCAGGACGCCCATCACGCCGCCGCTGCCGAAGATGAGCGAGATGCCCTTCTCGATCCGCTCCGGCAACAGCGCCCGTACCTCCTCGGTGAACGGGATCCGGGTGGCGATGTTGATGGTGCCCGCGTTCCGGGTCACGGCGTGCGGCAGGTATTGGCGCCGGACCGCCGAGTGGGTGCCGTCGGCCCCCACCAGCAGGTCGCCGGTGGCACTGTCCCCGTCGGCGAAGTGCGCGGTGACGCTGCCGTCATCCCGCTGTTCGAAGTGGGTGAGGGCCTTGTCGAAGTGGACCACGTCCTCCAGCCCGGTGAGCAGGACCTGGCGCAGGGTCATCCGGGCGACGGAGCGCTCGGTGTTCACCTCGTCGGTCTCCGATCGCAGCGGAAACGACGCGGTCTGCCGGAGCCGTTGGGTGACGACATTGAAGTAGCGGGGGGACGAGGCGCAGGTGGCCCGGTAGATGCGGAACAGGTCGGACGGCAGACACTCGCGGAGCGCCCGGCTGCCGGTTGGTCCGATACCGATCCGGTAGCCGAGTAGGCCATCGCCTCGGGTGCGGTACCGCTCGTAGACGGTCACGGCGATTCCGGCCTGGCGCAGTCCCTGCGCCAGACAGAGTCCACCGGTCCCCGCCCCAATGATCAGAACGTGCGGTCGGATGCGGGACACGTGGAGGTCAGCTCGCCACGTGGGGCGCGGCGGTAGCCGCGGAGTCCCAACGGTAGAAACAGCCGGCGATGGCGTCGCGCGGTGAGCGCCAGGTCGGCAGGTACGGGGAGGTGTGCGCGGAGAGCCGCTCGTTGACCTGCCGGTAGAGCGGATGGTTCCGGGCGTCGGCCAGGGTGTCTGGGTCCACGTCCGCGGTCTCCATTAGGTGGACGCACACGTCGTGCAGGCAGTACAGGGAGCGGTGCCGCACACCGGTGAGGCTGGGCAACTCGGTGGCGTCGGACTCGGCGAAGATCTGGGCTACCCGTCCCTCCGCGCCGGGGACGATTCTGTTGACTATCAGTAGTCGGCTCATTTGGGGACTCCTTCCGCCGTGGTGCCCCGTGCGCCGAGCCGGGGCGGGTGGTGCCGCTCCCCACGCTGCCGGGGCCACTGTCACCTGCCCGTCACATCAATGTCCGTCCTGGTGACGCGGGGCGTGGGGGGCACCTGCCGGCGGCCGCGGGGGTCGCGGCTGGCCTGTCGGATTGGCCGGAGCGTCTCGTCGAGCAGGGCGGTCATTGTGGCCGATGGTTCCAGTCGTAGCTCCCGGCGTAGCAGGTCGCGGTAGACGTAGAACGCGTGCACCGCCTCGAAGGCGTTGCCCTCGGCGAGGTGGATGCGGACCACCAGGCGGTGCGGTGTCTCGCGGAGTGGCTCGGCGGCCATCGCTTCCAACGCGGCCTCGAGCGCCTCACCGTGCCGACCCGCCGTCAGGTAGTGGTCGGCCAACTCCTCAAGCATGTGCAGTCGCAGTTGGCGAAGCCGCTCCCGCTCGGCCAGCACCCAGTCGTCGTACCAGCCGGGCAGCAGATCGTGGCGGCCCTTCGCGAGTACGGTCGTGGCGGTGCTCGGATCATCGCCGTCGCGGACCCGGGCAGCCATGCCAACCAGGCCGTCCACGTCAACCTGGACGGCGGGCCCGAGTCGGATGGTGTCTCCACTGGTGTGCAGCGGACAGTAGGGGTCCTGCCGTAGTCGCCACAGGGCGGTGCGGAGCGAGGAGAGGGCGCGTTCCTCCGGGTTGTCCGGCCAGAGCAGCCCGGCGAGGTGGCTGCGGGTGGTGCCGGGGCGCAGGCCGACCAGCGCAAGTACGCGTTGCAGCCCGCGTGGTACGACCACCGGGGCGTTGCCATGCAACAGCCGGAACCCGCCCAGCAGGTGCAGCCGGATCAGGGTACCCGGACGGTCCCCGGCGGTCGGCATGGACGGACCAGCGGCCATGGCGGACCCCCTGCGGAATGTTCCTCGGTGTGTGTCCCCCGGCGCGGCTGCCCGTGACCCCACAGGTCGGGTAGCTGATCCCGCGGCACGGCGTCGGGTCACGGCGACCGGGTTAACCGTGACGGAGATTATCAATCTGGTCACGCACCGTCAACGTCCCGACGGGTGCGTAACTGCTGTGAAACCCGCTCCGAACTGGGGATAGGCACTATGTGCAGGTTGCATGTCACAGCTCCTACACAGTCAGCGTCAACGCACCGTCACCAAAGTCTGGGCCGGAGACGAGTCCGGTGACGCGCCGGTGACGGTGGCGCCGCCATGGTGCGCATAGTCGTCCGGCTTGTCGGCGTACGGCGCCACCGGTGCCCGAAGCCGTTGGGGGAGGTTCATCGATGGAGCGTTCGTTGATTGTCGCGAAGGTCGACCCGAGCGCGGAGGAGCGGATCGCCGAGATCTTCGCCGAGTCCGACGCGACCGAGTTGCCTCGCTTGGCCGGGGTCCAGCACCGGTCGCTGTACCGGCTGCAAGACCTGTATCTGCACCTCCTGGAGACAGAGCTGCCGGGGGAGAACGCGGTCGCAGAGGCCCGGTGTCACCCGGAGTTCATTCGGGTCAGCGAGCGGCTTCGCCCGTACGTCTCGCCGTACCTGCCGACCTGGCGGGAGCCGCGAGACGCGATGGCCCGGTGCGTGTACCGGTTCGACGCTCCTGGCAACCAGCCATGAACCCGACCACGCCCCGTGGCGGGCAGCTCTGGTCACGCTGCGGCGGCTGCGCCAGCCTGCTGTATCGCAAGCGGCTGCGGCGAAACCTGGACGTGTGCCCGGAGTGCGGTGCCCACTCCCGGCTCGACGCGCCGGCCCGCTTGGCCCAGCTGGTGGACCCCGGGTCGTTTACCGCCCTCGCCGACCGGGCGCCGGAGGTTGATCCGATCGGCTTCGTCGATGTGCTCCCCTACCCCCACCGGCTCACCGCCGCGCGGAGCGGCACTGGGCTGGCCGAGGCGGTCGTCTGCGGCACCGCCACAGTGGCCGGGAGCCGCTGCGTGATCGCCGTCATGGACTTCCGTTTCCTCGGCGGCAGCCTCGGTTGCGCGGTCGGAGAGCTGATCACCCAGGCTGCCGAACGTGCTCTCGCCGACCGAGTTCCGCTGGTGGTGGTGACCGCCTCTGGCGGAGCGCGGATGCAGGAGGGCGTGCTGTCGCTGATGCAGATGGCGACGGTCAGCCAGGCGGTCGCCGCGTTGCGCGAGTCCGGGGTGCCGAGTGTCAGCGTGCTCACCGATCCCACGTACGGCGGTGTCGCCGCCTCGTTCGCCACCAACACCGACGTGGTGATCGCCGAGAGTGGGGCCCGGATGGGTTTCGCCGGGCCCCGGGTGATTCGCCAGGTCACCGGCCGGGAGTTGCCTGACGGGTTCCAGACCGCCGAGTTTCTGCTGCGGCACGGCCAGGTCGACCTGGTGGTACCCCGGCATGCTCTGCGCGGTTGTCTCGCCACGCTGCTCGCTGCCGCATCCGGCGGGCGCGAACCGGTGGGCGCCGGGCACGAGTCGGAGTGCCCACCCGTGGACGGCTCATCGACACAGGAGCGTGGTGCGGACAAGCGGGACGCCTGGGAGACGGTTCGGCTGGCCCGGCATCCGGGCCGCCCGACCACGCTGGACTATCTGGAGACGGCCTTTGACAGCTTCGTCGAGCTGCACGGCGACCGGCTGGGCGCCGACTGCCCGGCGGTCGTCGGCGGACTGGCCGAACTGGCCGGCCGGCCGGTCCTGGTGGTCGGTCACCAGAAGGGCCACACCACCGGCGACCTGATGTCCCGCAACTTCGGAATGGCGAGTCCGGCCGGGCACCGGAAGGCGCTCCGGCTGGCTCGGCTGGCCGCGCGGTGGGGGCTGCCCGTCGTCACCCTCGTGGACACCCCCGGTGCCGACCCGGGAGTGGGCGCGGAGGAACAGGGCCAGGCCGCGGCGATCGCGGAGAACATCCTGACCCTGACGATGTTGCCCACCCCGGTCGTTGCGGTGATCACCGGCGAGGGCGGCAGCGGCGGCGCGCTGGCGCTCGCGGTCGCCGACCGGGTGCTGATGTTGGAACATGCCGTCTACTCGGTCATCAGTCCGGAGGGGTGCGCCGCGATTCTCTGGCCAGACCGGTCCGCAGCCCCGCAGGCGGCCCGCGCGCTGCGGCTGACCAGCGCCGACCTCTGTCGTCTGGGGGTGGTGGACGCGGTGGTCCCCGAACCGGCACCGGCCGCGCATCACGACCCGCCGGCCGCCATGCAGGCGGTGCGGGAGGCGGTACTGGCGCACCTGGTGCCGTTGCTCGAGGTGCCCACCGCGACCCTGGTTCGGCGTCGCAGGCGCCGGTTCCGTCGGTTCGGTGCCGCCGGCCTCGGAGCCCGGGCAGGTGCCCGATGAGCGCCGAACTGGCGCCGACCGGCGTGCCGGACCTCCAGGGTGATGCGGCGGCGGACGCGGCATCCCAGTCCGATGGGACCTTCGATGACACTCCGACCGAGGTATCCGGCGCTTCGGCGGATGCCGCGCTGGCGGAGCTGCGCCGACAAGCCCAGGAACTCCTCGCCGACCTGGCCGGGCCGGTGCGGCGGATCCGGCTGGGCAGCGGTGAGGCGATCCTGGAGGTGGAGTGGCATTCGGCGGGTGACGCCGAGCACGTGCCCCCGTCCCCGGCGGCATCGATCCGCGCCCCGCAGCCGGTCGTCCCCCCACAGCCGGTCGCCGTACCCGCGGCTCGGCACGCCGTGCGGTCACCGATCGTCGGCACCTTCTATCGGGCGCCGGAGCCCGGCGCGGCGCCGTTCGTCGCCGTCGGAGATCGGGTCCACCCCGGCCAGGTCGTCGGCATCGTCGAGGCGATGAAGCTGATGAACGAGGTGACCGCCGATCGGGTCGGGCGAATCGCCGAGGTCCTCGCCGACGACGGTCAACCGGTGGAGTACGACCAGCCGCTGCTCGCGGTGGATCCGGTCTGAGGCAGGTGGGCTGATGTTTGGCAAGGTACTCATCGCCAACCGGGGCGAGATCGCGCTGCGGGTGCTGCGAGCCTGCCGTGAGTTGGGAATCCGTACCGCGGTGGTCTACTCCACGGCGGACGCCGACTCGACCGCGGTGCGGCTCGCCGACGAGGCGGTCCTGATCGGACCGGCAGCGAGTCGCCGCAGCTACCTGAACCCCGCGGCCATCGTCGAGGCCGCCCGCCTGGTCGGCGCGCAGGCGGTGCACCCCGGCTACGGCTTCCTCTCCGAAGACGCCGACTTCGCCGAGATCTGCGCCGACAACGGCCTCGTCTTCGTTGGACCGCCGCCGCAGGTAGTGGCGGCGCTGGCCGACAAGTCCTCCGCTCGGGCGTTGATGAGCCGCGCCGGCCTGCCGCTGCCACCGGGCAGCATCGCACCGGTGCCGTCGGCTGCCGACGCCGCCCGGGTCGCCGCCGAGGTGGGCTATCCGGTGATCGTGAAAGCCGCCGCTGGGGGCGGCGGTCGGGGGATGACCGTCGTCTCCGCGCCGGCCGAGCTGCCTCGGGCGTACGCCCGGACCCGGGCCGCCGCCCAGGTCGCCTTCGGCGACGACCGGGTGTACGTCGAGCAGTACCTCGGCAATGCCCGGCATGTGGAGGTGCAGGTGCTCTGCGACGCCCACGGCAACGGAGTGCATCTAGGGACCCGGGACTGCTCGGTGCAGCGCCGACACCAGAAGCTCGTCGAGGAGGCGCCCGCGCCGGCGCTGTCCGCGACCACTCTGGCCGCCGTCGCCGACAGTGCGCTGCGCGGCGCGCTGGAGGTCGGATTCACCGGTGCCGGGACGGTGGAGTTCCTGGTCGACCCGGCGGAACAGTTCCACTTCCTGGAGATCAATTGTCGGATCCAGGTGGAGCACCCGGTGACCGAGATGATCACCGGAATCGACCTGGTGCACGAGCAGCTGCACCTGGCCGCCGGCGGAACGTTGCGATGGCGGCAGGAGGAGATCGAGACGCACGGGGTGGCGGTCGAGTGCCGGGTCAACGTCGAGGACCCCGACCGGGACTTCGCGCCGACTCCCGGCCGGCTGGAGCGGTTCGTCCCCCCGGGTGGTCCCTTCACCCGGGTCGACACCCACGGGTATCCCGGCTACGTCGTCGGTCCCCACTACGACTCGCTCCTGGCCAAGGTGGCGGTCTGGGCCCCGGACCGGGAGTTGGCCCTCAACCGGCTGGAACGTGCCCTCGGCGAGTTCGACGTCGCTGGCCCCGGCGTCCACACCACTATCCCGTTCGTCCGGCGGGTGCTCGACGACGCCGCCTTCCGCAAGGGCCGCCACTGCACCGGTCTGGTCGAGACCCTACTCGGCGACCTGCCCACCCAATCGAGGAGGAACGCATGACCGTCACTGATGGCCGTCCACTGGCCGCCGACATCACCGACATCCTGGTAGCCCACTGCGGGCTCAACGCCGCCGACGCCGCCCGTGCCCCGGCCGCCTCCCTGGAGGAGCTGGGAATGGACTCACTGGCCCTGCTCGAGCTCTCCGCCGTGGTCGCCGACCGCTGGCAGGTACGCATTCCCGAGGAGACCGGCCAGCTCAGCATCGCCGGCGTCGCGGATCTGGTCGCCCGCGGCGTCGAGCCGGCTGGGCACACCGAGAACGACATCCTGATCGCCGCACCCCTGCCACTGGTCTGGGAGGTCACCAACGACGTCGCCGGCTGGCCCGACCTGTTCACCGAGTACGCGGTGGCCGAGATCCTGCACCGGGAGGGGAACACTGTCCGGTTCCGGCTCACCATGCACCCTGACGAGAACGGGATCGCGTGGAGTTGGGTCAGCGAGCGTACGGCTGATCCGGACGGTCGGGAGGTCCGGGCGCAGCGGGTGGAGCCGGGCCCGTTCGAGTACATGCGGATTCACTGGCGCTACGTCGAGGAAGCCGGTGGTACCCGGATGATCTGGACGCAGGACTTCGCCATGAAAACCACCGCCCCGCTGACCAACGCCGAGATGACCGACCGGATCAACGCCAACAGCGCGGTGCAGCTCGCGGTGATCAAAGAGAAGATCGAGCGGCGGGCCGCGCAGGAGACGGGAGCCGGAGATGAGTGAGCAGTTCCCCGGGCGGGTGGCCGCGGCGGACGTGGCCGCCGACACCCGCCGCGGCGGCGAGCTGCGGGTGCTGCTCGGTCCGCGTACTGTCGGCAGCACCTCCGGGTTTATGGGCGTGGCGACACTGCGCCCCGGGGAGCGGATCGCCGAGCACTACCACCCCTACAGCGAGGAGTTCCTCTACGTCGCCCGGGGCACCATCACCGTTGACCTGGACGACACGCCGGTCCCGCTGGCGGCCGGCGAGGCCCTCCTCGTCCCGATCAATGTCCGGCATCGACTGCGCAACACCGGCACCGCGGACGCCGAGGTCGTGTTCCACCTCGGTCCGCTTGCCCCGCGCCCCGAACTGGGTCACGTCGACACCGAACTCGTCACGCAACGGGGCGGTGGGTCGTGAGCGCGAGGAGTGAGCCGGGTGTGCGAGCCCCGCAGTCGCGAGTGGTGGAGGTGCGGAGCGCGAGGAGTGAGCCGGGTGTGCGAGCCCCGCGGTCGCGAAACGGAGTGGCACCGTGACCGGGCGCCGCTCGGTGGTGACCGGCGTCGGGGTAGTCGCGCCGGGTGGCGCCACTCGGGATCGGTTCTGGAAGGCGATCACCGAGGGGCGGACGGCGACCCGGCGGATCTCCTTCTTCGATCCGTCACCGTTCCGGTCGCGAATCGCCGCCGAGTGCGACTTCGAGCCGGTGGCTGCTGGCCTCAGCATCACCGAATATCGTCGTGCTGACCGGTACGTGCAGTTCGCGCTCGCCTGCGCGGCCGAGGCGGTCGTTGACGCCGGCCTGGACTTCACCGACGCGCTGCGTGATCGCACTGGTGTGGTCCTGGGCACCGCCGTTGGTGGGACGATGGCGCTGGAGCAGGAGTACGTCACGGTCAGCGACAGCGGCCAGCACTGGCTGGTTGACGCCGCCCGTGGCGGCCCCTACCTGTACCAGGCGTTGGTGCCGAGTAGCCTCGGTGCCGACCTGGCCTGCCGGTACGGGCTGCACGGGCCGGTTCAGGTGGTCTCCACCGGCTGCACGTCCGGCATCGACGCGATCGGCTATGCCCATCAGCTCATCGTCGACGGCGAGGCCGACGTGGTGCTCACCGGTGCCGCCGACTCGCCGATCTCCCCGGTTACCGTCGCCTCGTTCGACGCTATCCAGGCGACCAGCCCCGACAACGACGACCCGGAGCACGCCTCCCGCCCGTTCGACGCCGACCGGCACGGCTTTGTCCTCGCCGAGGGCGCCGCGGTGCTGGTGCTGGAGGAGGAGGAGCGGGCTCGGCGGCGGGGCGCGCACATCTACTGCGAGGTCGCCGGGTACGCCAGCCGCAGCAACGGCTACCACATGACCGGGCTACGCCCGGATGGTCTGGAGATGGGGCTCGCCATCACCGACGCGCTCGGCCAGGGACACATCCGGGCCGACCAGGTCTCCTACATCAGCGCGCACGGCTCCGGAACCCGGCAGAACGACCGGCATGAGACCGCCGCGTTCAAACGGGCGCTCGGCGAGTGCGCGTACCGGGTGCCGGTCAGCTCGATCAAGTCGATGGTTGGGCACTCCCTCGGTGCGATCGGTTCGATCGAGATGGCCGCCTGCGCGCTGGCGATCGAGTTCGGCGTGGTACCGCCGACGGCCAACTGGGCGACCCGCGACCCGGAGTGCGACTTGGACTACGTGCCGAACGAGGCGCGGGAGCTGCCGGTGGACGTGGCGTTGTCGGTCGGCAGCGGATTCGGCGGCTTCCAGTCAGCGATGGTGTTCCGGCGGTTGTCGGCGGTGACGGCGTGACCGCGCGGGCGGTGGTGACCGGGATCGGGGTGGTCGCGCCGAGCGGCGTCGGCGTGGACGCGCACTGGCAGACGGTGCTCACCGGGACCCGGCGTACCGGGCCGATCACGCTGTTCGATCCGTCCGGCTACCCGACCCGCTTCGGCGGCGAGGTGTCGGGATTCGACGCCGCTGCCTACGCTGACAACCGTCGGCTGGTGCAGACCGACCGCTGGACACACCTCGGGTTCGCCGCTACCCGGCTGGCCCTGGCCGACGCGGGGTTGCCCCTGCGGGCCCCGGACCCGTATGGCTATGCGGTCGCCCTGGCCAGCTCGTCCGGGGGAAACCTGTTCGGGCAGCGGGAACTGCAACGGTTGTGGGGAGGGTCCACCCGGACGGTCGGGGCGTACCAGTCGATCGCCTGGTTCTACGCCGCCAGCGTCGGCCAGCTCTCGATTCACCATCAGTTCAAGGGGCCGTGCGGGGTGCTGGTGGCCGAGACCGCGGGTGGGCTGGACAGCTTGGCGCACGCCGCCCGGGCAGTCCGCCGGGGCACTCCGGTGGTGATCGCTGGGGCGACCGAGTGCCCGTTGAGCCCGTACGCGCTGGCCTGTCAGCTGGCCTCCGGGATGCTCAGCGAGGGGGCGGACCCGGAGCAGGCGTACCGACCGTTTGACGTGGCGGCGAGTGGTTACCTGCCGGCGGAGGGGGGTGCGGTCTTCGTCGTGGAGGAGTTGAGCCATGCGCTGGCCCGCGGGGCCCGTGTCTACGGTGAGGTGATGGGGTGGGGCGCCACCCACGACGGCGCGCACACCACCGCGGATGGAGCGGGCGATCCGGGGCAGTATGCCCGGGCGATGCGGCTGGCGTTGGATCGGGCCGGTGTCGGCGCGGACGCGGTCGACGTGGTGGTGCCCGACGCGTTGGGAGTGCCGCGCTATGACCGCAGCGAGGCGGTCGCGCTGCGGGCTGTCTTCGGGGACCGGCTGCCCCCGGTCACCACCCAGAAGTCGCTGACCGGACGGGCCCACCAGGGGGGAGCCGCCTTGGACGTGGCGACCGTGTTGCTCGCCTTCGCCCATGACACGCTGCCCGCGTCCGCCGGACCGGATGAGGTCGCGCCGGGGTGCGAGCTGGACTTCCTGCGGGAGCAGCGGCCGCCGGTGAACCGGTTGTCCCTGGTCTGCGCCCGCGGCTTCGACGGGTTCAACAGTGCGCTGGTCCTGCTTGGGGCGGCGCCGAGTGACGGTGGTGAGCAGTGACCGAACTGGACGAACGGAACGCGGCGACCCGGTCTGGCGCCGGTGCGGCACGGGCGCGGGTGGTGTTCCTGGTGCGGGTGCCAGTCGAGCGGACGGAGGCGTTCCTGGCCGCGTACGAGGCGGTGCGGCACCTCGTCGCTGGCGGGGTGCCGGGACACCGGGTTGACCAGGTGTGCCGGTCGGCGGCGGACCCGGAGCAGTGGTTGATCACCAGCGAGTGGGCGAGTTTGGCGGACTTCGAGGCGTGGGAACGGAGCTCGGAGCACCGTGACCTGGTCCGCCCGATGCGCGAGTGTTTCACCGACGCCCGCTCCCTCCGTTTCCACATTCTCGCCCAGACCCCCACTCTGCCCTGACGGCACCGGGACCAGCCCACGGCCTGGCCGATGCGGGATGGCCAGCCGGAATCGGCAGCCCGCCCGCGCGGGCACCGGTTGGGGAGGGGGCGGTTGTTGGGGTGGGCGCATCATGCGTTCGGGTATCGAAGGTCCTCCTAACGCACGCAGGGCCACCCGTTGGTTTCGGCGCGGGTGCACGCGCACGATCCTGCACTGCGAAGCGGTTGTCGGCAATCCGGCCAGCCGCTTTTTTTGATCTATCCTTTCGCACCTGTTAGCGGATCTGGAGTCTGCCGTAGGGTCAGCCGTAGCACCTAAGTGGACCTCTCTAGGGCAGGAATGCCCTTATTTGTGCTGGGCGGTGAACGGCAGTGAACGGGAACCCCTCGTCCCGCGATTCGAATGCGATCGATCCCGGCTGGATAGACGATTTTCTGTTTACCGGCAAACCGGTCGACGTCTGCCTCCGGCTACCCGACCCGGTTGACCGGGGCACGCTACACCGGCTGGTCACCGAGGCGCAGACCCGCCTCGCCGCCGCTGGTCTGCGCGCTGGGGGTGCTGTCGCGTTACGGCTGCCGCCGTCCCTGGCATATGTGGTGAACCTGCTCGCCACCTGGCGTAGCGGCGCGCAGGCCATCCTGCTGGACCACCGTCTGACTGACCACGAGGCCGACCGTGCGCTGCGGCGGCTCACCCCACAGGTGGTCGTGGCACCGGTCCGCGCCGGCAACGCCGCACTACGGGTCTTCGTCGATGTCACTGAGGGGGTAGCCCCCTATGCCGATCGCCCGGCAACCAGCGACCACGCGGTCATCCAACTCAGCTCCGGATCCACCGGACCCTCCAAGGTGATTGGTCGGACCGCCGCCGACCTCGTCGCAGAGGTACGTCGCTACACCCAGCTCGACGGCGTGGCACTACCCGGCGAACGGCTCATCCTGCTTCCGTCCATGGTGCACGTGCTCGGCCTCGTCGGTGGCCTGCTCTACGGGCTGCACGCCGGCGTCGAACTGGTCCCGCCAGAACGACTCAGCGGTGCGGCGGTACTCGATGCGATTGGCGCAGCTGACAGTCCAGCGACCGTTCTCGGCGTGCCATTTCATATCGGACTTTTGGCTGCGACTCAGCTTGACCGCCCACTGCCCATGTTCGCTCGGATGGTCACCGGTGGTGAACTGGTCTCGGCCGCCACGGTCCGCTCCTTCACCGAGCGCTTCGGCGTGCCGCTGGGCAACATGTATGGGATGACCGAGGTTGGGGTCATCGGTACCGACCTGTACGGACGGCACCGCCCGGCGATCACCCCGGCCCCCGGCATCGAGGTGCGCGAAGTGGCCGGCGAGTTGTGGGTAAGCTGCCCCACCTCCCCGTACCTCGGCTCCACCGATCCGTCCCGCTGGTCCGCCGGTTGGCTACACACCCGGGACGCGGGCACCGTCGACCCGGACAGCGGCCTGGTGACCATTCGCGGCCGGCTCGACTCCCAAGTCTCGGTCGGCGGGATGAAGGTCGACCTCACCGAGGTGGAGAACACGGTCGCCGAGCTACCGGGGGTCGCCGCCGCGGTGGTGGTCTGGGACGACGGCATCACCGCATACGTGCAGCCGGTGGGAACACTCACCGAGGAGACCCTGGACCAGCAGGTCGCCGAGCGGCTGGCCGGCTACAAGCGGCCCCGTACCCTGCGGCTGCTCGATCAGCTGCCCCGCACGACCACCGGCAAGCTGGTCCGGTCGGTCGACATGCTGCGGACGGCAGGGACCTCATGACCGGGCCGCTCCGCCTCCCCGACGACGACCACCTCGGCTTCGCCGCCGACCACCGCCACCGCGAGGAGCAGCGCTCCGGGACAGTGGGGATGGCCCACCCACACATCGGCGACATCGGGCACCGGGCACATCCGTCCAGTGTCGGGGACCGGCATCCGGCGGCGCGGTCCTCCGGCGCGCAGTCCAAGGCCGAGGGCCTTGCCGACGGCCTCCTTCGCGGTCCACAACCGCAGGAAGTCCCGACTCCGTCCCGCTACGGGCCGGGCGGCGAGCCAGGCCACCTCGGTCGGGCCATACCAGCGGCGGGCCAGGCCCAGCACGGGCAGCTGGCGGCACCGTTCGACGTCCACCCCCACCGGCCCGCCGGTCCGGACGGCGACCGCCGTCACTCCGCCGCCACGGCTCACGCTCGCCGGCACGGTGACCCGGCCCGAACCGGTGTCCCTTGTGACCAGGGCAGCGGCATCGGCCCGGTGGTTCACCACGATGTCCGCCTCCGGGCAGCCCAGCACACCAGCGGCGGCCTGTCGCAGCAGCCGCCCGGCTGAAGCCGGCCGACCGTCAGTTTCCCAACCGATCCACACATACACGGTGTCCCGATCCGGCACCGGTGACAGGTTCACGGAGAGAGGTTAACCAATGAGAGCCGAGGTTCGCGCCTTCGTCATCGAGCAACTTACCGACATGAACTACGACGTGGAGGGGGTTGACGACGATGCCACTCTCGGTCCAGCGGGAGTGGACCTGGAGTCCCTGGCCCTCGCCGACCTGGCGGTCCGCGTCGAGGACCAGTATGGACTGACGTTCGCCGAGGAAGAGTCGGAAAAGCTGGCTCTGATGACGGTGGGCGAGTTCACCACGATGGTCGCCAACCGGGTTGCCGGGGCGCCGGGCGACCACTCCTGATGGCCGGCGAGCCCGCCCTGGGGCGGGTCGACCTGGTGGCCATGCTCGCCCAGCTCACCGATCGACCCACCGACGTGCCCGAGCGAATCGGCTCGATGGAGCTGGCCTGGCTTGTGCACCTGGTCGAACAGCGCTCTGACCGACGACTCGACCTCACCGACGACCAACTCGCCGGGATCCGCACCGTTGACGACGCACTGGTGGTCTTCCAGACCGCCCTGGCCACCGCCGATGGTTGAGCCGGCCGATGTTCTCCTCACCGGTGTCCACGCGACCAGTGCACTCGGTCGGGGCGCCGAGGAGCAGGTGGCCGGGATGCTTGCCGGAATCCCCGCGTTCCGGCCGGTCCGTCGGTTCGACACCGGCGCCCGGCGGGTCAACGCGGCGGCCACCCTGCCGGAGACCGGAACCCTCGCTGACGAACTGGCCGAGGCGGTGACGGTGGCGTGCCGGTCGGCGGGGCTCACCGCGTCGGACCGGGCTGACGCGGCACTGCTGCTCGCGGTGCACGGCGGGAGGTCCGTGCCGGCATTGGGCGCGGGCCTCGCCGCGGCCACCGGCTTCCCCGCCCTGCGCACGTACACCACGGCGTGTGTCTCGGGAACCAACGCGGTCGCCGACGCGGCGGCGTTGCTACGTCGCGGCAAGGTCGACCGCGCCGTGGTCGCCGCCGGCTACCTGGTCGAGCCCGACCAGTACGCCCTCTTCGACGTCGGCCGGGCGCTCGCCACCGATGCGGCAGTGCGTCCGTTCAGCGCCGGGCGTACCGGTCTGCTACTCGGCGACGGAGTGGCGGCGGTGGTGCTGGAACGCGCCGACGTCGCCCGTCGACCCATCGCCGGCCTGCTCGGCTGGGGGCGGGCGGGTGATGCCTTCCACCCGTGTCAGCCGGAACCGAAGGGCCGTGGCCTGGCCCGGGCGATCGGGGCCGCGCTGGCCCGCGCCGACCGTTGCCCGGAGGACATCGGTTACGTCAATGCCAACGCCACCGGATCCGGACCGGGCGACGCGGCCGAGGCGGCGGCGTTGCGGACCGCGCTGGGCCCGATGGCCCGGCGGGTACCGGTGAGCTCCACCAAATCCCTGCATGGACATGCCCTGGAGGCGTCCGGCCTGCTGGAACTTGTGGTGACGGTGCTCGCGCTGCGGCGCGGCGAGCTGCCGCCGAACGCCGGCTGGCTCGGGTCGGACCCCGACTGCCCGCTCGATGTCATCCGGGACGTGCCGCGTCCGGCCGCCACCGGCTACGCGCTCACCCTCAACGCCGCGTTCGGCGGCGCGAGCACTGCCCTGCTGCTGGGTGCGACGTGACCGGGCCGGATGGACCGACGGTGCGGGCTGAGGCGGCTTGGCCGGAGTCGGGTGACGGCGCGGCGCCACCGCTACCAGGATTCGTCCACTCGGCGTTCAACCCGCTGGTGGCGGCGGTAGCAGATCGGTGCCTCCGCCGGGCATACCGGGCCGCGCCGGCCCCTGATGGAGAGCGCACCGCGATCGTGCTGGTCAGCCCGACCGGCGACGAGGCCAGCGCGACGTACGTGCGGGCAGCGGTGGCCGCTGACCGTCGGCCGGGACCGCTGTTCTTCTTCCAGTCGGTGCCGAACAGCGTGGTCGGCCACCTGGCCGCCCGCTGGGGGCTGGGTGGACCGGTGGTCTGCCTCGCACCGGCCGGCGACCCTCGGGCAGCCGGGCTCGCCGAGGCCGACCTGTTGCTGTACGACGGCGACGCCGACGCGGTGTTGCTGATCCTGATCGACACGGCACCCGACGACGGTGATGCGGAGTCAGCCGTCGCCGTGCTGCTGGGGGGAGGAGACCGACCATGAGACCCAGGGGAATCCGTGGGCTGCTCGCCGCCGACAACCACATCGGCGCCGGGAATGTGCTCGAGCGGGTGCTTGCCCACGGCGCCGACCCGGACATGCCCTGCCTGACGTTCGACACACCGCTGGACGGGCACCCCGCGGAGACGGCGCTAACGCTGGGACAGCTTGACCGCCAGGTGGCAGCCCGGGCCGCCTGGCTGCACGAACGGGGCATCGGCTCCCGTGACCCGGTGGCGGTCTGGGCCACCGCAACCGCGGACATGGTGCTGAGCTATCTCGCGCTGACCCGGCTCGGCGCGATCCCGGCGTTGATGAACGGGCGGCTACGGCCGACGATCGCCGCCGAGTACATCCGACGGCTGCGTGGCGTCGCGGTGCTCGCCGATGAGGAACATCGTGGGCTGCTCGCCGAACACGACCTTGGGGTCCCGGTGCTCGGCACGCCGGCCGAGGCTGGCAGTGGTGACCCAGCCGGGGCGCCCGCCCACTACCGGCACCACCCGGACGATCCGATCGTGATCACTCATACGTCCGGCACCACCGGAGTGCCGAAGGCGGTGCTGCACTCGCACGCCAGCCTCTTCGCGGCGACCCGACACCTGCTGAGCATGCCGCAGGCCCAGGGCACCAGCCGGATCCTGAGCGCCTTGCCCGCCCCACACACCGCCACCGTACTCATGGTCAACCAGGTGCTCGGTAACTGTGCGGAGATGCTCCTCCTCTCCGACCAGGGTGGAGAACAGGTTCTCGACGCCATCCAGCGCTGGCGCCCGGACGGGGTGTTCGGCTTCTCGGTCACGTGGGCCGAGCTGGCCCGGTGCGACCTGTCCGGGTACGACCTGGACTCGGTACGGCTGTGGTTCAACACCGGCGACTCGTCGCACGAGCCACACATCCGGCATCTGGTGTCGGTCGGCTCCCGGGACGTGGTGACCCGCGCGGGTCTCACCCGGGTGCCGGGCTCGGTGTTCATCGACGGTCTCGGCTCCTCCGAGATGGGACACTCCATGTTCCACATCACCCACACCCAGGAGACCGACCGGTACGGACGGTGCATCGGCCGGCCGTACCGGTTCACGAAGGTCGCCGTGCTGGACGCGGCGGGTGAGCCGGTGCCGACGGGCGAGGCTGGCTGGCTGGGCATCGACTCGCCGTCGTTGTTCCGCGGGTACTGGAACGACTCGGTCACCACCCACCGTTTCCGCCAGCGCGGCTGGTATCTGACCGGGGACCTGGTCTACGCCGACGCCGACGGTTGGTACTACCACCTGGACCGGGCGGTCGACTCGGTCGACTCGCCCGACGGGAAGCGCTTCTACACCGCGTTGTCCGAGGAACGGATCCTCGCCGCCTGCCCCGACGTCACCGACTGCACGGTGGTCATGGTGCGCCAGCCGGCCGGTGTCGTCACCGACGTGCTGCTGGAACTGGCCACCGACGCGGACGGGAGCGCCGACCGTACCGCGGCGGTTCGGAAGGCGCTGGGCGGTGAGGTCGGGGCGACCCTACGGCGGGTGGTCCCGGTTCGTTCTGCCGACATCCCGGTCACGGTGACGGGCAAGGTCCGCAAGGTGGCGCTGCGGGAGCGCTACCTGAGCGAGGCGTCCCGATGACCGCGGTCATCACCGGGATGGGTTTACACACCCCGGTGGGCCGGGGTGCCGAGGCCACCTTCGACGCGTTGTGCACCGGCCGCTCCGGGCTGACGCACCTGCCGGCCGACCACCCCGCAGCCGGAACCCTGGAGGTCGCGGGGTTGCTGCCGGCGATCGATCCGCGGTCGGTGTCGTCTGGTCCGGACACCAAGGTCCTCGACCGGATCGTGCTGCTTGCTCTGCTCGCCGCCGCGGATGCCTTCGCCGATGCCGGCATCGAGGTGGGCCGGGACGTGGCCCCGGAACGGACGGCGGTCATCGTCGGCGGGGTCGGTGGGCTGGCCACCCTGGAGACGCAGGTGCTCACCCGAGCGGCCCGGGGGCGAGCGGGAGTCAGCCCGTACCTGCTCACCGGGGTGCTGCCGAACATGCCGTCGGCCCGGATCGCGATCCGGCACGGCATTCGGGGCTACAGCTCTTCGGTCGGCACCGCCTGCGCCTCCGGCGTCCAGGCGGTCGCCGACGCCGTCCGGCTGATCCAGGCAGGCGAGGCCGACGTGGTGCTCTGCGGGGCCAGCGAGGCGCCGCTCTTTCCCACCTTCGCGGACACCTTCGGCAACGCCCGGGCCCTTGCCCGGGGGTGGGCTGACCCGACGGAGGCCAGCCGACCGTTCGACCTCCGCCGGAACGGCTTCGTGCTCGCCGAGGGAGCGGCGCTGTTGGTGCTGGAGAGCGCCGCCCACGCCGCGGCCCGGGGCGCCCCCGGGTACGCCGAGATCGCCGGGTACGGCGTGACGACCGACGCGTACCATCCGACCGCACCCCGGCCGGACGGCACCGGCGCGGCGGAGTCCATCCGGCGGGCGCTCAGCGGCCGCGGCGTACCGGTGCCGGTGGCCGAGGTTGGCTACGTCAACGCGCACGGCACCGGGACCAAGCTCGGCGACATCGCCGAGATCACGGCACTTACCGAGGTCTTTGGCACGAATGGGGTGCCGGTCAGCTCCACCAAGGCGCTCACCGGTCACCTGCTCGGGGCCTCCGGCGTACTGGAGACGGCGGCGACCGCGCTGGCACTCGGGCGGGGCCTGCTACCGCCGACCTGGAACCTCGACGACCCGGACCCGGCATGCCCGGCTGATCACATCCGTAAGGAGCCCCGGGCGACCGAGACCGGCTATGCGCTGACCAATTCCTTCGGTTTCGGGGGGCAGAACGTCAGCCTGCTGCTCTCGCGGGCCACCCGGCCGCGGAGTTGACGGTGCAACCTTTCGCGGGCGGGGTGCCCGCACGACCGGCACGGGGGATCTGTGGGAAAGGGTGGGAGATGGACATCCGTGGCATAGACCACATCGAATTCTATGTGGGTGACGCCAGTCAGGCTGCCTTCTACTTCGGCAACGGGGTGGGGATGCGGCTCTGTGGTCAGGGCGGCCCGGAGACCGGGCTGACCGGGCAGCGGTCGCTGCTGCTACGGCACGCCGACATCCGGTTGCTGCTCACCTCCGGGCTGACCGTCGATCATCCGGCGGCGGAATATGTGCGGCGGCACGGGGATGGCATCGCTGTGGTCGCCTTGGCGGTTGACGACGCCACCAAGGCGTACGCCGAACTGCTGGACAGGGGCGCGGTCGGTGCGCTGCCACCCACCACCGTCACCAGCGCGGACGCGGAGGTCGTCATCGCCGAGGTGGAAGGTTTCGCCGACGTGCGGCACCGGTTGGTCGAGCGCCGTCGGGGCGGTCGTGACTTCCTGCCGGGCCTGGCGGAGCTGCCGCCGGTAGCGGAGACCGCCGAGGACCTGCTCGTCGAGATCGACCATCTGGCGGTGTGCGTGCCGCCCGGGCAGCTCGCCGAGACGGTATGCGGCTACCGGGAGGTCTTCGGCTTCGACGAGATCTTCCACGAGTACGTGGAGGTCGGCGGCCAGGCGATGAACTCCACCGTGGTGCAGTGCCCGTCCGGGCGGGTGACACTGGTGCTCCTCGAGCCGGACACCAACCGGCGGGCTGGGCAGATCGATGCATTCCTTGCCCAGCACTCGGGCGCGGGAGTGCAGCACCTGGGGTTGCGTACCAACGACATCATCGAGGCGATCGGCGCGATGCGTCAGCGAGGGCTTCGGTTCGCGCGCACGCCGGCGGCCTACTACGACGACCTTGAGACCCGGGTCGGCCGGGTCGACGGGTCTGTGGACCAGTTGCGGGAGTTCGGTGTGCTGGTCGACCGGGACCACGACGGTCAACTGCTGCAGATCTTCACGGAGTCGATGCACGTGCGCCGCACGCTCTTCCTGGAGCTGATCGAGCGGCGTGGGGCACAGACCTTCGGCAGCGGCAATATCAAGGCGCTCTACGAGGCCAAGGAGCGGGAACTGGCGGTGGCGGCCTCGGCCGGCGGTGTCGCCGCTACCCAGGAGGTGACGGGATGACCACTACTGATTTCGACCTGCATCTGACCGATGAGGAAAAGTCGTTGCTTCCGTCCGACGAGGACGTGGCGTTCTACGCCGAGCACGGCTGGTATCTGTCGAAGAAGCTGTTCACCGACGACGAGGTGGACGCTCTCGCCGCGGCTACCGACCGGTACTACGCCGGTGAACGACACCGCCGGCTACCGGTGCGGCCCCCGAAGCTTGCCTACTGGGAGCCGGCCAAGGGCGCGGTGCAGCGGCACAACGACTACGTCCACCACGAGCACGACGGGCTCGGGGCGCTCCTGCGCAAGCGGCTGATCGGCGCGGTCGCCGCCCGGCTGGCACAGGCCGACGAGATCCGGATTTTCCAGTCCACGTTGATTTTCAAGCCACCGATCGACGGGGAGCCGTCGAACATCGTGCCGTGGCACTTTGACAAGCACTACTGGGCGTCCTCGTCGTCGGAGCGGATGCTGACCGCCTTCATCCCATTCCATGACTGTGGGGAGGAACTGGGCACCATCGTCATGGTCGACGGCTCGCACCGGTGGGCCGAGGTCGGCGCCGACGACACCGTGGTACGGCACTTCGCCGACCGCGACCGCAACCAACTCGACGACATGCTGGCCCGCAACGCGGGACACAACAACGCCGAGGTCCGGAAGATCCCGATGGTGATCCCGAAGGGGCACATGAGCTTCCACCACTGCCGGACCTATCACGGCAGCGGTGCGAACGTCAGCGGACGGCCCCGCCAGGCGATCTCACTGCACCTGCAGGACGGCGACAACAGCTGGCGGGCGTATCCGCTCTCCACCGGCGAAAACGCCGCGTACAACCACGACGTGCTTGTTCGCCGTACCGACGACGGTCGGCCGGACTACGCGGACCCCGAATATTGCCCGGTCATCTGGCGCCACCACGCCAAGCAGGGAGGCTGAGTCATGTCACGGTACGACTGGGGAAAGACGCACCCCGGAATCGAGCGGCTGGAGAAGGCGGTGACCGACCGCCGGAACACGGTGGTCCAGCACCCGCTGTACGCCAGTCTCGACACCCACGCGGCGCTGGTGACCTTCATGGAGCACCACGTCTTCGCGGTCTGGGACTTCATGTCCCTGCTCAAGTCGCTGCAACGGCAGCTCACCTGTGTGACGGTGCCGTGGATCCCGACCGGGCCGACCGGAAGTCGCCGTCTGATCAACGACATCGTGATGGTGGAGGAGAGCGACGAGCTGGGTAGTGGATTCCTCAGCCACTTCGAGCTGTATGTGCAGGGCATGACCGAGGCCGGCGCCGACACCAAGCCCGTGGACAAGCTGGTCGAACTCTTGCGTGCTGGCCAGTCGGTCACCGAGTCGTTGGCGGAGGCGGGGGTTCCCGCCCCCTCCGCGGCCTTCGCCGGCACCACCTGGCGGATCATCGAGAGCACCCCGGTGCACTGCCAGGCCGCCGCGTTCGCGTTCGGCCGGGAGGATCTGATCCCGGAGATGTTCACCCAGGTCGTCGCCGTCAATCACCGGTCGGGGCGGCTGACCCGGTTCGTCGACTACCTGGAGCGGCACATCGAGGTCGACGGTGAGCAGCACACCCCGATGGCCATGCAGATGCTCGCCGACCTGTGTGGCGACGACGACACCAAGTGGCAGGAGTGCGCGGACACGGTCAACACCGCGCTAGCCGCGCGGGCCAAGCTGTGGGACGACATCCTGGCCGCGGTGAAGGGCAATCCGGCAGCGGCTGCGGGGCGCGGGTGACCGAAGTCGGCTCGGTCCGGCTCTACCGCACGGTACGGCTGATCCGCCGGTTTGAGGAGCGGGCGATTGAACTCGTCCGCTCCGGCCACATCGTCGGCGGCATCCACCCGTACGTCGGCCAGGAGGGGATCGCGGCCGGGGTGTGTGCGGCGCTGCGCCCCGACGACGTGGTCGCCGGCACCCACCGGGGGCACGGCCACGTGCTCGCGAAGGGGGCCGATCCAGCCCGGATGATGGCGGAACTGTGCGGTCGGGTTACGGGCCTGAACCGGGGCCGGGGCGGCTCGATGCACGCTGCCGACTTCGCGGTCGGGGTGCTCGGCGCCAACGCCATCGTCGGCGCCGGTGGCGCGATTGTCACCGGCGCCGTCTGGGCCCGGCGCCGGCGCGGTGACGACCTGGTGGGGGTGAGCTTCCTCGGCGACGGTGCGGTCAACGAGGGGATGCTGTTGGAGGCGTTCAACCTGGCCGCACTCTGGCGGGTGCCGGTGCTGTTTGTGTGCGAGAACAACGGCTACGCCACGACGATGCCGGTGGCCGACGCGGTGGCCGGCAGCATTCCGGCACGGGCGGAGGCATTCGGCATTCGGACGTCCGTGGTGGACGGCCAGGACCCGGCCGCCGTACAGGCCACCACCGCTGCCGCCCTCACCCGGATGCGCGCCGGCGGTGGCCCCGAGTTCCTGGAGGCCCAGACCTACCGGTTCGATGCCCACCACACTTTCGAGCACGCGGTCCGCCTCGACTATCGCTCGGTGGAGGAGGTCGAACGCGGCCGGTCCCGGGATCCGGTGCGGATCGCCGGCTCGCGGCTGTCGGCCACCGAACGGGCGAAGGTCGACGCCGACGTGGAGGCGGTGCTCGACGCGGCGGTGGCCGAGGCCCTCGCCGCCCCCGAGCCCGACCCGGCCACCGCACTGGAGCACCTGTACGCCAGCGGGCTGACCGCCCGCACTGGAGGTGGGTAGATGCCGCGGCTGTCATACCGCAAGGCGCTCAACCGGGCGCTAGCCGACGAGTTGGCCCGGGACGAGGAGGTGTTCCTCCTCGGGGAGGACATTCGGGTCGCCGCGTCGGCGGTCACCGCCGGCCTGCTGAAGCGCTTCGGCCCGGAGCGGGTCCGGGACACCCCGCTGTCGGAACAGGCGTTTACCAGCTTCGCCACCGGGGCGGCGATGGCCGGAGCCCGGCCGGTGGTGGAGTTCCAGATCCCGGCGTTGCTGTTCCTGGTCTTCGAACAGATCGTCAACCACGCGCACAAGTTCCCGTTGATGACCGGCGGTCAGTGCGCGGTGCCGGTCACCTACCTGGTGCCCGGCTCTGGTTCCCGTACCGGATGGGCGGGGCAGCACTCCGATCACCCGTACAGCCTTTTCACCCACGCGGGAGTGACCACTGTGGTGCCGGCGACCCCGGCCGACGCGTACGGGCTGCTGGTGTCGGCGATTCGTTGCGACGACCCGGTGGTGGTGTTCGCGCCGGCCGCGGCGATGGACACTCGTGCCGACGTCAGTGACCGGGTGCCGGTGCCGTTGGGGCGGGGGCGGGTGCATCGAGCCGGTGACGATGTGACGGTGGTCGCCGTCGGGCACCTGGTGCACGACGCGCTCGCGGTCGCCGAAGAGCTGGCCGACGAGGTCTCGGTGGAGGTGTTCGACCCACGCACCCTCTACCCGTTTGACTGGGACGGACTGCTCGGCTCGGTCGCCCGGACCGGGCGGTTGGTGGTGGTTGACGACTCCAACCGCTCCTGCGGCATTGCCGGTGAGGTCATTGCCACCGTGGTCGAACAGATCCGACTGCACACGCCGCCGCGTCGGGTAACCCGCCCGGACGGTGCGGTGTTGCCGTTCGCCCCGGCCCTGGACCGAGCGGTACAACCGGGCCGCGAGCTGTTGCGGCACGCCATTCACCACGTCAGCAAGGATGGATGACCACATGACCGATGTTGACTACCGCTGGCCGTCCGCCGCGCAGGCCTGGCTGGACCTGCCCGCTGACCTCCGTGCCGATCTGGTCTCCGCCGGGGTGGAGTCCTGGCGCGAGATCTTCGACGAACGGGCTTCGTACAACCAGCAGTGGCGGCTGGCTCGACCACCGGTGATGGACAGGACGTCGCTGCGGGTGCTCAACTCCGTCTGTGACCGGCTCGCCCAGCTGATCTTCGAGTCGTGCCGGCGGCGGGCCAGGACGGCGGGGGAGCTACGCCACCTGCTCGGGATGCCGGCGGGGCAGAACCGGCTGCTCGACGAGGCCGAGCCGCTCACGGAGGCGTTGCTCGCCGGGTTCCGCCCGGACGTGCTGCTGAGCGACGGAGTACCGCGGGTGGTGGAGTACAACATTGACAGTAGTCTTGGTGGGGCGCTCGACTCGGACACGACAATACGACGCTTCGTTGATCTCTATCGGCGGCGCGGCCTCGACCGGGTTCGGATGGAACCGGCACCTTCCGCGGTGGACATGCGGTTCGCGGCCATTCGTGACGGCCTTGGCTTGGCAGCCGGGGCGCGGCTCGCCCTGTTGATCGACTTTGACGCCGAATACCCGGGGCTGGAAGACCCGGAGCGCTTCTACCGGAAGCTGGATCCGGTGGTTGACCGCGCCGCCGTCGCCGGCCTCGATCTGATCGTCGCACCGGTTACGGAGGCCACCCAGGACACCAAGGGGCGGCTGGTCATCCGGGGTGCCCCGGTCGACGGGCTGTTCCGGCTCTTCGTGCCGAACCGGGTCACGCCGAGCGCCGGAGTGGACGCTCTGGAAGCGGCGGTACGGGCAGGATCCGTGCCGATGTGGGTGTCGGCGGCCGCGTGGCTACTCGGGAACAAGCAGGTGTTCGCCTGGCTCTGGGCGGACGCTGACACGTTGCCGACGGCCGACCGGGATCTGATTCACCGGTATGTGCCGCAGACCTGGCTGTTCACTCCGGACCTGGTCGAGCAGGCGGTGGCTGACCGGCACGACCTGGTGGTCAAGCCGTCCGGTGGATCCGCTGGGGTGGACGTGCTGATCGGCCGGGAAACCGACGCGGACGCCTGGCGGGAGGCGGTGGGCCGGTTCGCCCGGCAGGGCGGCTTCATCTTGCAACGCTATGTGCACGCCGACAACGTGCCGGTGGAGTTCGTACACATGGAAACCGGGGACCTGACCACCGCGGAGGTGCCGTACAGCGTCGCTCCGTATCTCTTCGGCCGTCAGCCGGCGGGTGCCTGTGTTCGCATCGGCTTCCCCGGTAGCGAGGGAGTGCTCAACCTGGCCCGCGGCGTGCTTATCTCCGGCCTGCTGGTGACGGACCCGCCGCCGGCCTGACCGGTCGCGCGGGGTCGTTCCCACCGGGAACCGGGCCCTTCGGTGCTGGTTGACTCGTCAGCGGAGGCCGCTCCGGTCAATGCGCGCCGCACCGAGATGGTGCGCGAGGCGACGGAGCGTCTCCGCTGCGGCGATGGCGTCGCTACGGGCGCTTCCGTGGCGGCCGTCGCTGCTGTAGATGGAAGGGTCGGCGGTCAGCGGGTGGTCGGTCAGGTGCACGTGGACCGTGTCCAGGCGGTTGGCCACCGCGCGGGTGTGTTCGGCCAGCCGGCGCAGGCGCACACCGAGGCCGGCGCGGCGGGCCTCGGGCACGGCGGGACTGTGCGACACGTCGAACATTCCCACCGTGATGACTGTCGCCCCGGCGTGCTGGAGCGCCTCGACCATCCCGGCGATCTCGGCATCCACCGCATCGGCGTCGTAGCTGGGCAGAAACGCGTCGTTGCCGCCGCACACGACCAGGGCGAGATCCGGTGTGAACTCCAGTGCCGGGCTGAGCTGACTGGCCCTGACCTGGTGCGCCCGCAGCCCGCGCAAGCCAAGATTGAGGTAGGCGAGTTCCGGCGCCCGGGCGCGGAGCTCGGCGGCTATCCGGTCGGCCAACTGCACATCCGGGTAGCCGTCAACCGGCTCGCAGAGCCCTTCCGCGACGCTGTCGCCGAGCACCACGAAACGTCGCCACGGATGCCCCTGGAGCAGGGCGCTCCTCTCCTGCTCCCGCAAGCAGTAAGGATCAATGGCTTCGCTGTGCGTCGCTGTCATGATCGGACGTTAGCGCAGGAAGCGCGGTGATGCTAAGTGGAAATCCGTCCTCGGTCCGAGGCACGAACCAACGGTGCTTCCGTCCGCGTCGCGCGCAGGGCGGCAGCGAGGGGAACAGCGGTGACGATGACGATGAACAGGGCCGCGGTCAGCAGTGCGGGTTCGAGGCCGAGCGTGGTGACGGACGCACCGCCGAGCAGGGCACCCAGGGGCAGACCAGCGAAGGCAAGCGCACCGGCCAGCCCAATCACCCGGGACTGGAGTTCAGCCGGGGGACGCTCGTACAGCGCGACACCGAGCAGTGGGTTGACCACAGCGATGCCGATTCCGGAAGCGAAGGTCACCAGGACAACCACGACGAGGTCGTCGCTGAGGGCCAGGACCAGTAGTCGGGGTGGGCCACTGACCGCGGCGCCGACCGCGAAGGTCAGGTCCCGGCGTAGCCGCGAGCCGAAACTGGTGAACAGCACGTTGCCCAGCAGGGACCCGGCGGCGAAGGCACCGAGCACCACCCCCAGCCCGGCCGGGCTTCCCAGCACGTCCGCCACCCAGAGGGGGATGTAGACCGCGATACTCGCGTTCACCACCATGTTCAGTGCGGAGATCACCAGCAGCATGGTGAGCACCATCCGGTCCTGCCGGAGGTAGCGGAGGCCGCCGGCGAGTGCCCGCGAATAGCGTTCCGGCGCCGAACTGGCCGGCCTACCGGTGCTGCGGCGTACCAGGCTGGAGATCAGTAGCGCGCAGACCGCGAAGGTCGCCGCGTCAACGAGAATCGCCAGGGTCGGTCCGAGCCACCAGATCAGCAGGCCACCCACGCTCGCCCCGAGCAGGGTCGTCAGCCGGGATAGCCCATCGTAGATCGAGGTCAGCCGGATCAACCGGACCCCGGCAGCTTCTGCGGCCGGGCGGAACATCACGTGCTTGACTCGGTCACCGACCCCACGCAGCGTGCCCACCAGAGCAACCAGGACCAGTAGGGCACCGAAGCCGAGCCACGGGGTGAGTGCCACCGCCACCATCAGCCCGGCGCTACCCAGGTCGGCGAAAATCGAGGTGCGACGCAAGCCGATCCGGTCGGCCAGCGGTGGGCCGAGACCACTGGAGAGGAGGTAGGGCAGCGTCTCGGCGGCGGCGACCACCCCCATCTTCGCGGGGCTACCGGTCGTCTCCAGCACCAGCCAGGGGATGGCGAGGATCGATATTCGACTACCGAGGTTGGACAGCAGGTCGGCGCCGACGAGCGCGACCAGTTCTCGCCGTGGGGTCACGCGCGATGGCCGATCGATGCCTCCGGGTGCTCGACGGCCGACGGGTGTCCCGCCGCGTACCGCGCCCGTAGCGCACGTTTGTCCACCTTGTTGGCACGGTTCAGGGGCAGCGCGGAGACGAACTCCACGCCGCCGGGCGCCCAGGTGTCGCTGAGTGCGGCGGTCACGACGTCGATCAGCTCGGCGCCGGTCACCGCCGCGTCGGGCGTCTTTACCACATAGGCGTACGGCAGCTCGCCGGCCACCTCGTCGGGCACGCCGATCACCGCCGCGGCCCGGACACCGGGATGCCCAGCCAGCGCGTCCTCGATCGGCCGGGAGTAGATCGGCCAGCTACGCCGGCGGGTGAGGATCCGGTCCTGCAACCGGTCCACCAGGTACAGGTAGCCATCCACGTCGAGGTGGCCAACATCTCGGGTACGTACCCAACCGTCCACCAGGGTGTCCGCGGTCAGGTCAGGGCTGCCGTGGTAGCCGGCGAAGCGCAGTGCCGTCTGCACCCAGACCTCACCATCCACGTCGGGGGGAAGCACGGTCCCGTCCGCCCCGCGGATTTCGATTCGCACGTCGCCGTACGGCTTCCCGCAGGAGCGAAGTCGCTCCGGGTGCGCCGGATCCTCGGTCAGGCCCGGTTGCGCGGTGACCACCACCGCCTCGCTGAGCCCGTACACGATGCGCAGCACCGGACCGAACCGAGTGATCGCTTGGCGTAGCCGGGCGGGCGCGGCGGGACCGGCGCCGACGTTGAACATGAACATGGAGGAAAAGTCGACCCCGGGTAGGGCGGGGTGATCGAGCACCTCGTAGAGCATCGGCGGGGTCAGGAAGGTGGAGGTGATCCGCTCGGCCGGCACGGTCTGGATGAACTCCGTCGCGTCCCAACCCTCCCGGGGAAACAGCACCCCGCCGGTGAAGAGGTTGAACAAGGTGGTGATCTGGCCGCTGGCCAGCCACATGGGGGAGTAGGACAGGTGCCGCAGCAGCGGGAACCCGGCGGTACGGAAGCCGGCGGCCAGGGCGAGGACCTGGGTGTAGAAGCTCTCCTGGTGCCGCACCAGCTTGGGAGTGCCGGTGGTCCCAGAGGTCTGCAGGAGCGAGTCCGCTTCCGATACCCGGGTGGGCAGGTCAGCGGTGGCCGGTACGGGAGTCAGGTCTACGCCGAGGCGAAGCACTGGTCGGCCACTCATTCCCGCAGCCAGCTCCGCACCGATGTTGGCCGGATCGCGGGCATCGTAGAGCAGGGCGTCGGGCCGGCTGAGTTCGACGAATTCCTTGATCTCCCGACGGGACGTCACCGGTGCGATCCACATCGTACGGCAGCCAAGCAGGTGCAGCGCGAGCTGTAGCAGCGGCCCTTCCAGCGGGTTCCCGAGCGACAACAGCACCGCGGCACCGGGTTGGATTCCGTGGCGGAGCAGCGTCGTGGCGAATCCGCGTACCTGGGCGCCCACGTCGGCGTAGGTCAGTCGTCGTTCGCCGTCGACGATTGCATCGCGGTCACCGAACTCGGCGAAGAGTGCCAATGCCTGATGCACGTAGCCCGGCTGCGGTCGGTCGGCCATCCGGACGCCCCCATCCACGGCAGCGGTGTGCCCGGGGTTGCCCGGGGCACGGTGCGGGCCGCAGGCGACCGCGCCACCACCTGTGAGCCTAGGGCAGACAACGGAAATGAACACGAGCCGAAGGTGGCCTTCGGCCAGGCCAGCAGGACACGTGATCACGTCGATCAGGTTGATTGACGCCTCCGCGCGGCGACGGTTACGTTCCGCAGCACGCCCAGATGAGCGCCGGCACTGGCCGGGACAGACGCTGGGCTGCCGACAATGGAGGTTCAATGTCGACCCCGAAGAAATGGCATATCGTGGCGGCCGCCGCGGCGCTACTCATGGTGGGCACTCCCAGCGTGGTGGCGAACGCGGAATCGTCGGCCGAGGTGGCAAAGCACCGCAAGACAACCTGGGCCACGAGTTGGGCGACCGCGGTGGCCCGAGGCAATTCGGGTGGCCTGACCAACAACGGCCTTGAGGACCAGACCATCCGGAACATCGTGCACACCACGGTGGGTGGCTCGGTGCTGCGGGTCCGACTCAGCAACATGTACGGCGAGCAGGACGTCGAGATCGGTCGGGCGACCATTGCCCGGCCGGACCAGACGACGCCCGACGATCTGTCCGACATCGACCCGAGTACGCTGCGGGAGCTGACGTTCGGTGGGTCAACCTCGGCGACGATGAACCAGGGCGCCGAGCTGATCAGCGACCCGATCGACTTCCCGGTCGGTGAGCAGCAGGACCTGGTGGTCACGGTCTACTACCCGGTCCTGACCGGCCCGGTTACCTTCCACGGCACGTCCCGACAGACGAGCTTCATCGGCGACGATGATCTCACCTCGGATGCCGGTGCCGGCCTGTCGAGGCTTGCGGACTGCTGCTGGTTCTTCCTGTCCGGTATCGATGTGCAGCGCCGCAAGAGTCCCGGTTCAGTGGTGGTCTTCGGCGACTCGATCGCCGACGGTAACGGCAGCACGCTCAACGCCAACAAGCGCTGGCCGGATCTGTTGGCCGACCGGTTCATCGATGCCCGTCCGGATTCTCGGACCCCGGCCGTGCTCAATATGAGTCTCGCCGGGAACCGGCTCAACCACGAGGGTGCGGAGCCGGGAGCCGGTGGCTTCCCCGGCTACAACGAGCTGGGACCGAACGCGCTTGCCCGGCTCGACGAGGACATCTTCGCCCAGACCGGCGCCCGGGCTGTGATCACACACCTGGGTATCAACGACATCTGGATGTCCGACGACTCCGCCGAGGAGATCATCGCCTCGCTCCGGCAGATCAACCAGCAGGTTAAGTCACGTGGCCTGCGCAGCCTGGTGGGCACGTTGACGCCGTACGCGGGTCACGGCGAGCCGGGTGTGTGGACGCCGGAGAAGGAGGCGACCCGGCAGACGGTGAACGAGTATCTGCGCACCAGCAAGGAGTTCGACGGGGTCATTGACTTCGATCGGGTGCTGCGCGACCCGGAGCAGCCCAGTCGCTTGTTGCCGGCATACGACTCGGGGGATCACATTCACCCGAACGACGCCGGTAACAAGGCAATGGCCGGCGCCGTGTCGCTGCGCCTGCTCGGTCTGTGACATCGGTTCGGGCGGCGGAGGATTCCGTCGCCCGAACCGCCGTATCGTGGAGAGGTGTCGTGCTGGACGTCGAGGGGCTACTAACCCGTCTCTACAGTGAACAGGGCCGGCAGGACCCTTATCCCGTCTACGCCGGCCTCCATGCGCAGGGAGCGATCGCCGCGCTGGCGCCGCGGCCGGAGGGTCAGCGGGTCGCCGCGGTGGCGGTCGGCTACGACCTGGTCGGTGCGGTGCTGCGGGACCCGGAGTGGTCCAAGCAGCCGCCGCCGGGCTGGATGGAACAGGAGATCCTCCGGACTCTCCAATCATCCATGATGTTCATCAATCCGCCTGATCATGGCCGGATGCGGAAGGTGTTCGCCGGCACCTTCACACCGCGTCGGCTCGGCACCCTGGAACCGGTGATCAACCGCGTGGCCGACGAACTGCTGGACCGGATGGCCGATGCCGGGCCCGGTGAGGTGGACTTCGTCGCCGAGTTCGCGTATCCGCTGCCGGCTCGGGTGATGGCCGAGTTCATCGGCATTCCCGCGACCGAGCTGGCCTGGTACCGGGATCGGGTGGACCGGATCGACGCGTTCCTGGACGTGGCCGGCAAGACACCGGAGCGGCTGGCAGCGGCGAACGCCGCCGCGGCCGAACTGCGAGTCTTCTATGCGGACCTACTCGCGCGCCGCCGCCGCACGCCGGGTGAGGACCTGATCAGCGGTTTGGTGGAGGCGGTTGACGCGGGCGGTGTCCAGCTGACCGAGGATGAGTTGATCAACAACCTGATTGTGCTCTTCAACGCCAGCTTCGTCACCACTGTCTACATGCTGAGCAACGGCCTGCCGGTGCTGCTGGAACATCCGGAGGTGGCGGCTGCGTTGGCCGACGACCCGGAGCTGACCGCTGGCGCCATAGACGAGATTCTGCGGCTGCAGACGCCGGTGCACCTGCTGGCCCGCGCCGCACCCCGGGACACCGTGCTCGGCGGAGTGCCCATCCCACAGGGCCAGAACGTTCTGCTGCTGATCGCTGCCGCCAACCGGGATCCGGCCCACTTCCCAGACCCGGATCGGTTCGACCCCCGGCGGCCGGGTCCGCCTTCGCTGGCGTTCGGCCTCGGGCTGCACTACTGCCTCGGCGCCGCGGTCTCCCGTCTGGAGGGCCGGCTGGCGCTGCCCCGGCTGCTGTCCCGTTTCCCCCGGCTGCGAATCATGGAGCAGCCGGTGTACAGCGGCAGCCTCTTCCTGCGTGGAATCGACAAACTCTCGGTCAGCCCGGGGGGAAGGATGCATCCGTGAGTGAGCGACCAATCGGCACGGGGTGGTGGCGTGAGCCTGCATCCTGAGGCTGAGGCGTACCGGGCGAGCCGTGCGGCGGCCGGCACCCCACCGCTGTACACGCAGACCCTCGCCGAGGCCCGCGCGGCCGACCTCGCCGCGATCCGGGCCGGCTCCGGCCCGGTCGAGCCGGTCCACGAGGTACGCGACGCGTACGTGCCCGGACCGGCCGGCGACATACCGGTCCGGGTGTACCGTCCCGCCGGGGCCGGGCCGCTGCCGACACTGCTCTACTTCTTCGGCGGTGGGTGGACGCTGGGCAGCGTCGACACCGCGGACGGGGTCTGCCGGCGTCTGGCCAACGCGGTGCCCTGCCAGGTGGTCGTTGTCGGCTACCGGCTGGCTCCCGAGCACCCGTTCCCGGCGGCCGTGCACGACTGTCACGCTGCCCTACGCCACATCGCGGCGCATCCGGCGGAGTTCGACGTAGATCCGGAGCGTCTCGCGGTCGGCGGGGACAGTGCCGGTGGCAACCTGGCCGCCGCGGTCACGCTGCTGACCCAGAAGGACGGCCCCCGGCTGGTAGCGCAGTTGTTGGTCTATCCGAACACCGACCAGACGATCGATCCGCCGGGCGGCGAGGATCCGCTGTTGTTCAACCGGCGCTCGGTCGACTGGTACCGCTCCCATTACCTGGCCGACCCGACCGACGCCCACCATCCACTCGCGTCGCCGCTACTCGCCGACGACCTGACCGGTCTGCCCCCGGCGTTCGTGGTCACCGCTGAGCACGACCCACTGTGTGCCGAGGGTGAACGGTACGCCGACCGGCTCCGCATCGCCGGCGTGCAGACCGTCCTCACCCGGTACGCGGGCATGGTTCACGGCTTTTTCACCATGCCCAGCGTCTTCGATGCGGGCCGGCAGGCCCAGGCAGCGGCCGCGACCTTCCTACGCCGCCGCTTCCGTCGGACGGCGGCCGACGATGGCTGAGCAGATGTCGCCGATGCGCGAGTCGCCGGTCGCACTGGCCGACTTCGCCGACCTCGCCCGCGCGGTACTACCGCCGGAGGTGTGGGACTTCGTGGCCGGCGGTAGCGGCGCCGAGACGACGCTGGCCGCGAATCGACGGGCTTTGGACCAGACCGGCGTGCTGCCCCGCGTGCTGTGCGGTGTGCCGACGCCACCGACCGACGCCCGGCTGCTGGGAGCCGTCCACACGTTGCCGGTGGCGGTCGCACCGATGGCGTATCAACGGCTGTTGCACCCCGACGGGGAGGTAGCCCTTGCGGCGGCGGCCGGCGCGGCCGGCATCCCGTATGTGGCCAGCACGCTCGGCAGCGTCCCGATCGAACAGGTCGCGCGGGCCGGCGGTGACGTCTGGTTCCAGCTCTACTGGCTGCGTGACCGGGGACTCGTCGCCGACCTGCTGGACCGGGCCGAAGCGGCGGGCTGCACCGCGCTGATGCTCACCGTGGACGTGCCAATCCTCGGTCGTCGGCTGCGGGACGTGCGCAACTCGTTCGCCATTCCCGCGGATGTGGTCGCCGCGAACCTGCCCACCGGCCGGGGCAGCCTCGCCCACGCGGCGACCCCGGGCGTGTCCGCGGTGGCCGCACACACCGGTGCGGTCTTCGCGCCGGCCGTGAGTTGGGACGACCTGGAGTGGCTGCGGGAGCGGACCTCGGTTCCGCTGGTGGTCAAGGGGGTACTCGATCCGCGTGATGCCACCCGCGCGGTGGCGGTCGGAGCGGACGCGGTGGTGGTCTCCAACCACGGCGGACGCCAGCTTGACGGTGCACCGGCCACCGCGACCGCGTTGCCCGCGGTCGTCGACGCGGTGGGCGACCGGTGTGAGGTGCTGTTGGACAGCGGTGTTCGGGGCGGGATGGACGTGTTGCGGGCCCTCGCCCTTGGTGCGCACGGCGTCCTGGTGGGCCGCCCGCTGCTCTGGGCGTTGGCGGCCGGCGGCCGCTCCGGTGCCGAGGCGGCCCTGTCGCTGCTGGCTGACGAGTTCCGTGACGCGCTGACGTTGGCGGGGTGCGCCGACGTGGTGGCGGCACGGCACCTGCGGACGACGAGGGTGGAGTGATCGTGGATCTACACCTGGCCGACCTGCATCCGGCGCTCGGGGATCCGGCCCTGAACTCGATGAACTTCCTCAACGAGGTGGCGCAGGACTACCCGGATGCGGTGTCGCTTGCCGCTGGCCGTCCGTACGAGGAGTTTTTCGAGTTCTCGGCGCTGCACCGGTACCTGGACCTCTTTCGGCAGCACCTGGTCGATGACCTCGGGCAGGACCCGGGTCAGGTCCATCGCACCCTGTTCCAGTACGGGCGGACCAAGGGGATCGTGCACCACCTGATCGCCCGGAACCTCGCTGTCGACGAGGGGATGACGGTCGACCCGGAGACGATCGTGGTGACCGTCGGGTGCCAGGAGGCGATGTTCCTGGTGCTGCGGGCGCTACGCACCGATCCGCGGGATGTCCTGCTCGCGGCGACCCCGACCTATGTGGGGCTCACCGGCGCCGCGCGGTTGCTGGATTTTCCGGTCCGCCCGGTGGCGACGACGGACTCCGGGGTGGACCTGGCGGACCTACGCGGTCAGGTGCACCGGGCCCGGGCCGAGGGGCTGCGCCCGCGCGCCTGCTATCTGATGCCGGACTTTGCCAATCCGTCGGGTACCAGCATTTCGTTGTCCGATCGGCAGGCGTTGCTGGACCTGGCCACCGAGGAGGAGCTGCTGCTGATCGAGGACAACCCGTACGGACTCTTCCCGGTGACAGAAGGTCGGCGACTGCCCACGCTGAAGGCCTTGGACACCGATCGTCGGGTGGTCTACCTGGGATCCTTCGCGAAGACGGTGCTACCTGGCGCACGGGTTGGCTACGTGGTGGCCGACCAGCCGGTGACGGATGCCGATGGCGGGAGGAGCCACCTGGCCGACCAGCTCGCCAAGGTCAAGAGCATGGTCTCGGTGAACACCTCGCCGGTGGCCCAGGCGGTGGTCGGCGGAGTGCTGCTCGCGCACGATTGCAGCCTGGTCACCGCCACGGTCCGACAGCGCACCGTCTACACCAGTAACCTGCGCCACCTGGTTCACGGCCTGGCCCGCCGGTTCTCGGCCGGCTCGTCGGTGCGTTGGACGGTGCCCGCCGGAGGGTTCTTCGTGGTGGTCACCGTGCCGTTTCCGGTGGACGACGCGCTGCTGCATCGCTCCGCCCGGGAGTACGGGGTGTTGTGGACCCCGATGGCGCACTTCTACGGCGACGGTACGCCGGTGCACGCGCTGCGGCTGTCGGTCAGCGCGGTCACCCCGGACGACATCGACCGCGGGCTGGATCGGCTCGCCGCGCTCGTCGCTGGCGAGGTGGCGCGGCAGGAGACGGGGGCCAGGGTGCGTTGACTCTTCGCGTTCAATGAATGGCAAAGGGTGAGCACCCCCATGTATGTGGTCCTTGATGGACGCCCATAATGGATGCCATGGTCGCTTGGGAATACGCACTGTTGGTCCGCCGCTACCAAGGGCAGGGCCGAAACTTTCACGTCAGCTTCGTCTGGTACGGCCCGGACGGATCCCGTCGAGATGTCACCACCTACGGCGACACCGCGATCGCCCACCTCAACCGGGTCGGGCGCGAGGGGTGGGAGCTGGTTGCCGCGGCCGAGGACGTGAACAACGTCCAGGGCAGCACCGAGGTGCACCGCTATCACCTCAAGCGGCCGTTGGCCTGAGATCGGGCACGGGTGGTGCGCCCGCCCGATGACGGTTGTGGGTGCCCGTGCCCGGTTTGCTGATCTTTATGGTTAAGATCCCGGACGTGAGAAATCGGCTGCTGGCCGCTGCCTCGAGCGTCCTGCTGTTCCCTGTCGTGGTGCCCGCGTCGGTCGCCGTCGCCGCACCCACGCCGGCGGTGGTGCCGTGCCCGCAGGCCAGCGTGCCGGCGTCAGCACCGTCCCGGCCGCCCCGGCCCTCCCCGCCGCCGGCGGCGGCCGAGGATCAGATTGTCGGAGGGGCGGAACTGGCCACCCCCGGCCTGGCGGTCCCGGCCGGTGCCGCCGCGCCACCCGAGGTGACCGCGACCTCGTGGCTGGTCGCGGACCTCGACACCGGTCAGGTGCTGGGTTCGTGCGGCCCGCACGAGTACGCCACCCCGGCGAGCGTGCAGAAGCTGCTGCTGACCGCTGCCCTGCTGCCGGACCTTGACCCGCAGCAGGTGGTCACGGTGACGAAGGAGGATCTCGACATAGAGCCCGACTCGTCGGCGGTCGGACTGCTCGTCGGCGGGCAGTATCCGGTAGAGACGCTCTGGCTCGGCCTGCTGATGCAATCCGGCAACGACGCGGCGAATGTCCTCGCCCGCCTCGGCGGCGGTGCCGAGGGTCGGGCCGGTGGCGTCCGCGCGATGAACGAGTTTGCCGAGCATCTGGGCGCCCGGCAGACGCATGCGGTCACACCGTCCGGGCTGGACGGGCCGGGCCAGTTCACGAGTGCCTACGACCTCGCGCTGATCGCCCGTGCCTGCTTCGCCGAACCGGACTTCCAGCGGTACGCGCTGACCGAAACCCACCAGATTCCCGACCAGGAAGCACTCGGCAGAAAGGGCTTCCAGATCCAGAACGGGAACTCCCTCATCGACCGCTACCCGGGGGCTCTGGGTGGCAAGACCGGCTTCACCACGTTGGCCCGGCACACGTACGTCGGCGCGGCCGAGCGGGATGGCCGGCGTCTGGTCGTCACGTTGCTGGGTGCCGAGTCTCGGCCGTTGCGTGGCTGGGAGCAGGGCGCCGCTCTGCTCGACTGGGGCTTCGCGCTGTCTCGGGACGCGTCGGTCGGCCGACTCGTCGAGCCGGGTGAGCTGACCGCGTCGCCGTCCACCCTGCCGTCCGCCGCCGATGCCCGGCCCGCTGCCGATGCCCGGCCCGCGGCCGGCGATTCGCTTCCGGACGGGCTGACCGGCCCCGGGCCGCTGCTGGTCGCGGCCGTAGTCGGGGTGGGTGGGCTGGTGGTGCTGATCGTGCGCCTGACTCGTCGCGCCCGTCGTGGGCCGGGGCGGCGTCGTCGCGGGCGGTCCTGACCAGGCCCGATGGGTGTGCAGGACGTCGCTGCCCCGCCCCGCACAAGGGGCTCGTATCCTGTCGGGCAACACGTCGTCGGGGGGCGTCGCCGTCCGCCGACGATCCGGACATGCGGACGAAAGGACACGGCGTGAGTAGCGAGACGTTGGAGTTCCAGGCTGAGGCACGTCAGCTGCTTCAGCTGATGGTTCACTCGATCTACTCGAACAAGGATGTCTTCCTGCGCGAGTTAATCTCGAACGCCTCCGACGCGTTGGACAAGCTGCGTCTGGCGTCGCTGCGGGACAAGGACCTCGACGTCGACACTGCCGACCTGCACATCGCGATCGAGATCGACCCGGACGCACGGACCCTGACCGTGCGGGACAACGGGATCGGGATGTCCCGGGACGAGGTCGTCCAGGTGATCGGCACGATCGCCAAGTCCGGAACCGCCGAGCTGCTCCGCACATTGCGTGAGTCAGCCGACGCGGAGACGTCGCAGGAGCTGATCGGCCAGTTCGGCGTCGGCTTCTATGCGGCGTTCATGGTCGCCGACCGGGTTGTCCTGGTCACCCGCGAGGCGGGGGCGACCGACGGCACCCGCTGGGAGTCGAGCGGGGAGGGCACGTACACGATCGCCTCGGCCACTGACGCTCCGCAGGGAACGGCGGTCACGCTGCACCTCAAGCCGGCCGACTCCGAGGACAACCTGCACGACTACGCCACCGAGTGGACAGTCCGGCAGATCGTCAAGCGGTACTCCGACTTCATCGCCCACCCGATCCGGATGGCGGTGGAGCAGCCCGGCACCGACGGCGGTGAGTCGACCACCGAGGTGCAGACACTCAACTCGATGAAGGCACTCTGGGCGCGGTCCCGCGACGAGGTCGAACCGGCCGAGTACCACGAGTTCTACAAGCACGTCAGCCATGACTGGGCCGACCCGCTCGAGGTCGTGCACATGCGGGGGGAGGGCACCTTCGAGTACGAGGCGCTGCTCTTCCTGCCCACGCACGCACCGCTGGACCTCTTCTCCCCGCAGGGCCGCCGCGGTGTGCAGCTCTACGTCAAGCGCGTCTTCATCATGGATGACTGCGAGGCGCTGATGCCGGGATACCTGCGCTTCGTGAAGGGCGTGGTCGACGCACACGACCTGTCGCTCAACATCTCCCGCGAGCTACTCCAGCAGGACCGGCAGATTCAGGTGGTCCGCCGCCGCCTGGTCAAGAAGATCCTCGCCACCGTCAAGGAGCTCAAGGCCAACCAGCCGGAGAAGTACCGCACCTTCTGGACCGAGTTCGGCGCTGTCGTCAAGGAAGGGCTGATCGACGACACCGAGAACCGGGACTCTCTCCTGGAGATCCTCTCCGTCGCCTCCACCCATGATCCGGCCGAGCCGACCGACCTCGCCGACTACGTCACGCGGATGAAGGACGGCCAGACTGACATTTACTACGCCACCGGCGAGAACCGCAGCACCATCGAGAACTCGCCGCACATGGAGGCGTTCCGGGCCAAGGGCTTCGAGGTGCTGCTGCTCACCGACCCGGTCGACGAGGTGTGGGTGGAGCGGGTCGGCGAGTACGAGGGCAAGACGCTGCGTTCCGTCGCCAAGGGCCAGGTTGACCTGGACACCGAGGAGGAGCGCTCGGCGGCCGAGGCCGAACGGGAGCGCCAGCGCACCGAGTACGCCGACCTGCTCACCTGGCTGAGTAGTACTCTCGCCGACCAGGTTCGGGAGGTCCGCCTCTCCGCCCGGCTGACCACCTCACCGGCCTGCGTGGTGGGTGACGCGCACGACGTCACCCCGACGCTGGAAAAGATGTACCGCGCCATGGGTCACGAGGTGCCGCAGGTCAAGCGGATCCTCGAACTGAACCCGACGCATCCGCTGGTCAGTGGGTTGCGCAAGGCCCGGGAACAGGGTGTCACCGAGGAGTCGCTGAAAGAGACTGCCGAACTGCTGTACGGAATGGCGTTGCTCGCCGAGGGAGGCGAACTGGCCGACCCGTCCCACTTCACCCGGATCCTTGCCGAGCGTCTCGCTCGTACTCTCTGATCCGCTCGGGGGCGTCGGCATGGCCGGCGCCCCCGGTAGCGGTGATCGATGCGGCGGTGCCGCGCGACGGCCGATGCTCAGGCGGCGATGTCGCCGCGGCGCTGCGGCTCCGGCGCGGTGGCACGCGGCGGGTGTGTGTGGAATGCGCTCCACTCGTCCGTCCGCCCTTCCGGCCGGTCGGCAGGCCGCTGCCCGGGTGGTGTCTGGGCCACCCGCAGCGCGCGCTGGGCGGACTGCCAGGTCGTGCAGGGCCAGCCCTGGCCGGTGCAGAGCAGACTCACGCAGTCGGTGCCCGCGGCGTCCGGTTGGTGCGCGTCCGCCACGTTGAGGGCCAGCCCCCACAGCAGCGGATCGCTTACGTCGTCCGGACGGCTGATGCCGTGTGCGGGCCGGTTGTGGGTAGTGTCGGACATCTCGGGCCCCCCTTCTGAGCTGGTGCGATACTACCTCCCCCCGGCGACCAACCCGTCGAACGGGCACGTCAGGGCGGGGGTAGTGGGAACTGGCGTGACCGTAACCACGATGATGGTCGGGTGCGAATCCTGTCTATCCAGTCGTCGGTTGCCTATGGCCACGTCGGCAACTCGGCCGCCGTCTTTCCGCTGCAACGCCTCGGGCACGAGGTGTGGCCGGTGTTGACGGTCCACTTCTCCAACCACACCGGCTACGGCGCATGGCGTGGGCCACTGCTGGCACCCGCGGATGTCGCCGAGGTCATCGCCGGCATCGCCGACCGGGGAGTTCTCGCCCAAGCCGACGCGGTGCTCTCCGGGTACCAGGGCGACCCGGCGATGGGTGAGGTGATCATCGATGCGGTTCGCCGGGTGAAAGCCGTCAACCCCGCCGCCGTCTACTGCTGTGACCCGGTGATGGGGGACGTGGGCCGGGGGATGTTCGCTCGCCCCGGCATCCCGGAGTACCTGCGCGACGTGGTCGTACCGAACGCGGACATCATCACCCCGAACCAGTTCGAGCTGGAGTATCTCGCCGGCGGTCGGACGGAGACGCTGGCGGAGCTGCTCGGGGCGGTCGACAAGGTGCGGGCGACCGGACCACAGCACGTACTGGTCACCAGCGTGCTCCACCGGGACCTGCCCGAGGAGCAGCTTGAGCTGGTGGCCGTCTCCGAGGAGGGCGCCTGGGCGGTGACCACACCGATGCTGCCGATCAGCCCGAACGGTGGCGGTGACGTCACGGCCGCGCTCTACCTCGCACACCTGTGGACCACCGATTCACCCGCGACCGCGCTGGAGCGCACCAGCGCAAGCATCTTCCGGGTCTTCGAGGCCACGTTGGCGGCGGGTACCCGGGAGCTCCAGCTGGTCGCGGCCCAGGAGTCGATCGCGAGCCCACCGCCGGGCTTCACCGCCCGCCGACTGCGCTGATCCGGAGCTGCTCGACACGTCTGGCGGTGCATGTTCCGTTCCCGGCACATCCCGACACTGCTTCGACCAGAGTTGGTGGTGTCCGGACCGCCCAGCGCCGGACGGTCCGGACACCCCGTGGAGGAGGCGACATGACCGGTCTCCATACCGACCTCTACGAGCTTCGGATGGCCGCCAGCTACCTGCGGCACGACCTGAACGCATCGGCTACCTTCAGCCTCTTCTCCCGCCGGCTGCCGGACCGCCGCGGCTTCCTGGTGGCCGCCGGGCTCGACGAGGCGCTGACGTTTCTGGAGGCCTTCTCGTTTGCCGACGACGAGTTGGCGTACCTGCGTGATGTCCATGGATTCGACGAGAGGGCCCTGGCGGCGCTGGCCCCGCTACGGTTCACCGGAGACGTGCGAGCGGTGCCGGAGGGGCGGATCGTCTTCGCCGACGAGCCGTTACTCGAGGTCACGGCGCCGCTCGCCGAGGCGCAGCTGGTCGAGACCGGTCTACTGAACCTGATCACGTTTCAGACCACGATCGCCAGTAAGGCGGCCCGGTGTCGGCTCGCCGCCGGTGACGCTGAACTGATCGACTTCTCGTTCCGCCGTACCCATGGGCTGGCGGCCGGTGCCGGCGTGGCCCGGGCGTCCGCGGTCGTCGGGTTCGCCGCGACCAGTCACGTGGAGGCAGCCCGCCGGTACGGGCTGCGGCCGTCCGGCACGATGGCCCACTCGTACGTGGAGGCGTTCCCGGACGAGCGGGCCGCCTTCCGCGCCTTCGCCGGCGACTTCCCCGTCAATCCGATCTTCCTGGTGGACACCTACGACACGCCCGCCGGCGTACGGGCGGCCGTTGAGGTCCTCACGGAGCTGGGCTGGAGCGGCCCGGCGGGGGTCCGGCTGGACTCCGGCGACCTGGCCGCGCTGGCCCGGCAGACCCGTACGATCCTTGACACGGCGGGTCTGACCGAGGTCAAGATTCTGGCCAGCGGGGGCCTTGATGAGGAGGCCATCGCGGGGCTGGTCGCGGCCGGTGCGCCGATCGACGGGTACGGCGTCGGCACCAGGATGGGGGTCTCCTCGGACGCGCCGTCCCTGGACAGCGCGTACAAGCTGGTCAGCTACGGCGAACGGCCGGTGGTGAAGCTGTCACCGGGTAAGGTAACCCTGCCGGGTGCGAAGCAGGTCTTCCGGGATCCCACCGGCACCGACGGCGACCTCCTCGGGCTGCATACCGAAGCGTCGCCACCCGGTCGGGAGTCGCTGCTCGTACCGGTCATGCGCGCCGGACGGCGGCTCGACACCGCTACGGCGGCCGAGGCGGTACGGGCCGCGCGCGACCGCTTCGAAGCTGATCTTGCGTGGCTGCCCGAGCCGGCCCGACGGCTGACCGAACCGGTGCCGTCCGCCGTCACGGTCAGCTCCGAGCTGGCCGGGCTGCAGGAGAAGGTGACAGCAGCGGTCCGCTCGGGTGATGCAGCTCCCATCGCGCGTCGCTGAAAGCGGTCCGGTACGAGCTAGCGTCGGCAGTAGACATCGCCGGAGTTGGCGGAGTGCGGCAGGGCGTCGAGGAGCGTGGCCAGTGCGGTGGCGGTCAGCCAGGCCGGCTCGGCCAACGCCATGGCGTCACCGAGGGCCAGGTTGAAGCGGGTGAACCCGAGCGCGACGGCGCGGTCGAGCGCCCGCCGTGCCACCGCCCGCTCGACCGTGGTGAACTCGAACGACAACGCTGGCAGCGGGTGGCTCAATCCGGCGAGGACCGCATCCTCGAAGCCCTCCACATCGACTTTGGTGAAGGCAGGGACGCCGTGTTCGGCGATGAGGACGTCGAGGGTGGTGGCCGGAACGTTCAGCCGTGCGTCCCAGACCTGCCCCTGCCAGTTCTCCGCGCCGTCGGTGGCCTGGATGAAGTGCGGTGACGCGGTCGAGACGGTGGGGTTGGCCGTGTTGATGTGAAGCTTCAGAGCGCCGATCGCCGCGCCACACGCCGCTTCGACCACGGTGACCTGGTTGTCGTCGCCGTACAGGGCCCGGATGCTCCGGGCGCAGAGTGGTTGCGGCTCGACGGCGACTACCCGGGCGCCCAGCCGGCGGTAGCTGGCGGTGCGGTCACCGACGTGTGCACCGATGTCGAGGACGAGGTCGTCGGGGCGGACGAACTGGGCGTGGAAGCGGTCCATGGCGGTGGCTCGACCGGGGTCACCGTACGAGAGGTCGAGCGAGGGGCGCAGCGAGATGGCGGCGGGGTCGGCCCGGAGAGCATCGACCACCTCGGGGTTGACGGGCACGACCGGAACCCTAACGCCTGGCCGGCACCCGGCGACCTCGGCGGCCTACGTCCGGGCTACTAGGCTCGACCCATGGCGAGGTACTACGACGTGCACCCGGACAACCCCCAGCCCCGAATCCTGCGGCAGGTCGTCGGACTCGTCCGGGACGGTGGCCTCATCGCCTACCCCACCGATTCCTGCTGTGCGCTCGGCTGCCAGCTGGGCGACCGCCGCGGGCTGGACCGGATCCGTGACATTCGCCGGCTCGACGAGCGGCACCACTTCACGTTGGTCTGTCGGGACTTCGCGCAGCTGGGTCAGTTCGTGCAGATCAGCAACGCGGTGTTCCGGTTGGTCAAGTCCTGTATCCCGGGCAGCTACACCTTCATTCTGCCGGCTACCCGTGAGGTGCCGCGACGGATGTTGCATCCGCGGAAGCGCACCGTTGGGGTACGGGTGCCCGACCACGCCGTCGCCCAGGCGTTGCTGGCCGAGCTCGGTGAGCCGATGGTCTCCAGCACCCTGATCCTGCCCGGGGAGGAGGAGCCGTTGACCCAGGGGTGGGAGATCAAGGAACGGTTGGACCACGTGCTCGACGGCGTGGTGGACGCAGGCGACTGTGGCAAGGAGCCGACGACCGTGGTCGACCTGTCGGGCGATGAGCCAGAGGTGCTACGTCGTGGCGCGGGGGACCCGTCCCGCTTCGAGTAGCTGGGTTGCCGCACCGGTAACCATGATCGACTCAGGCTTGCCGGCAGCGCCCGCGACGCCGCGGTGTCAACGCGCCTGTTCACCGCCCCTGGACTCAACGGCCCTGAACTGGTTCACAACGGTAACAATTGTGCGGGGTGGTGGGACGAGTAGGTAGCTGTGTGGTCACAAATATCGGGCATGGGGCCTTTGTGGGGTGAGTTGAGTGCCGGGTTCGCCCGGGATCCTTTGTCTACTGAGGGGCTCCATGGCCTGCCACCGACTGTGCTTTCGTCGTCTTTCTGACTCATTCTGATCGCACGCAGGTGATCGCGTATCAAGGTGACGGTTTCTCCCTACCATTGCACCCGTGACTCGGAGGGGGAGCGCACCGTGGACCTGGCCCTGATCGGATCGCTCGTCGTCCTGGCCCTGGTGGACAGCACCAGCTTCGGAACGCTGCTGATCCCGATCTGGATGATGCTGGCGCCGGGTCGGCTGCGCCCGACCCGGTTGTTGGTCTTCCTCGCCACGGTCGCCGCCTTCTATCTCGTGCTCGGTGTGGCGTTGCTCGTCGGTGCGGCGGCGCTGCTCGACGAGGTGCGTCCCGTGCTGGAGAGTAGGCCGTTCCGGGTGGCGCAACTCGTGGTGGGGGTCGGCCTGCTCGGCTTCGCCCTGGTCATCGGTTGGAAGCGACCGTCGGGTGACACCCAGCCGGGCCGCCTGCTGCGTTGGCGTGAGCGGGCGATGACCGGGCGCCAGTCCATCTCGGCGTTGATCGGGCTGGCCCTGGCCGCCGTGACGTTGGAGGCGACCACGATGCTTCCCTACCTGGCGGCTATCGGGCTGCTCGGCGCGTCCGCGCTGACACTACCCGCGAGCGTCACCGTGCTCGCTGGCTACTGCGTGGTCATGGTGCTGCCCGCACTGGGGTTGCTGGCGGCGCGCCTGGTCGCGGCCGGACTGGCGCAGCCGGTGCTCGAGGCGGTGAACCGGTGGATGGTCCGTAACGCGGCCGAGGCCACCGGCTGGATCGTGGGCATCCTCGGCTTTCTCTGCGCGCACGACGCCGCCACCCACCTGGAGCTCTTCGAAGCGTTGTCGAGGGCGACCTAAGCCCCGCTCCGCCTGCCATGTGCGTCGACCCACTCGCCGCCACCTGTCCGTGATCCTTGACCGCTCCTGCTGGCCGTCAGCCGTGACGATTCGGTGTCTCGCGTTCGTGGCGATCGGCCGCCAGCGGCCCGGCGTGGCTGGGCCGGTCTCCTGCGGAGCGCCCACTCCACCACGGCAATGTTGATCAACCAGCCGGCGAGCATCAGCAGCGCCCGGGGGTTTCCGGTCGATTCGCCGGTCAGCAGAATCCAGGGCGCGTTGGTCAGGGCCTGGGTGCCCGCCCCGAGGCCGATCGCGTAGGCGCGCGCCATCCAGGCGCGGTGACGATTGGTCTTCCGCTGGCGGATGCTGGTGAAGCCGAGGATGAGACAGCCGACCATGGCGGCTCCGGCGACGAGTCGGATGCCGGTGAGGAGTTCGTTGTCCTGGGCCGGGCGGTCATAGAAGGTCGTCATCCACAGGCCGGACAGTGCCGAGGCGAGCCCGAGAGGGAGAAGTAGGCGCCCGGCCGTGCGGTGCCAGTCGAGTCTGCGGCGGCGGAAGCCCCGGGCGAACTGGAGCGCGCCGAACAGACAGTAGAGGGCGGAGCTGACGATGTGGACCAGCACGGGCGCTGGTGAGGCGAAGAATCGGGCGTTGTCTGGTGTGACTGCTGCATCACTGGTCAGTTCGGTGACTCGGAACGTACCGGCGATCACTGGGATGGCACTGAGCGCGATCAGTCCGGCCGGCACGAGCCACTCTCGCTTGGGTGGTGAAGGCACAACTGCCCCTGTTCGTTGTGGAGTTTGTGATCCGCCTGGCGGGGACAGACCCATGTGTACGGCGTACACCTTGACCCCGAAAGGTACGGTGTACGCCGTACACTGTCAAGCGGGCTGGGTGGTACCGCTGGCTCCGGTGGTGGCAGCGTGACGGTTCGTGGGCGAGGTCCTGGCCGGATCGAGGTGTACCGACCGGGTGGCGGCGGCCGGCCCCGTACCTGTCCCGTCCTGATCCGGGCCGACAAGACATCCCACGCAATTTGGTGTCAAGCTGCGGTGGGTAGCTGTTGTGGTTGGGGTGGGGTGAAGGCGGTTGTCTCCCGGTAGAGCTGTCGGGTTTGCAGGCAGTGGTGAAAGCAGCCAAGGAGCCGGTTGGACAGGTGGCGCAGGGCGGCGGTGTGGCTGTCGCCGGTGGTTCGTCGGCGTTGGTAGTGAGCGTGGGCGCCGGGGGAGGCGGTGAGGGCGGAGAAGGCCCAGAGATGGCTGGCGTGGGCGAGGCGTTGTTTTTTCACTCGTCGGTGCATGCCGGTCCTGCCAGGACCCGCCGTGTCGGATCGGTCTTGTCGAAGCGCTCACCGCGCGGGCTACAACGCGAGATCTCCGAACGAGCCCCGGGCAAGACCAGCCCTTGCATGCTCATTAGGCCTACACCAGCCCCGACAACGGGCGGATACGCCCGCCGCGGAAAGATCCGGATCTGTGCGGTACGGCTGTGAGGTTGAACGGATGCCGCCCGGGTTCGGGTCTGGCCCGCGTTACGACCCCCTGGAACGCCCGTGGTAGTGTCGCCGCCCTGAATGTGCACGAGCGGGGGCGTTGCGTGGTAACAGTCGGCATGTTGCTCGGGATCGGGTTGGTGGCGTTGGGGCTGGTGCTCACGCCGGGGCCGAACATGGTCTACCTGGTTTCTCGGTCGGCTACTCAAGGCCGGCGAGCCGGGCTGGTGTCTTTGCTGGGGATCGCCGTCGGGTTCCTGGCCTATCTGGTCGCCGCCGTAGCCGGGATCGCCACGCTGTTCGCGCTCGTGCCGCCGCTCTATACGGCGGTAAAGCTGGCTGGAGCGGCGTACCTGGGCTGGTTAGCCTGGCAGACGTTGCGTCCCGGGGGCCGGTCGGTATTCACTCCGGCGCCGCTACCGCCGGACGGCACGCGGCGCCTGTTCGTCATGGGGCTGACGACCAGCCTGCTCAATCCGAAGGTCGCGATTCTGTACGGTTCGCTTCTGCCGCAGTTCGTCGATCCGGCACGGGGGCATGTGGCGGTGCAGAGCCTGCTACTCGGCCTCACCCAGATCCTGGTCTCCCTCATCGTCAACGCGTTGATCGTGCTCACCGCCGGTTCGTTGTCGACGTTCCTGGTTCGCAGGCCGGGCTGGATGCGGATGCAGCGGTACGTGATGGGTACCGCATTGGCCGGCCTGGCGATACGGATCGCGGCCGACCGATCCCGGGCGGCCACCGCCTGAGCCACAACGGCACGCGTGCCGGTAGGTCAGTCGGCGTAGCGGGTGGTGGACCGACACCCCCCCGACCCGACTCCATCGGCAGAACGGGCCGCAGCCCTGCCCACTGAGCGTCGGTGAGATCGTGCTGCCGCCACCCGGGGCGTCACCGCCACGCCGGACCTACCTCATCTCCGGGAAGCCCTCACGACACACCGGCCCGGCGTACGGCATTCCCGATGCGGTCCCCGGGTGGATGTGCGCGCGGGGGGAGCCGCTCAGCCTGCCACGCGCCGACTCGCTCGCCGCCATCCGGCGAGCACACCAACCAGGATGATCCCCAGGGCGGCCACAGTGCCGACCGTGACCGGCAACAGTGACCCGGGTTCTCCGCCGGTTCCGCCCTCGTCGCCGGTAGCGGCGACGAGCTTGTCCTTGTTTTCGTCCTTCTTCCCCTGGTCTGGGGTTACCAGGTGGCCGACCGCTTCGTCGGGGGCGAGGGCGAAACCCCAGTTCAGCAATGCCGTCGCCTCACCCAGGCTGCCCAGGGGCGCGTTCTCCGCACCGAGCAGCGTCACCGCGAGCGTACGGCCGTCGCGTTCGGCCACGCCGACGTAGGTCTGTCGGGCCAGGTCGGTGAAGCCTGTCTTGCCACCGAGCATCCCCGGGTAGCTGCCCAGCAGGGTGTTGTCACCGGTGAGGGCGAGCGCAGAGCGACCCGGTGTGGATGGCAGACTCGCCGTACGGGTGGCGATGTACCGGCGGAAGTCGTCCCGTTCGAAGGCGGCCCGTGCGATCAGCGCCAAATCGTAGGCGCTGGTGTACTGGCCGGCACCATCCAGACCGGACGGCGTCACCGCGTGGGTCTGGCTGGCCCGGAGCCGGCCTGCCTCGTCGTTCATCACCTGCACCCCGCCCGGTCGGCCGGCGCCGCCGCCACCGAGCCGGGCCAGTACGTTGGCGGCGTCGTTACCGGACTCCAGGAGCAGTCCCAGCCACAGCTCCTCAACCGTGTACCGACCGCCCTCGACCACCCCCATCAGCGAACTCGCCGGGTCGAGGTCGTGCAGGTCATCGCGGGTCACCTCGACGACCGTCGTCGGGTCGAGCCGGGGCAGCAGGGCCACGGCGAGCAGGAGCTTCTGCACACTCGCGGGGGTGCGGTGCTCGTGTGGCCCGCAGCCCCCCAGGACCTGGCCACTGCCGAGGTCGGCGACGATCCAGGAGGTTGCGGTGACCGCCGGTGCTGACGGGGTTCCAGCCGGCGTGACCAGCCCGGTGGTGGCCAGCGCGGCACCACCGACGGCCGCTTCGGCGGGCTCGACCGGAGGTGGCGAGGGCGTGCCGACCGGCCGGGTCGGCACCTCCACAGTGGGGCACGGCTGTGCCCCGGTGCCAGCCGTCCGGCTTCGGGCCGCGACCGGTGCGGCGGGCGACACGACGACGGCACCTACTGCCACGACGATGGCTGGCGCGGCGATTCGACGGATAGTCACATGAGGCACGGTAGTGGGGCGGCGACCGGACCCGCGGCGGTTGGGAGAAGCGCGGCGTATCGGCGCCGGGGGGAACAGTGTGCGCTGGGCACCCGCCTGTTCGGCATTCACGTCGGGCGTGCCCTTCATCCACTCCGCGAGCGTCAGGCAACGTTTCGACCGGAACCGGACCTGTTGCCCGTCCGATTTTGGTCCGTTTTGCGGTACCCCAGCTGCTTCACGTCTGATCGACTCATCCGGACGACCCGCAGAGGAGAGCTTCCGAATGGCCGATTTCGTTGGTGCGGTGGACCAGGGCACCACCAGTACCCGTTTCATGATTTTTGATCATGGTGGTAACGACATGGGTCACCACCAGCTCGAGCACCAGCAGATTCTGCCGCGGCCCGGTTGGGTCGAACACAACCCGGTGGAGATCTGGGAGCGGACCCAGACCGTCATCCAGACGGTGCTCTACGAGCATCGCTTGGCCGTCACCGACCTCGCGGCGCTTGGGATCACCAACCAGCGGGAGACCACCGTGGTGTGGAACCGGCGCACCGGCCGGCCCTACCACAACGCGATCGTGTGGCAGGACACCCGGACCGACCGGATCGCTTCGGCGTTGGAACGCTCGGGCCGGGGAGACGTCATCCGTCGTAAGGCCGGCCTGCCCCCGGCGACGTACTTCTCCGGCGGCAAGATCCAGTGGATTCTCGAGAACGTGGACGGGGTCCGGGAGGCGGCCGAGCGTGGGGAGGCCATCTTCGGTAACACCGACACCTGGCTGTTGTGGAACCTGACCGGCGGCACCGCGGGCGGCGTGCATGTCACCGATCCGACCAACGCCAGTCGTACCATGCTGATGAACCTGGAGACGCTGGACTGGGACGACGAGCTGCTGTCGTTTTTCGACATTCCCCGCGCGATGGTGCCGCGGATCCGGCCGTCGTCCGACCCGGACTCGTACGGTGTCACCGCCGCCCATGGCCCGTTCACCGGCTCGGTCCCGCTCACCGCGGATCTCGGCGATCAGCAGGCGGCCACCGTCGGTCAGGTCTGTTTCGCTGCCGGAGAGGCCAAGAACACCTACGGTACGGGCAACTTCATGTTGCTCAACACCGGCACGGAGATCGTCCGTTCCCAGGCGGGGCTGCTCACCACCGTCTGCTACCAGTTCAGCGACCAGGCGCCGGTGTACGCGCTGGAGGGCTCGATCGCCGTCACCGGTTCGGCCGTGCAGTGGCTACGCGACCAGCTGAAAATCATCAACACCGCAGGGCAGAGCGAGATGCTGGCCCGCCAGGTGGACGACAACGGCGGGGTGTACTTCGTGCCCGCCTTCTCGGGCCTGTTCGCCCCGTACTGGCGCTCCGATGCCCGCGGCGTGATCGTTGGCCTGTCCCGGTTCAACACCGACGCCCACATCGCCCGGGCCACCCTCGAGTCGATCTGCTACCAGAGCCGAGACGTCGCCGAGGCCATGGCCACGGACTCCGGCGTACCACTGGAGTGTCTCAAGGTCGACGGCGGCGTCACGGTCAACGACCTGTGCATGCAGTTGCAGGCCGACATCCTCGGGGTGCCAGTAAGCCGGCCCGTGGTCGCCGAGACCACCGCACTCGGCGCCGCCTACGCCGCCGGCCTCGCCGTCGGATTCTGGCGCAGCACCGACGAGCTCCGCGAGAACTGGAACGAAAGCCGCCGCTGGCAGCCCACCTGGCCGTCGGAGCAACGCGAGGCCGAGTACGAACGCTGGAAACGGGCCGTCCAACGCACCCTCGACTGGGTCGATCTCGACTGATCGTCACCAGTTACCCTCGCTGGGCGCTTCCCGCGAGGTTGAGCGGAACCCGGGCTGCGCGGCGATGGCGTCATCAACGACCAGCCGGCTCTCGCCGCCATCGTAGGTTGGCTCGGTGCAGTCGTATTGGACCCCGCCGCGCGTAGCGTGGCGGGGTCGGGTGGGTAGCGGGGTGGGTAGCAGCCGTTCGGTTTCGGCCCGGAGGGTGTCCGGGCCGATTCACGGCTGCTACCCACCTCTTTCCACTGGCTGGATCTGTTTGCCGACGCTCGGTTCTACTTCAGGGAGATCGCACCGTAGGCGGCGCCGGAGACCTGGTTCCAGACGAAGGTGTCGACGTTCTCGCTGTAGACCGCCGCTTCCTTGCGCCAGAACATCGGGATGACCGGCATCTCCTCGGCCAGGATGTCCTCAGCCTGCTGGTAGAAGGTGATGGCCTCCTCCATGGTCGGAGCGGAGTCGCCCTGCTTCAGCAGGTTGTCGAACTCGGGGTTGCTGAAGGTGCTGTTGTTGCTGTCGACGCCGGTGCTGTACAGCGGAGTCAGGTAGGTCTCCAGGAACGGGTAGTCCGGACCCCAGCCGAGCCGGAACGGGCCGGTGAACTCCCGGTTGTCCGCCACGTCCAGGTACTCGGCGAACTGCAGGTTGACCTTCAGCTCGTAGTCGATGCCCAGTGCGGCCTTGATCTGGTCGCCGACGGCCTGGAGCCAGGCGTCGTGGCCAGCACCCGCGTTGGCCCACAGGGTCAGCTTCTTGCCCTCCGGCCAGCCACCGGCCGCCGCGAGCAGTTCCTTGGCCTTCTCGACGTCCTTCTCGCAGTAGGCGCAGATACCCTCGCGAGCGCCCTCGAAGATCGGCGCGACGAAGCCGGTGGCGGGGGTGTACCGTCCGTCGAAGACAGCGTCGATGATGGACTGCCGGTCGATCGCCAGCGAGAATGCCTGGCGGATCCGCTTGTCCTTGAAGCTGTCGTCGTACAGCGGCATGCCGACGTAGTTGAGGCTGTCGCCCTCCTGCTCGTACAGCCGGTCGCCGTAGCTGGCCTTGGCGTCCTTGAAGCGCGCCGGCGGGATCGTGTACATCACGTCCAGCTCGCCGGCCTGGAAGGCGGCGTAGCCGCTGTCCACGTCGGCGAAGATCCGGTAGTAGATCTCGTCGGGCTTGCCCGGCTCGCCCTTCCAGGTGTCGCTGCGGACCAGGTTGATCTCGATGTCGTGTTCCCAGCTACCGTCGATCTTGTAAGGGCCGTTACCGATCGGGGTCTCGTTGCAGGCATCCGCGTCGTCGACGCAGGCCTGGGCCATCGGGAAGAAGCCCGAGTACCCGACAATGGTCGGGAAGCCGCTGAACGGCGCGCTGAGCTCGACGGTGAAGCTGAGGTCGTCGACCTTCGTCAGGCCGGACATCGTCTCGGCCGACGGTGCCGGGGCCTCCGCCGGGCCCTCGCCGTCCGGGTCCTTGGGCAGGACCTCGTCGATACCGGCGATCCGCTTCATGAAGTAGCCGTTGTTCTGGGCGTTCGGCGCGTAGGCGGCGAAGTTCCACGACCGGATGAAGGAGTCGGCGTCGACCGGCTCACCGTTGTCGAAGGTGTAGCCGTCCTTCAGCTTGATCGTCCAGAGCTTCTGGTCGTCCGAGGTGATCGACTCGGCCAGATCCATCTCCGGCTCACCGGTCTCGGCGTTGTACTTGACCAGACCGCGGTAGAGCTGACGGATCACGTAGATCGACGGCTCGTCGTCGCCGTTCGACGGCAGCAGGTACGCCGGCTCTGAGGCGTAGACCCGCAGCTTGCCACCGGACTGGCCGGCGCCTTCCTCCGGATCGTCACCGCTACCACCGCAGGCGGTGGCCAGCATGGCGGTGGCGGTCGCCGCGACCGCCACCTTCAGGAATTTCCCGCGCATATGGAGTGCCTCCTCAGGGCGCTCGGCTCACGAGGGGGTGTGAGGTGCCTGTCACTGTGACACCAGACACGCGATCGCGAGAAGGCGTGTTATCAACCCGATACCCGGCCGGGATGGTGCGTACATCAGTCCGGAGCAGTTCGACCGAGCCCCGGGGCAGATGTGCACCCGGGCTGACCAGGGCCGCGCGTACGAGGCGACGGCGGCCACCCCTGCTCGCGCTCGGCATGGCGGCGGCGGTGCCGGCCCACCTCTTTCCACTGGCTGGATCTGTTTGCCGACGCTCGGTTCTACTTCAGGGAGATCGCACCGTAGGCGGCGCCGGAGACCTGGTTCCAGACGAAGGTGTCGACGTTCTCGCTGTAGACCGCCGCTTCCTTGCGCCAGAACATCGGGATGACCGGCATCTCCTCGGCCAGGATGTCCTCAGCCTGCTGGTAGAAGGTGATGGCCTCCTCCATGGTCGGAGCGGCGTCGCCCTGCTTCAGCAGGTTGTCGAACTCGGGGTTGCTGAAGGTGCTGTTGTTGCTGTCGACGCCGGTGCTGTACAGCGGAGTCAGGTAGGTCTCCACGTACGGGTAGTCCGGACCCCAGCCGAGCCGGAACGGGCCGGTGAACTCCCGGTTGTCCGCCACGTCCAGGTACTCGGCGAACTGCAGGTTGACCTTCAGCTCGTAGTCGATGCCCAGTGCGGCCTTGATCTGGTCGCCGACGGCCTGGAGCCAGGCGTCGTGGCCAGCACCCGCGTTGGCCCACAGGGTCAGCTTCTTGCCCTCCGGCCAGCCACCGGCCGCCGCGAGCAGTTCCTTGGCCTTCTCGACGTCCTTCTCGCAGTAGGCGCAGATACCCTCGCGAGCGCCCTCGAAGATCGGCGCGACGAAGCCGGTGGCGGGGGTGTACCGTCCGTCGAAGACAGCGTCGATGATGGACTGCCGGTCGATCGCCAGCGAGAATGCCTGGCGGATCCGCTTGTCCTTGAAGCTGTCGTCGTACAGCGGCATGCCGACGTAGTTGAGGCTGTCGCCCTCCTGCTCGTACAGCCGGTCGCCGTAGCTGGCCTTGGCGTCCTTGAAGCGCGCCGGCGGGATCGTGTACATCACGTCCAGCTCGCCGGCCTGGAAGGCGGCGTAGGCGCCGTCCACGTCGGCGAAGATCCGGTAGTAGATCTCGTCGGGCTTGCCCGGCTCGCCCTTCCAGGTGTCGCTGCGGACCAGGTTGATCTCGATGTCGTGTTCCCAGCTACCGTCGATCTTGTAAGGGCCGTTACCGATCGGGGTCTCGTTGCAGGCATCCGCGTCGTCGACGCAGGCCTGGGCCATCGGGAAGAAGCCCGAGTACCCGACAATGGTCGGGAAGCCGGTGAAGGGCTCCTTGAGCTCGACGGTGAAGGTGAGGTCGTCGACCTTCGTCAGGCCGGACATCGTCTCGACCGACGGTGCCGGGGCCTCCGCCGGGCCCTCGCCGTCCGGGTCCTTGGGCAGGACCTCGTCGATACCGGCGATCCGCTTCATGAAGTAGCCGTTGTTCTGGGCGTTCGGCGCGTAGGCGGCGAAGTTCCACGACCGGATGAAGGAGTCGGCGTCGACCGGCTCACCGTTGTCGAAGGTGTAGCCGTCCTTCAGCTTGATCGTCCAGAGCTTCTGGTCGTCCGAGGTGATCGACTCGGCCAGATCCATCTCCGCATCACCAGTTTCGGCGTTGTACTTGACCAGACCGCGGTAGAGCTGACGGATCACGTAGATCGACGGCTCGTCGTCGCCGTTCGACGGCAGCAGGTACGCCGGCTCTGAGGCGTAGACCCGCAGTTTACCGCCAGATTGATCGTTACCTTCCTCTGGGTCGTTGCCGCTGCCGGTGCAGGCGGTGGCCAACATGGCGGTAGCGGTCGCCGCGACTACCACTTTCAGGAGTTTCCCGTGCATAGGAGTGCCTCCTCAGGGTGCTCGGCTTACGAGGGTGTTGAAGTGTCTGCCACTGTGACACCAGACACGCGATGGCGGACAGGCGTGTTATCAACCCGGTATCTGGCCGGGATGATGCGTACACCGTCCCGGACTCAGTCACCCAAATTCGGCCCAGCGCTTTAGGTATGGCAACTGCTCATTGGACAACCAGTTGTCGTCGCGAGGCCAAATGGTTGGCGCTGCACGATAATCAGTTGGAGTCAGGGGTAGTGCGTTTGGCCCCGTGCCCGTTACGGATGTTGGCCCGCCGCCCGGTCGTCTCGTCGACACCAGCCCCGTCCAGGGTGCGTGTCCAACTCCCGCGTGAGGTCGGTGTTGTCCCCCGTGCGAGCTACCGGCAGGTGTCCTCCGTGCGGTGACGTTTTTGGGTCGGTGACTCCATAACGTGGAGCACAAGCCGCTGCGCGATGGCAGCAGTTTCTCACAAAGGAGTTGTCATGCGGCTGTTGAAGCAGCTTGGAGTCGTCATGGCGGTTGCCCTCGTCGGCGGTCTGGGCGTTGCCGCGGCCACCGGTAGTGCGTTGTTGACGTTGGCCCTCGGCATCGCGACGGCCGTGCTCGCGGTGTTCGCGTACGGGTGGGTGGTGCGTCGGACCGAACGCCGTGTGCCCGTGGAGGTGGCCCTGACCGGAGCTGGTGCCGCGACTCGTCGAGGGATGCTGATCGGTGTCGGGATGTTCGCGGTCGTCCTCGGCGGTATCGCGCTGTTCGGCGGCTATCGGGTTGCCGGCTGGGGCTCCCCGGCCGGCATGGTGACGCTTTTCGGTATCATGGCCGGCGCCGCCGTGACGGAAGAATTGATCTTCCGGGGCATTCTGTTTCGGATTGTTGAGCAGCGATTCGGGACATGGAATGCGTTGACCCTGACCGGCTTGCTGTTCGGGCTGTCGCATCTGTTCAATCCGAACGCCAGTGTGTGGAGCTCGGTCGCCATCGCGATCGAGGCCGGCGGAATGCTCGCCGCCGCCTATGCCGCCACCCGCACGCTGTGGGTGCCGATCGGGCTGCACTTTGGCTGGAACTTTGCCCAGGCCGGGCTCTTCGGCGTTGCGGTATCGGGTAGTAGTGAGCCGGCGGGGCTACTGGAGGGCGTGATGTCGGGGCCGGTCGCGGTCAGTGGCGGCGAGTTCGGGCCGGAGGCCAGCCTGTTTGCCGTGCTCGCCGGTGCCGGGCTGACTATCGTGTTCATGTGGCTGGCCCGCCGGCGTGGCGGGATCGTGCCCGCTGCCCGGCGCGCGAACGCGGCCGGTGCGGTCGCTAGGCTGCCGCGATGATCCGCCCCGGGAAGATCCTGGACCGTTGGCGATCGTCCGATGCCGTTGTCCGGGATCTGCCATTCCCGCTGCTGCTCGTCGCGGCCTCGCTGATACCGGCGCTCCACGTCCCTGGGACGCAACTCGGCGACCTGCCAACTCGCCCTCTGGACGCGTTGGCGATCGTGGTGGTCGCCCTGGAGTGTCTCCCGCTCGCCCTACGTCGCCGGTGGCCAGCTGGCTGTCTCGCCCTGGTGTCGTTCGGTTTCGCGCTCGACCAGTTGCTTGGCTATCACACGGTCGCGGGCATTGCCCTGCCCGTCGCGTTGCTGAGCGCGGGCGCTCATCTGGAACGGCACCGGCGCACCGTCGCGGTTGTCGGGTCCGCAGCGTACGTGCTGCTGGCGGTCGCACTCGACCGGCTCGGCTCGACGGAGGGACTCGCGGGGTTCATCACGTTCTATCTGGTGCTGGCTTTCGCGTGGGGGATCGGGGTCTGGCTTCGGCTGTCCCGGGCCGGGGAGGCGGAACGCCGCCGCCACGTTGCGGAGACCACCCGTATCGCTGAACGCACCCGCATCGCTCGGGAGTTGCACGACGTCGTGACCCACCACGTAACGGCAATGGTTGTGCAGGCCGAGGCGGCGCGGTACCTGTCCTCGGCTCCCGAGCGCCTCGATCAGACCCTGGCCGCGGTTTCTGACACGGGTCGGCGGGCCATCACGGATCTACGGTATCTGCTCGACTTGCTCGACCCGGACGATGGCGCCGAGCCGGTGCCGTCGTCCGTCGGCGAACTCCACGCCCTGGTAGAGCGGATCCGGAGGACCGGCCATCCGGTGGAGTTCACCGAGGAGGGCGGCCCCCGCGGCACGATCGGCAAGGCCGAGATGGCGGCGTACCGGGTCGTGCAAGAGGCTCTGACGAACGCCCTCAAGTACGCCTACGGCATCCGTACCGTGGTCCACGTGCGCTACGAAGCGGCTGAGATCAACGTGGAGATCAGCACCGACGGCTCGAGATCGGGTACCAGTCAGCTCGGTGGGAGCGGGCGAGGGCTCGCCGGGCTCCGCGAGCGAGTCGGCCTGCTCGGTGGTGAGTTGAGCGCGGAGCGACGGTCGGGCGGCGGCTTCGTCGTGCGGGCGCGTATTCCCGAGGAGAGCCCCGAATGACCGTACCGGTTCGAGTCCTGGTCTGCGACGACCAGGCGCTGATCCGTACCGGCTTCGCCACGATCATCGATGCTCAGCCCGATCTCGAGGTGGTGGGCGAATGTGGGGACGGGCGAACGGCGGTCGAACTCGCCGGCCGCGTACACCCGGACGTGGTGGTGATGGACGTGCGGATGCCGGTCCTCGACGGCATCGGGGCGAGCCGTCTGCTCGCCGGAGCCGGCGTGGCGAATCCCGTCAAGGTACTCGTGGTGACGACGTTCAACCTGGACGAATACGTGTACGAGGCGCTCCGGGCAGGGGCGAGCGGTTTCCTGCTCAAGGACGCGCCGCCGGCGCAGCTGCTGCACGGGATCCGGACCGTCGCCACCGGTGCGGCGTTGCTGGCCCCCGAGGTGACCCGCCAGCTCGTGGGCAGGTACGCCGCGCGGATCAGGCCCGCGGAGGGCAGCTCGGGCGACATTCCGCTGACCCCACGTGAGCTGGAGGTACTCCGCCTGATCGCCGATGGTCTCTCGAACAGCGAGATCGCTGCCACACTGGTGATCAGTCAGGAAACCGTGAAGACCTACGTGTCGCGCATCCTCACCAAACTCGACCTGCGCGACCGCGTGCAGGCGGTGGTGTACGCCTACCGGAGTGGCCTGGTGACCTGGTGACCTGACGACCTTCGGCGCCCCTGTCCCGTGATCCCCTACGGCCTTACGTGACGGCGCACCAGATCGGCCCGTCTGTCGCAAGTTCGCCTGGACTACCCGGCGCTATCGATGCGATCGAACTCCAAGGCCGGCACATACACCACCATCACGATCACCGCCGGTCCCTATCCGACGACCTCGAAGCCATCACCTGGCCCAGTCGACCGTCAACTGGGCCAGGGCGGATGTCTCGGCGGCCTGATGGCTCGCCCAGGCCGGGATCCGTCAGTACCCCGACCTGGGCGTCCGTCAGCTGTTGAGGTACGCCAGCATCTGTGCGATCTGGTCGGCACGGGATTCCCGAACCCTGCGGGCGAAATCCCTGACTTCCGGGTTTTTCCCCCTTTCCTCCTCCCACTGGGATATCTCGACCGCGTTGTGCTGGTGGGCGACGAAGAGGTTGATGAAACTCCGGTCGAAGTCGGTCACCGTTGCGTCCCGCAGCGCGGCGATCTGCTCGGGCCCGGTAGCTGGCAAACCACCGTGCTCAGCATGCGCGGCCGGGTCATGGTCGACCGCTGCCGGTTTCGACCAGGTGTCGAGCCACGATCTCATCATGGTGACCTCGTCGTCCTGGGTGGCCTGGACGGCAGCGGCAAGTGTCTTGATCTCTTCCTGTTGCGCACGGGTTCCAGCCAGCTGGACGAGCTCCAGGCCCTGCCCGTGGTGGGCGATCATCATCTGTAGGTACATCACATCGGCGGCGTTGTGGGTGGTGCTGACCTGGACGGCTTCGGAGGTCGGTGCAGGGGGTTCCGACGTGCTGGACGAGGTGCCACAGCCTGCCACCCACAGTGCCGCTCCGACGGCTGTCAACAGGGCTGCGACGGCCCTGGTTGCGCGCCTCACACCGGCAGCCACAGGGCGAGAGTGAACAGCGACGGCTCCCAGCTACGAATCGCGGTGTGAGCCTGCCGGCAACGGTAGCGCTCTCCGTCGAAGGCGACCTCGTCGCCGACCCGGTAGGCGGTACCCGCTGCCCAGGCTGGGGCGGTCGGCCCACCGGTCTGACCTGGCGTCCCTGGGTTGGTGGGCAGGGCAGTCGATGTGGGTTGGCCGGTCGGTTCCTGCGTCGGCGTGCTGGTGGGTTTGGGAGTCGGCGACTGGGTCGGCGGGGTGGTACCTCCACCCTGCACGTCGAGGTCGATGCAGTTGTAGAAGGCCATCGGTGTGTCGCCGATGTTCCAGATCGCCAGTACCGTCTGCGGGCCCGCGAAGTCACTCAGATCGACCCGGTGGGTGACGACCGCCTCGGGCTGTCGGTTACCACCGTCGAACTGGGCGATCCGGGTGTCGCCGATGAAGTACTCCCACGTGCTGGTGCGATGCCGAGCCGTCAGCGTCCAGCTGAAGGTGACGGTGTCGCCCACCTCCCGAGCCGGCCAGCCACGGTTGTTGTCGTTCAGCACGGCGAACTGGGAAAGCCCGCCGTCACAGCGTTTGAGGCCCTTCGGCCCCTCCACACTCTGCGGCTCGTACGTGATTGGGCCGCAGTCCGGAACGGCGCGTTGCGCGCACAGCGCCTGCCGGCTCGGCGGCGAGGCCACGTACCCGTGTGCCGAGGCGGGCGACGCGAATACCAGTGTCGAGCCGGCCGCGGCCGCGACAGCTGTCAAAGGGTAGGCGATGAGCTTGCGAGTGTTCATCGTTCGTCAACCGTCCTGTCGGTGGTTGCCGGACTCTCCGGCATTCCTCGAGTTACGGCTGAGGACGCTAGGCATGAGTGCAATAACAAAGCCTTAAAGACGGCGAAAACGCTTCTTAAAGCACGATCCGCTGTCACCCGGGAGCGGTACGTGCACCGCGTCGGCTCAGCTGCGGTCGGCGTGCCAACGGCGCTCGCCCGACACGGACGGCAGGTCGGATGCTGCGCCCGCCGCCAGGACCAGTGCCACCCGGGCGCCACCCAACGACCCGGTTCCGATGTGCAGCCGACCGCCAGCGGCGATGGCTATCCGCTGCACGATGTCCAGGCCGAGCCCGGTCGAACCGGCTCCGCTCGTGCCGCGTCGGACGGCTGTGGCGGGGTCGGCGATGCCGGGACCGGCGTCGTCGACGACGAGCGCGTCCGGTGAGACGGTGACCTGGAAGGCCGATCCCTCCGGGGTGTGCGCGAACACGTTGCCGAGCAGGGCGTCCACCGCCAGGATCAGATCACCGCGTGGCACCGGCAGCGGCACCTGCCGATCGCCGCCGACCACCGTCCAGGGCCGCTGCTGGTCCTCGGCCAGTACGGCCCAGAACGCCAGCCGGTCGGCCAGCACCTCGACGAGGTCGGTGCACTCGGTGTCACGCTCGCCCACGCTGCTCCGCGCCCCCGTGATGATGGCCTCCAATTCCTCATCGAGGAGGTCGCAGGCTTGCCGCATCCGCTCCCCGACGGGCCCGGGCGGCATCGCCTCGACGTCGAGGCGCAGTGCCGTCAGCGGCGTACGCAGACGGTGCGACAGGTCGGCGGCCATCTCCCGCTCGGCGTCGATCAGCCGCCGCATGTCCTGGGCAAGCCCGTTGAACGCCTGTGCGGCATCGTGCAGCTCCGCCGGGCCGTCGGGGGCGACCCGGGCGGTCAGGTCGCCGGTGCCGAGTTGTCGGGCGGCACCGGCGAGCCGGCGGGTGGACCGCACGATCCGGCTACCCAGACGATCGGCAACGAGTGTGGAGCCACCGACCAAGATGACGGCGAGGCCCGTCAGGGCCAGCCAGGAACGCCATACCCCACGCTCCATATCCTCGCGGGGCACGTGTACCTCGATCACCGCGGTCTGCCCGTCGCTGATCACCGTCGGCAGCAGGTAGGCCAGACCACCGCTCGTGTCTGCGGTGACCGGACGCCGGTATCCGGCGGCGAGTGCCACGTCGGTGGCAGTGGCGTGCACCACCCCGACCGGGGCCGCGTCGGGCAGGTGCACGGCGAGTCGTCCCTCGCTGCCGGCGGTGGTGCTCATCACCGCGCGCGTCAGCAGGTGTGGATCCTCGTCCACGGCGAGCGCCGCCACCATCGCGGCAGCCTGCTGGCGGGCATCACCGATGGCCCGGTCGTACGCGAGCTGGCGGGTCACCACCGCGAGAGGCACGAGGAAGGCCAGCGCCACCATCGACGTGATGGCCAGCGCCAGCCTGTTGAGCGCCCATCTCATGGCAAACTCCGCCTCGCTCAGGTCCGACTGTCAGTTCTGATCGACCATCATGACGCCGACCCCGCGGACGGTGTGCAGCAGCCGCGGCTTGGCAGCCGTCTCGCCGAGCTTGCGCCGCAGCCAGGAGATGTGGACGTCGATCGTCTGTTCCTCTCCGATTCGGGCCTGCCGCCAGACCTCGGTCATCAGCTCCCGCCGACTCACCACCTGCCCGACCCGCTCAGCCAGGTACGTGAGTACGTCGTACTCACGCCGGGTCAGCTTGAGGGGGTTGCCGTGCATCGTGACCCGCCGTTCCTTACGCCCGATCACCAGCGGCCCGACGGTGATCGCGCCGGGCCCCTCCCGGTCGGTGCCGCTGCGGTACCGCCGCAGCACCGCCGAGATGCGGGCCAGGATGTGCTCGCCGGAGAAGGGCTTGGTGACGTAGTCGTCCGCGCCCGAGTTGAGCAGGTGGATGATGTCGGTCTCCGACCGGCGGGCGGTGATGACAACGACCGGTACCTCGGAGATGGACCGGATCATACGGAGCGTATCCGTACCGTCGATGTCCGGCAGCCCGAGGTCGAGGAGCACCAGATCCGGCGGCTCCCCGGTCAGGACGCGCAACGCCTCGGCCGCCTGGCCGACGGCCCGCACGACATGCCCCGCGTCGGTCAGCGCGCGGGACAGCGCCGCCGTAATGATGCTGTCGTCCTCGACCAGCAGAATCAGCGCCATCTCGCTACCATAGGCGGAGCTGACGGAAGGGATCATTGTGCGCACACTCCGCAGGTGGGCGCCCACGCTCGGATGGCTCGCGGCTACTGCCGCCAGCATCGCACTGACCTCGGTCGCCCTGCTTCCCGTGCTGCGCACCGCGCCGGCCGGCGAGGATACCCTCGTCTCGGTTCGTGAGCTGTCCCGCGAGGGGCACAGCGACAACCGTTCGGTGACCGCCACGGCGTCGCCGTGGCCGAATGCGTCGTCGGCCACTCCGTCTGTGGCGCCACCCTCCGTGGCGCCGACCGTGGAGACACCGTCCGCTGCCGACACGCCACGCCCCAGCACCGTCGCGCCGCGTGAGTCCACCACCCGGGACGGCTGGACCGTCACCACAGACGACGCGGGTGTGGCGACCTACCTGCGCTCGTTCCGGGTGGAGGGCGGTCAAGCGGTGATCCGCGCCAGCGGTGGACGGGTGCACACTGTCACCGCTACCCCCAGCCTAGGTTTCTCGACGAAGACCGTGCAGAACACGCCAGACAACCTGGCGGTCTACTTCCTCGAGCCGCACCACCACTTCATCATTCACGTGGTGTGGCGTGACGACGCACCGTTCGCCCAGGTCAGCGAGATCGGCGACTGACGTCGCCCGCACCCTGCCGGAGTGTCCACCAGCGAGCACTCCCCACGAACCAGCCGGACCGGCCGCGAACGAGAACCTCGGGATGAGGGTATCTACGTACACATGTCGATTTCGGGGTGACAGTCGTCGTGTCGGTCGGCCAGGTGTTGGCTCAGCCGAGCCTGCATGAGGCGAAACCGGTCGAGCCACGGAGCCGGGACACGGCGGTCGTGCAGCACGGATCGGGCGATGTCCGCGGCGGTCTGGTGCTCGCCGCGCTTCTCATAGGTCAGGGCGACCATCCACCGCATCTCACCTTCCACGTCGAGGTCATCGGTGCGGGAGGCAACCCACCCGGCCTCGGCGGCGCAGTTGCGGCCCAACCGCAGGAGCAGCCGGGCCAGCCAGATGGTGAGGGTCATGCGGTCGGCGGGCGGCACTGTGCACTGGGCGTGGGCACGTTGCAGGATGGTCACTGTGATCCGGGGTGCGCGGGTGGTGAGCTGCTCGACGTGAGTGGTGAGCCAGCGGGTCAGCGTGACGTCCAACGGCACCGTGTCAGCGAGTAACTGGGTGACGACCCGCTCGGGTGGCCCACCGGCGCCTGCTATGCGCTCGGCGAAGGAGCGGTGCAGCAGGACTCGTAGCGCGCTGGCCGTTCCCTCATGCAGCACTCGCGTGACGACCGGGTGGCGGAATGTCAGCCGGTCGCCGATGATGGCGACGACGCCGGCCCGCGCGGCCGGCGTCAGCAGCTTGAGGGCAGGGCGTGGGAGGCTCGAGGAGCGCCTTGCCGCGGCCCGGATCTGACCCCGTCTGATCGGCGAATCCGGACCGCCGTTTCGGGACACGTGTCACGGCGGTCGGTCGGAAGCGGACCTGGCTTGCTGGTTTGTCGGTTCGCGCGCGGCGCAGCGGGCAGGATTACGAAGAGCGGCATGGGCGATGTCGGAACGCCGGCCGGTGTGGGCAGTTCATTTGCCACAACAGCAAACTAGTTTGCCGGATGGTCGCTGCCCGCGCATGGTTGCCCCTGGGAGGTGGTCAGGATGACCGATCAGCTGGAGAACAGTTATGACGTGGTGGTCGTCGGCGGCGGCGCCGCTGGCCTGAACGGGGCATTGATGCTCGCTCGGTCCCGCCGTTCGGTGGCGGTGATCGACTCAGGCGCCCCCCCGTAACGCTCCGAACACTCTGGGCGTGCATGGGTTGCTGGCGCGAGAGGGGATGGCGCCGACCGAGTTGTTGGAGCGCGGTCGGGCCGAGGTGCGTGGGTACGGGGGCCACGTGGTCAACGGCGAGGTTGCCGACGCGGCACGCGAAGGCGACGGGTTCACGGTCACCTTGGTCGACGGCAAGTCCGTGCGGGCCCGTCGGTTGCTGGTGACGACCGGATTGGTCGATCTGCTGCCGGAGATCCCAGGACTGCGGGAACGGTGGGGACGCGACGTGCTCCACTGTCCGTACTGCCATGGCTGGGAGGTTCGGGACCAGGCCATCGGCGTACTGGCCACCGGGCCGATGTCGGTGCACCAGGCGCTGCTTTTCCGGCAGTTGAGCGGGGACGTCACGTACTTCACGCATCACAGCGCTGGCCCGGACACGGAGCAGGCCGAGCAGTTCGCCGCCCGGGGGATCCGAGTGGTGACCGGTGCGGTGACGGCGGTGGAAGTCGCCGATGACCGGCTCGTCGGAGTACGCCTGGCTGACGGCACGGTGGTACGCCGGGACGCTCTGTCGGTCGCACCACGGCTGGTGGCGCGAGCCGGCTTCCTGGCGGGGCTTGGGCTGCGGTCGGTCGACCATCCCAGCGGGGTGGGTGAGTACGTTCCGGCGGACCCGTTCGGGCGCACCGAGGCTGCCGGAGTGTGGGTCGCCGGCAACGTCTCCGACCTGGCCGCCCAGGTAGGTGCCGCCGCGGCTGGCGGTGCCGTTGCGGCAGCGGCGATCAACACTGATCTGATCGCGGAGGATACCCGGCAGGCGGTCGCGGCTCTCCGGTCGGCAGAGTCCAGGTAGCCTGCTGTCGTCCGGGCCAGGCGAGGCTCGATTCCACCTTGATGAGCCTGAACCGAGGCGCCTTCCGGTGATCCGATACCGCACCAGCGCCGGACCGCGGTGTTGGACGCCGAGTGCCCGGACGACAGTTGCCAGCGTTCCACCGGTCCTAGCGGGAGTAGTGCTCGACGACGAGTTGTTCCTGGCAGGTCACCGGCACCTCCGACCGCACCGGCAGCCGGAGCAGCCGTGCGGTCAGGTCGGCGAGGTCGACCGCCAGGTAGGGCGTGGACCGCTCCAGAGAACTGCCAACTCGGGGTGTTCCTGGCGCATGCGTCCACACGCGGGCGCGCCTTGATCGACTGGGAGCTGTATCTGCCGCGAGTTCGGTGTGCCGATGAGGCCCGGCACACCGAAGCCGCGGTACCGGCGTAGGTGCGGTGCGCGACCAAGCTAGGCCCACGACATGAAACGGTGATAGAGGTTCGCCTCTTTGTGGATCTGGGATAGGTGCGTCTCCGCCTCGGCCATGAGCGCGCCCAAGTAGACCCGGAGCGCAACGCGGTTGTCGCGGTACTCGGTCAGGAGCCTGGCTCTGGCCGTTTGACAGGGCCACTCGGCCCTACAGGTGTCGCAACCCCACAAGGGACGCATCGGTAAGTGTGGCTCGTCGATCACCGCAGTGTGCCGATCACGATGGCGGCGATGACGATGGCCACTATGAGGGCAGTGAGAAGCTTCTGCCGGGTGGAGGGTGGGGCGATGTCCGGGGGATACTCCGGCTGTACCCGGTCGCCATCCGGCAACGGCGGTGGGCCGGACGGGTCGCGACGTGGCCGCAACTCGTCAGGTCTGTCGTCGGCCATCAGAGCCTCCGTAGTCCGGCGAGTACAGCCTCAATGACATCGTCGCCGGGACTTTGGGTGTAGACGACGCGTGCCCGACCGACAGCGCGAACCCGGGACAACAGCTGCTCCAGCTCCATCTCGGACATGGACGTAGGGCGGCCAGGGTTGAGTTCGCTGGCGAGCGCAATGCGAGGGTTCCGCTGCGGCAGCTTGGTTCTTGCGATCACGGTCGTCTCCCGTTGGTGGTAGCGACGGTGTGGCCGCGTGGGCAGCGCTTCGGGTCGCCGCACTTTGGGCACCATGAGCCCGATAGCCGGGTGGTGAACCCACCGACGAGTAGGCCAGTGAAAAGTCCGACGAGACCAGCAAGGCCCGCAGCCATAGATGTCCTTTGCGTCAGGTTTGTGACCAGTGCCCCTACTCGGAAGTTGTTGGTGAATGTGATCTTGATGCTTCCGGTGGGCTGGCTCGAGCATCACCTGCGTCGCGCGACATCGCAACGGATCGGAGCGAGATTTCTCGTTCCGGTATTTACACCGTCCTGGTAGGAGCGCATCATGTGTGTCGAGTGAGACGGTCCATCGAGGAAATTGAGACAGGAGGGAGCGGCAACGTTGGCAAGCGGAGGATCTAGTGTTCCGAAGCGGCAGCTTGGTCGATACCTGAAGCAAGCTCGGGAAGAAGCCGGGATTCCGCTCGAAGCTGCGGCGAAGCGGCTTGAATGGTCCCGAGCCAGGATGTATCGGATTGAAGGCGCGCAGACATCGGTAAGGACGCATGATGTCGAGCTAATGTGTCGTATTTATGGTACATCAGACGAAATGCGTTCGGCGCTGGTGGCGCTGGCCGCCGAGAGTAAGTCGCGCGGCTGGTGGCATGCCTACGGGGATGCCATTCCCGAATGGTTCGAGCTATACGTGGGGTTGGAAGCCGCGGCCTGTCACCTCCGATGGTATGAACCCGCGTTGATCCCGGGGTTACTACAGACTCCGGACTACATGACCGCCGTTTTTCAAACAAAGCCAGGAAGAACGGCTGACGAGGTGGCCCGCAAGGTAGCGCTTCGGTTGGAGCGTCAGCGCCTATTGACCAGACGTTCGCCAGCCGCCCCACGCCTGGAGGTAGTCATCGATGAGTCGGTAGTCCGGCGGCCCCCCAAGAATGTGGGCGGTTGGCAAGAGCAACTCGCCCATCTGGCAAACGTTGGACAGTCTGCCGCGAACGTAAGTGTTCGGTTGCTGCCAATGGGTGTCGGCCCGCACAGTGCGTCCGTTGCTGGCGCGTTTGTTGTCTTGGACTTCCCGCGAATAGGAACCCGTCCGGCAGAGCCCTCTACGGTGTACAGCGAGGCGCTCACGGGTAGCCTCTACTTAGATCGTCCAGGTGATGTTTCCGCGTACGTTGATGCTTGGTCTACTCTCTGGGAATCGGCGCTCGACGAGCGAGCGTCAGAGGACTTGCTCAGTACAGTGATAAAGGAGAGTTACGATGAGTGATCTTCCGCAGCCCCTCTGGCGCAAGAGCAGCAAAAGCGGTAACGAGGGCAACTGTGTCGAGGTTGCGGACAACCTTCCTGGCATGGTGGGTGTTCGGGACTCCAAGGATCCCGGCGGGCCGGCTCTGGTGTTCGGTCCGGCGGCGTGGCGGGTCTTCGTGCGGCACACCAGGCAGCACTGACCATTCCAGGAAGTCCGGCTCGTCGAGAGTCTGAGTATCAGCGGAAGGTCCGGTCCTCAGAGGGCCGGGCCTTCTCGTTCGTCGAGTAGCTGGTCGACTACCGGAACATGTGTACCGTGTTCCTGAGTCGGCCACCGCCAACACCATCGCCGGCAATCCGCCGGCGAGGCGTGCCTGGACATCGCAATCGACATGTCATCCTGGTGGCCGGCACGACCATCGCGCGGTGACCGTTGACGGGTTGACAATCTTGGCGCTCGGGCTGCCGTCGTAGCCCACCGAACGGGCGCGAGCAGTGAGAGCGATGAGGAGTGTCAATGACGAGCAGCGCGCGTACGGACTCGATCGTCGACGTGTTCGAGCAGGCCGCTTCCAGCTACGACCGCACCGAGGTGTCCTACTTCGAACCGTTCGGCACGGCACTTGTCAGCTGTGCTGGCATCCGGCCGGGCGACCACGTCCTCGATGTCGGTTGCGGCCGCGGAGCTGTTCTCCTCCCCGCCGCCGAGGCCACCGGGCCGACCGGCCACGTCACTGGTATCGATCTCGCGCCGACGATGGTGACGCTCACCGCCGACGACGTCGCACGCGCCGGCCTGACCCAGGTCGAGGTTCGGCTTGGCGACGCCCAGCAGCCGAGTTTTGCACCCCACAGCTTCGACGTGGTGCTGGCCGGGATGGTCGTCTTTCTGCTGTCGGCGCCGGAGCAGGCCCTGCGGGCGTACGCGCGATTGCTTCGCCCCACGGGTCGTCTGGCGGTGAGCACCCCCGGCGCCTACGACCCGGCCTTCGTCGCCGCGACGGATGCCCTGGCCGCGCACCTACCGGCGGAGCTGCCGCGTCCCGCGCCGACCGTCGGCCCATTCAACGATGAACAAACGATCACGGCGACGATGACGGCGGCGGGCCTGGACATCGCCGCGATCAGCGAGCATCGGGTCGAGAGCAGGTTCCACGACGTGAATCACTGGATGCGGTGGATGTGGTCGCACGGCGGACGAGAACTGCTCCAGCACCTGCCGGCCGATCGTCTCGACGCGGCAACCGCCGACGCGGCGAGGGCGCTTGAATCCGCGCGCACTCCCGAGGGCGATCTGTCCCTGACCACCGCGGGGCGCATCACGGTCGCGGTGCCCCGGTTGCGGGGTCCGGCATCTGTGGCGGCGCGGTGAGACGTGGGCAGCTTGTGCGGCGTGGCCGGGGAATGACGGGATCCTGACATCAGGTTCCCCTCCTTAGGGGATGGAGATACCACCGCCGCGTCTAGCGGCCCTCCGCGCGCGGCGGGCTTCGAGAGCCTGGTGCCCGTAGTCGGTGTTCCGCCGGCGGGTAGCGAGGCCGTTTGCCGGGATGGCTGCACCTATGCCGGTACCGAAATCGTCACACCTCGTGGCACAGCGCTAGCTACCATCACAACAGCGGCCACAACCCGCCGCACCGTACCGATCCACCTTTACCTACGCGATCTCATCACCGTTCAGCGGCGAGCCGGTCATGACTTTGGGCACGTCGCCTCCGCATCTGTCAATGGCAGACAAGGCCAGCCGAAGAAGAGGCGGATGGCAACGATCGAGAACGTCATCGACGTGAGGGGACAGGATGAGGGCCTACCGAGCAGGCCTGATGGCGGCGGTCGCCGCCGCGGGGCTGGTGGTGCCCGCGACACCGGTGGTCGCGGCAGGGCACGCGGTACCACCGCCGGTGAGTTCCCGCTCCACGGCTGCCGGGTACGGCGGGGCGGTGGCGACCGTTGATGCCACCGCGACGGCCGTCGGCCGCGACGTGCTGCGCAGCGGTGGCAACGCCGTCGATGCGGCGGTGGCGGCTGCCGCGACGCTCGGAGTAACCGAACCCTTCTCGGCGGGTATTGGCGGCGGCGGCTTCTTCGTCTATTACGACGCCCGATCCAAACGCGTGCACACCATCGACGGACGGGAGAGTGCGCCCGCGTCGACCCGGCGGGACACATTCGTCGACCCGGCGACCGGCCAGCCGTACGCGTTTGAGGAGGCCAGAATCAGCGGCCTCTCCGTCGGTGTGCCAGGCACCCTGCTGACCTGGGAGGCAGCACTGCGGAAGTGGGGCACTCGTAGCCTCGCCGCGTCGCTGCGCCCGGCCATCAGGGCCGCCGACAAGGGGTTCGCTGTCGATGCGACGTTCCGCCAACAGGTGCTGGAGAACGCGGCGGTGTTCGCGCAGTTCGCCCCGACGGCACAGCTCTTCCTGCCCGACGGGCGGGCACCGGAGGTCGGTAGCACCCACCGCAATCCCGACCTCGCCGACACCTACCGCCTGATCTCGCGCCGCGGCGTCGAAGCGTTCTACGAGGGCCCGATCGGGGCCGACATCGCGGCGGCCGTGCAGGATCCACCGGTCGCCGACTCTCCGCCACGGCCCTGGCCGTACCTGATCCGTCCGGGTGGGCTGACCACCACGGATCTCGCCGGCTACGAACTGCGGTTCCCCGCGCCGACCCACTCCAGCTACCGGGGCTACGACATCTACGGCATGTCAACGCCATCCAGCGGAGGCACGGCGGTCGGCGAAGCGCTCAACATCATGGAGCGTTTCGACCTGCGTCACACGCCCCCAGCGAAAGCGCTCAGTGTCCACCTCGACGCCAGCGCGTTGGCCTTCGCCGACCGCGATGCCTACGTCGGTGACGACACCCACCCGCGGGTGCTGCGAGAGCTGCTCTCCGACCGGTACGCGGCCACCCGGGCGGTGGTCCAGCCTGACTCGGCCTTGCCGAAACCAACGGCACCCGGCGAGCTGTCCGACCCGTACGGTAGCGTTCGCCCACCCACGGCGGCCACCAGCGGAGAGAAGGCAAAGAGCACCACGAACCTCACGGTCGCCGACCGCTGGGGCAACGTCGTCGAGTACACCTTGACGATCGAGCAGACCGGCGGCAACGCCATGGTGGTGCCGGGTCGTGGCTTTCTTCTGAACAACGAGCTGACCGACTTCTCGTTCGCCCAGCGGGCCGGAGCGCTGCCGGACCCGAACCTGCCCGCCCCGGGCAAGCGGCCACGTAGCTCCATGTCGCCCACGGTGGTGCTCGACGACGGCGAACCCTTCCTGGCAGTCGGCAGCCCAGGCGGTGCCACGATCATCACGACTGTGCTCCAGATCCTCTTCAACCGCATTGATCGGGGCATGTCGTTGTCGGAGGCCGTCGCCGCGCCCCGCGCGTCGCAGCGCAACAGCGACACACCGGTGGCAGAGCCGGCATTCATCGCCGAGTATGAGTCGGAACTTGTCGCGCTCGGTCAGCCGGCCTTCCGTCCCATCGCCGAATTGGGTGCTGCGACCGCAATCGAGTTCCAAGACCAACGCCGGCTGGTGGCCGTGGCAGAGCCGATCCGTCGCGGCGGTGGGTCCGCCGCGGTGCTGTGTCCTGCCCCGAACGGTGCCTGTGGGGCGGTGGACGGCGGTATCACCGTTACGTCGTCGCCCGGTGCCCCGAGATGAGGCGGCACCACAGAATGTGAGACAGGTTCGTTGACTTGACAGACCCTTGCGGATTTGCCTGTCGGGGCGGTGTCCGTGCAGGATGCGGTGGCGCTACCCGAACCTGGCGCATCGACTAGCTAGAGTCGCGGTGATGGAGGCGAGGTATCGGCCGGCAGCGCGGGTGATCTGTCTGGACGCTGCGTGTCGCGTGCTTCTGCTGCGTTGGCATGATCCAGTTGACGGGGTATGGCTGTGGGAACCGCCTGGTGGTGGCATCGAGCCGGGTGAGACGCCACTAGCGGCGGCCCGGCGGGAGCTGGTGGAGGAGACGGGACTGGACCCCGGTGCGGTCCGTGACCGGTCGATGCCGGTCGAGCGGGACGTGCGGTGGAAGGGCACGCGGTATGTCGGCCCGGAGGACTTCTTCGTGGCGTACTTCGCCGAGGACCGACCATCGCTGACGCGGACGGGTCTCCTCCCTGACGAGCAGGTCGACCTGCATTCGCATGCATGGGTTTCGTGGTCGGGCCTGGCCTCGTTGCCGGATCGGGTCGAGCCGCCGCACCTGCTGACCGTCCTTCGCGCCCTGACCGGACGGTCCCTGGCATGAGGAAGCGAAGGCCCGGCCCACTGGGGCCGGGCCTTCGTGTGGGTGACGGGCGGCGTCCCGGTCCGGCTGAACCCGGACACCGCCCAGCTGGTTGCCGTTAGCCTGTCGCGATCCGCCAGGCCGCGGCGAGCTTCCACGTCGCCGCGATGGGCTTGCCGGTCAGGAGCGCGTGCTCCGCGTCCGCGGTCAGCGTGGAGGTTCGCGTCGCCGAGGGGGCGGTGACGCCCTCCCGGACGATCGCTGCCTGCGCGACATCTCGGAGCGTCGACACCAGCAGTTCCTGCTGCGCCGCGTTGTCCCGGCTGCTGAGGGCCAGCAGGGTGGAGATCACCGTCAGTTTCGTGATCACTCGTCGCTCGTCGCGGACCGAGCCATCCTCATGCCAGGAGCTACCGTCGCGCAGCGACCGGTCCAGCAGCTTCACCGCGGCCCGGGTCCAGCCGTCCTGCTCGATCTCGGCCAGTTCGGCCCGCAGCTCGTGCAGCCGGTCCCGGGTCGGGTCGGTGCGCAGACCCCAGCCGTACGGGTAGAGCGGGTCGTAGTCGGCGTCACCGACGTTGATCGGCTCCTGGTCCAACGAACGCGGCCAGGACACCGGCAGCTGACCGGTGAACGGCCGCTCGCCGAAGAGCACGTCGGCCACGCCGGCCCCTTCAGTGCCGGGCAGCCAGGAGGCGACCACGGCGTCGGCGGGGGCGAGTGCATCGTCGAGCACGAGCGGACGACCGGAGACCACCAGCACCACGCAGTTGTCCACCGCCGAGCAGACCCGGGCCACCGTGTCCTTCTCGGCGTCGCTCAACGTCATGGTGAAGCCGTTGTTGCCGACGTCGCCCATGCCCTCCGCGTACGGCTGCTCGCCGACCACGACGACGGCCCGGTCATGCCCGTCCAGCGGGGCGGAGGCGTCGGCGCTGTAGGTCACCTCGGCGTCCGGTGCGACCTGCTGGATGCCGTCGAGGATGCTGGTGCCGGGGGTGATGTCGCCGTTACCGCCCTGCCAGGTGATGGTCCAGCCGCCGGACTGCGCGCCGATGTCGTCGGCGTTGCCGCCGGCGACGTAGAGCTTGCCGGTGGTGGCCAGTGGCAGCACCTGGTGGGTGTTGCGGAGCAGCACCTGGGACTTGGCGGCAGCCTCGCGGGCCACCGCGCGGTGCTCGGGCGAGCCCACGTCGGCCAGGTGGGTGCGGTCGGTGAACGGTTGCTCGAAGAGTCCGAGGTGGAACTTCTGGGTCAGGATTCGGCTGACCGCGTCATCGATGCGGGACATCGGAATGTTCCCGGCCTCGATCTCGCCGAGCAGCGTCTCCTCGAAGCGCTGGTACTCGTTCGGCACCATGATCATGTCTAGCCCGGCGTTGATCGAGATGCCTACGTCGCTGTCGTAGTCTCCGGGGATCTGGTCGATCGCGGCGTAGTCGCTGATCAGGAAGCCGTCGAAGCCGATCTCCTGCTTCAGGACATCGGTGAGCAGCTCCTTGTGGGCGTGCATCTTGACCGGGTTGCCGACCCCGTCGTCGGTGAAGTCGACGCTGGAGTACGACGGCATGATCGTTCCCGCGTTGTGCTCGCGCACCGACGGGATGTACGGCTCCAGGTGGATCCGGTCGAACTCTTCCCGGCTCATGACGACGACGCCCTGGTCGATCGGGTACCCTCCGTTGCCCGGCTGGTACTCGGTCCCGCCGTCGCCGGCGTAGTGCTTCACCGAGGCGAGCACGCGGTCGGCGTCCTTGCGGTTGGCCAGCTCGCGGCCCTGGAGCCCGTCGATCACCGTCTCGTTGGCGATCACCAGCGCCGGGTCCTCCCCGTACGCCTCGTAGGTGCGCCCCCACCGGTCGTCACGGGCCACGCAGGCGCAGGGTGCGAACGACCACTGTGGTCCGGTCGCTCGGGTCTCCTCGGCGGTGATGTGTCCGACGCGTTCGATCAGCTCCGGGTCACGAGCCGCGCCGAGCCCGATGTTGTGCGGGAAGATCGTCGTGCCCTGGACGTTGCTGTGGCCGTGCACCGCGTCGACGCCGTAGAGCAGCGGGATCTGTAGTCGGGTCTGCAACGTGCGTGTCTGGTAGCCGTCCACCATGTCCGCCCAGGACTCCGGGGTGTTCGGGGTGGGCGTCGAGCCACCGCCGGAGAGCAGCGAGCCGAGTCGCCAGGTGGCCAGGTCGTTCGGCGAGTCGAGGGCGTTCCGCTCGGCCTGGGTCATCTGGCCGACCTTCTCCTCGACCGACATCCGCCCGAGCAGGTCGGCGACCCGCTCGTCAACCGGCCGGGAGGCGTCCAGGTACGGCAGGCCGTGCGCGTTGAGCACGATGTTCGGTGGGTCCTCGGGGACGGCGAGGCCGCTGCCGGTCAGCGTCAGCGGGATGGTCTCCGCTGTTTCCGCCTGCTCGTCGGAGAGGGTCTGAACGGTGATCTGCCGAGTGGTTCCGGAGGCGGTGCCGGCGGGGAAGACGAACTCTCCCTCGACCGGCTCGTAGTCCTCGCCGGCGGTGGCCGAGCCGGCGCCGGTGGCGTATCGCAGGGTCACCTCGTTGTCCAGCGGTGCGTCATCGGTGTTGGTGAGCCGAACCGTGACGGTGGTCGACTCGCCCTCGTCGAGCAGGCTGACCGCCGGGTCGGCGTCCACCCGTACCGTCGGCCCCACCTGCGGAACGCCGTAGACCTCAACGTCGTCGATGCGGAAGGTGTCGGCGTATCCGGAGCGGGGCTGCATCGCGTAGCCCCACATCTGGTCGAGGTCCAGTTCCTGGTTGATGCCGCCGATGGGTTGATAGTCGGTGCGGTACGTGAACTGCGAGAACGGAAGCTCGACCAAGTGCCAGCCGACCCAGTCCTCGGTGAAGCTGGTGATCCAGAGTTCGCTGTGGTCGACGTCCGTCCCGCCGTCCTTGATCTCCACGTCGATTCGGCGGCCGGCGCCGGGCGCGGCCGGTGGCACGGTCAGCGAGCTGAAGTACCAGAACCGGAACCCGCCGAAGCTGCTCCAGTCCTGCGGCTCGGTGTCGAAGCTCAGGTTGTGCGCGAAGCCGGCCCAGCTGGTGGTGGTGTCGACGGCCACGGCCAGGGCCTGGTTGTCGGCGGGCGTGCCGTCGCGGGAGGCGTCGACGTAGCTCAGCTCCGGGATGCGGGAGTCGTCGCCGCTGAAGGTGATGACGCCGGGCTGCCCGGCCGGCGGGTTGAGCTGGGGCTGCGGGGCCTCGAAGTCGGCGACCGTCGCCACGTTGGTGAAAAGCTCCACCTGGTCGAAGTGCAGTTCACCGGTGCCCTGCGGCAGGTTGACCGCGAACCCCCACATCCGGTCGAGCTGTAGCTCCTTGTCCTTGGGACCGTCCGCCGGCTGGTAGCTGGTGCGCCAGACGAAGTCGGGGAAGACCGTCCGGATCTGTTTCCAGCCCGTGGAGTCGTCGATGAAGAACGACTCCCACAGCTCCGACGCCTCACCGTGCTCGCCGCCGTCCTTGATCTCGAACTGGACCTGCCGGCCGCTGCCGTCCCCCTTCACCCAGAACGAGAAACCGTCGTACGCCCGCCAGTCCTGGTGGCCGTCCGGGGCGATGAAGTTGTGGGTGAAGCCACCCCAGCCGTCGATGTCGTACCGGACGGAGAAGGCATCGTTGTCTCCGCCCGCGCCGGGTCGGTCGTCGCTTGCGACGGTGCCCACCTCGGGCCGCTCGGGTTCGCTGGAGGCGAAGAGCAGAACCTCGGGTGGGACGCCGTCCTCGTAGTCCTCGACGGTCTGCACGGCACCGGCCGACGGCGGCACGACGGCGGTGTCGGTGGCCGTGCCCGGGTCCGGCAGGGCCTGCGCGGCCCCGGGCAGGACCAGAAGGGATGCGGTAAGGGTGAGGGCGAGCAGGGCGGCGGTCCGGGTACGGAAGCCGCCCCGCCGACGTTCGGGTTCGGGATGCACGGTGCCTCCTGTGGTGGGGGATAGGGGCGCGGGCAGGGTGGATCGACCGCGCGCCGTCGGCTCGTGGTGGGTGGTGGGGGCGTCCGCCACCGGTGGTGAGCGGTGGTCCCGGCCGGGTGGGTGAGAACGCTCCCATCGATTGTTGTAAGCTACAACATATTGGCTCTCACCGTTGTGAGGAAGTAACAGGTAGGTAACGAGTCGCGGTGGGGGTGATGTCTCGCCCCCGTGTTGGTGCCGCGCTCGTGCCCCGGTCGCGCCCCGTCCAGTCGGACCGCGACGCCCCCGGTGTTGCCGGCGGGTGGGGTTGCCGTGTGGCGAGCGGCGGTTGCGGTATTAATCGACGCACCTCGCTGCTGTGCTGTTAATTTTTTCGAAACTGGCGTCGCGCAGTTAACACATGTAAAGGGGCGCGGCAGGCTGCCTGGTGGGTCACCTCGGGCACCCACACCCTGACCTTCCGGTTGGCGTTCAACCGGGAGTCCTCCAAACGACCATCGGGCACACGGGCTCCAGCAACTTCTTCAAGGCCCGGGGCCTGCACTCTGGCCAACTGTGGCAACTCCTCCCCGTGTAGCAGCTCCACTACGGGCAGGTGAGCATGTACGAACTGGTGGCTACTCATATTTGTAGCGTGCTGGGCGTCGCCCGGACTGCTTCCCGATCAGCGAAGCGGTCCGGCACTGTCGGCTAAGGTGTTAGCTAACCTGGGAGGTGGCCGTCGTGACCGAAGCTGTGCACTACAACATGCATGACGCCAAGACTCACCTGTCGCGCATCATCGAGCGGGTGGAAGGCGGTGAGGAGGTCTTCATCGACCGGGCGGGCACCCCGGTAGCGAAAGTCGTGCCGTTGGTGCGCCGGGTCAACCGCACCGCGATCGGCTCCCTCGCGGGGCAGCTGGACCTCTCCGGTGAATGGGACTCGCCGCAGACCAATGACGATATCGCCGACACCTTCGGCGTCGGCGCATGAGCCTGTTACTGGATACCCACGTCGCGCTCTGGGCCATCACCGGTGATGCGAACCTGGACCCGGCATTCCTTGATCGGCTTCGTCACGACCCGGATATCTTCCTTTCTCCGGTCACCCTTTGGGAGATCACCATCAAGCAGGCGGCGGGGAAGCTCGCCGGTCCGTCCGACCTCGCGGAGCGGGTCCGAGGCATGGGCTTTCAGGAACTGCCGGTGACGCACGCCCACGCGATCGCCGCGGGGCGCCTCCCACCTCATCACCGCGATCCCTTCGACCGGATGCTGGTGGCGCAGGCAGCCGTGGAAGGAATGACGCTTGCCTCTCGTGACGGGTCGATCGCGCGGTACGACGTGGACCTTCTCAAGGTCTGACCAGCGCCCCGCCCGCCCGGCGGTTCGGTGTCCTGTCGAGCTGGCCTACCCGCTGCCAGCCGGAACAGGAGGGCGCTGCGGCGCCAGCGCGACCCAACCATGCGCCCCCCGTCGAGGATCAGCAAGGTCAGCAGAGCGGGGCCCGCTGCCCCGGCCGTGTGGGACACCACCCACGGGGGAATGATCAAGCGGGTGGACAGCCCGACGCTTCGGGTGAACCATCCGCTGAATCTATGGTCGATCTGATCCGGCCCGGGTGCCGACGACGGGGCGATCTCGATCATAGTGGACATATTGGAAACGTTGCGTGAACCCAGAGCCCAACCACGTCGGCAGCGGATGCTCAACTCCGGGCGGAGATGCGGTCGGCGCGGTGCAACAGCGCGGCGGCGACGAGGCCGCCGACCAGGACGGCCACCGCCCCCACCGTCTGACCGGTGCGCAACGCGTCGGCGAAGGCGGCGGTGACCGCCTCCCGGTCCGGGCCCGCCGCGGCCAGGGCCGCGGGGAACGAGCCGGCGCCGGCCAGTGCGGCGGGCAGCAGCGCGGCGAAGCGGGCGTTGAGCACCGCACCCAGCACGGCGATGCCGAGACTGCTGCCAACCTCGGTCATGGTGCCGTCAACGCCGGCCCCGGCGCCAGCCTTGTCCGTGGGGATCGCGCTCATCACCGCCTCAACGATGGCCGGGTTCGCCAGCGCGCAGCCCGTACCCATGATGAGCAGCCCGGCCAGTAGCGTGCCGTAGCCCTCGGAGGGGACGTGCGTAACCAGCGCCAGCCCGCCGGCGAGCAGGGTCATTCCGGTGGCGATGGCGGCGGGCAGCCCGAGCCGGCGGATCGCCAGCGTGGCGACGCCGGCAACGTTGAGCACCACGATGGAGAGCGCGAACGGCACCATCCGTAGCCCGGCCTCCCAGGCGGGGTAGCCGCGGACGAACTGCAGGTGCTGGGTGAGAAGGAAGAGCGCGCCGGTGGCGCCAAAAGTGATCAGCACCACGCCGCAGACCGCGCCGACGAAGCGGCGGTTCCGGAAGAAGTGCATGTCCAGCATCGGGTGGGCGACCCGCTGCTCCCAGCGGACGAAGAGCCCCAGCAGCAGCACGC